>NC_010125.1:1311250-1657500 GCF_000067045.1 Gluconacetobacter diazotrophicus PA1 5
GCGATGTCGGGCTGATGGGCGCGGTCGCGGATGCCACGCTGGCGGCGGGCGGCCTCGTCTCGGGCGTGATCCCGACCTTCCTGCAGGCGCGCGAGGTCATGCATGACGGCGTGACCGACCTGACGGTCACGGATTCGATGCACAGCCGCAAGCAGCTGATGTTCGCGCGGGCCGATGCCTTCGTCGTGCTGCCCGGCGGCCTGGGCACGTTCGACGAGACGATGGAGATCCTGACCTGGCGGCAGTTGAAACTGCACGACAAGCCGATCTTCGTCGTCAATGTCGCGGGCTGGGCCGACCCGATGCTGGCGATGCTGCACGCCGCCGTGCAGAACGGCTTCGCCGAGGACGCCGCCCTGAACCTGTTCGAGGTCGTGCCCGACGTCGCGACCACGATGGACCGTCTGCGCACCACGGTCCGTGGCCCCGCCACCGAGGATGTCAGCCGCCTGTGACACTCAGATGACAAAAACAGCGCCCCCGCGCCGATAGTTGGCCGGGGGGTCTTGCGGAGTGCGGGGAGGGGATGTATAGCCCCCACTCAAGTTCGGAGTGTAGCTCAGCCTGGTAGAGCACTGTGTTCGGGACGCAGGGGCCGGAGGTTCGAATCCTCTCACTCCGACCAGCTTTTTCAAGACATTCGCCCCGAAGGCTGCGCCGGTTCGTTTTCATGACGAACGGGCGCGGCCTTCGGCATGGGCGGCCTGGGGCGGCCGGTCAGGCAATAAGCGACAGCCGGGTGACGATAGCCGCCAGTTCGTGCTGATTCTTGATATTCAGTTTCGAAAACACGGTCTTCAGGGACGAGCGGGAATTTTCGTAGGAAATTCCGAGTTTCAGGGCGCTCTCCTTGAGCGAGCCCGTCTCTCCCATCGTCTGGACCAGGCGCGCCTCGGATAGGGAAAGACCTAATTCCTTCAGTAATTCAACGATATCCGTGACGGGCGGAACCAGATCGTAGAAAAAGGTCATCTTGCAGCGGTTTCCAACCCCCAGATGATCGATCACGATGTCCGGCAACGTCATCTGACGGGCCAGGATTTTCTGCCCGTTGGAACGATTGAACGCCGTAATGCCGGTAGGTTGCGTCTCCAGAATGTCCTGTTGGGGACGAGAGACCAGCTTTTCCCATGATTTCTGATTGTGGGACGAAAAGAAGACTAATACCAACTCCGGTCCGCCCTGACTCATATGTGATTGCCTGACGGTATCGTTCTGGAACGAGCTGTGATTCACAGGATGCCGAACCGGGCGGGAGGCATCCGAATGGGCGGGGCGTTAGCGTTGCGTGAGGATTATGATGCGGCGGGACTGCGTGCTCTGGCGCGGACAACGAGGCATGCGGGCCAGGCGCGTCGGCTTCTGGCGCTGGCGGCGATCTACGATGGTGCGTCACGCGGAGACGCGGCACGACTGGCTGGGACGGATCGGCAGATTGTGCGGGACTGGGTGGTGCGTTTCAACGCCGAGGGCCCGGATGGCGTGCGGGATCATCATGGGGGCGGTGTCGTTCCCCGCCTGACACCAGCCATGTTGGAAGCGCTGATGCGCCGGATCGAGGACGGCCCGATCGCTGCCGTGCATGGGGTGGTGCGCTGGCGGCAGGCTGATCTGGGGCAATGGCTTTATGAGGAATTCGGCGTCTCTCTTTCGCGCAGCCGGCTGAGCGCCGTTATCCGGGGCCTCGACTTCCGCCTTCTGACGGGACGCCCCCGGCACCATGCCCAGGATCCCGAGGCCCAGGACGTTTTTAAAAAAGCTTCCCCGACGTCATGGCCGGGATCCGGGCCCGGCATCCCGGCAAGGCCATCGAACTCTGGTGGGGCGACGAGGCGAGGGTCGGCCAGAAAACGAAGCTGACGCGCCGCTGGGCCAGACGCGGCACCCGTCCACGCGCGCCTGCCGATCAGCGCACACGTTCGGCCTGGATCTTCGGAGCGATCTGTCCGGCGCTAGGCAAGGGAGCGGCCCTCGTCCTGCCCTGGTGCAACCTCCACGCCATGAACCGGCATCTCGACGAGATCTCGCAGGCCGTAGCGCCGGGCGCTCACGCTATCCTCATCGTCGATCAGGCAGCGTGGCATACCAGCCCGAAACTCGATATCCCCGCCAACATCACCATCCTGCCGCTCCCGCCACGCTCGCCCGAACTCAATCCGGTGGAAAACGTCTGGCAGTTCATGCGCAATACCTGGCTGTCGAACCGGATCTTCCGCACCTACGACGACATCGTCGATATCTGCTGCCACGCCTGGAACCAGCTCGTCGACCAGCCCTGGCGCATCATGTCCCTCGGGCTACGACAATGGGCACATGGGTTTTAACAAACAGGAGTTGGTATAATCGATTGTCGACGATTCGGAAGAGGTCGTTAATGGTTTTTCTGATATGTCCATTTACGAAAAGAACGTGTCCCGTATCGGATACCAGACAGACCCCAAAATTCATTCTGTCATAGATAAGGGAAAGCTGATCCCTGATAGAAGAAAAGGAGTCAAAATTCTTTGCCAGGAGCAGGGAATTTGTAATATGGCCCGAAAAGAATTCAATGTCTACGCTTGATGTTTTCTGTTCTTTTTGCAGGTAATTCAGGCTTCTTTGTCCGGCCAGGACGTATTCGATGTCTTTTGCGAAGGTGTAGTACCTTTCGCTATACGAACAACCGTACTTATTCAAAAAATCGACGTAATAGGGAGAATTTCTTATTTCATCGGGTGACAGGATGTCGATATCCCGCACAAAAGCTTTTTTCCTGCGCAAACTCAGGTCGGAATTCGCTATCGGATCTATTTTGAAATAATAATCATAATATTACTGGTCCGATTTTTTATCAACGCTGGAACTGAATCTCAGATTTTTCTCTTTTTTGTCCAGTGGGGCGATCGCCAGCCCCTTGTAGTCGAGAAACTCGGCAAGCGTAATAAGAGCCTGTTTGGAAAGTCATGGATGAGCGTTTCTTCGGGTGAGATTGGCGCCCATGGCGACGAAGATCATGGCCTGTGAGACATCGATGCGACGCTCGTAATCGCGCACGAGGCGTCGCCATCGGGTCATCCATCCGAAGGTTCGCTCCACGACCCAGCGCCGGGGGAGAACCTCAAAGCCTTTCGCTCCGTCCCTGCGACGGATCACCTCGACGACGAAGTCCAGGTAGGCAGCCTTGTCCATCAACTGGAGCCGGTCATAGGCACCGTCCGCGAATAGATGCTTGACCCACGGCCAGCGCTTGCGGATCGCGTCCAGGATCATCTGCGCTCCGGCGCTGTCGGAGATGTCCGCCGGCGTCAGGTTGACCATCAGCAGGCGTCCGTCCGTATCCACGGCGATATGCCGCTTGCGCCCGACAATCTTCTTTCCAGCGTCGTAACCTCTTGTTTTCGCGTGCGGCGCCTTGATGCTCTGGCTGTCGATCACTCCGGCCGAAGGGCTGGCTTCACGGCCCGAGCGCTCCCGGTCAAGCATCAGTTCCACATCATGAATGGTCTGGAACAGGAACCGCCGGGCCAATTCCCTGAACCAACCATAGACCGTACGCCAATGCCCGAAATGGATCGGCAGCATTCGCCAGCCGCAGCCGGATCGAACCAGGTAACGAACCGCGTTGATCACCTCGCGGAATTCGATCTCGCGCGGACGCCCCGTGCGTCCCGGCTCGGGCATCAGTGGCGCGATGCGCGCCCATTCCTCCTCCGTCATATCAGACGGATAACGCTTCGTCTTGCGGGTAATCCTGGCCATGCGGCCTCTCTGCTCTGGCGTCCACATCCAGAGCTTGAATCACACTTCAGCGACTTTCCAAACAGGCTCTAAGAGTCTTCGTCCAGTTTTCCCGATTCATGGCGGAAGAATATATGTCTTCCACTATTTTGTTTAACGACTTCTGCAACATTTTCGCGCCTGTCAGGGAATCCGGAAATTTTCTTTGTCGAACGCGGCCCGTCTGTCCACAGGTCCGATGGGGGTAGACTATTGTACTATGGTATCTGTTCATTATCTACAATAACGGTAAAAGAATGGACGGCCGCGTCTTGCAGGCAACAGGTTGCCCGGGTGGTTGTATCGGTCCCGGACCTTAAGGAAATCTCAATGACTGCCGCCGATGCTGCCGTCGTACGGCACGGAGCGCGCAACGCGACCATGTTTCCCTCTTTCCTGCAACGCGCTCGCCGGGTGGCGCGGTCCGGCCCGGACCGGGTCGGGATCGCGGCGGTCGCGGATGGCGTCACCATCCTGGAAACCTGTCCGGCCCTGCCCGCCCGCTTCGCCGGCGGCGCGATGCGCGGGCGGGCGGCGAATCCCTTCCTGGACTGGACGAGTACGCCGGTCACGGTGACGGTCCATGACCTGCGCGACGTCGTCTACGATGTCGATCATCGGGTGCTGATCAAGGATGGGCGCCTGATCGCCGAGACCTGCTACCTGCAGTCGGAGGACGCGCTGGCCCGGGTCGTCGCCGCCCGCGCGCGACCGGACCGCCTGGCAGGCCGGGGAATAATGGTTCCGTGCAGCGATCATTGGCCGGGCAATTACTATCACTGGATGGCGCATGGCCTGCCGGTGATCGCCGCCGCCTCGGACCTGCCGGATGGCGGCGCGGCACGGCTGCTGCTGCCGGCGCTTCTGCCCTGGCAGCATCGCACGCTGCGGATGCTGCGGCCCGGAGGATGCGCGATCGAACGGATCATGGCGGGGCGGCAATACCGGATCGACCGGGTCGCCTATTGCAACATCGTCGCCGGGGCGGCCGACTTCGCGGTGTCACGGCTGTGCGGGCGGGTCTTCGCACGCCTGGCGGCGGCTGTTCCCGTCGTCCGGCCGCATGGCGCGCGCCTGTATGTCGATCGCGGCGGGGCCGGCCATCGTGCCATCCCGAACGAGGGCGCGCTGGCCGCGCGGCTGCGCGGCCTGGGGTTCCTGACGGTCCGGCCCGAAACCCTGACGGTGGCCGAACAGATCGACCTGTTCCGGGCCGCGTCGATGGTGGTGGGGCCACTGGGCGCCGGCATGACCAATATCGGATTCTGCCGCCCCGGGACCGTGGTGTACGACCTGGTCCCGGACCATCACGCCAACCCGTGCTTCCTGGCCATGGCCATGCGCGGCGGCCTGGAATACTGGGCGGATCTGTTCCCGACCGGGGCGGCGCGACAGGACCATATGGCCCCCTGGGGGCAGGGGATCGACGTCGAAAGGGTGATTCGGCGGGTGGAGGAACTGCTCAGGGGGCTTTTGCCGGGCGCAGGTGCTGCGCCCCTGCCGTGATGGCCGCCGTGCCGATATTGACCAGCAGCGCCAGCAATCCGGTCGAAACCGCCAGATGCATCCCGCCCAGCGCCAGCAGATGGGTGGGTTTCAGCCCGTCATGGAAACAGACGATGGTGCCGAATGCCGTGCCCGCCGCCCAGCCCACCAGCATGGACGCGGCGGAAAAGCGAATGCGCGTCAGCCCCAGCACCAGGGCGGGAAAGGTCTGCAGGATCCACAGGCTGCCCAGCAATTGCAGGTCGATGGCGAATTGCGCGTTCAGGAACAGCACGCAGGCCAGCGCCCCCAGCTTGACGCCCAGGGCCGTGACGCGCGCGACGCGCACGTCGTGGCGCCACGCGGGCGCGATGTTGCTGGTGACCAGGTTGGCGGCGCCGATGGCCATGACGGCGGCGGGGACCAGCGCCCCGACCGCGACTGCCGCGAAGCAGAAACCGCTGAACCAGTCGGGAAAGATCGTCAGGAACAGCAGCGGCACCACCGATGACGACTGGGTGGTGACGATGCCCGCCGCATGGGCCATCAGCCCCAGCATGGCGATCAGCCCCAGCAGCAGCGTATAGGCCGGCAGCATTACCGCGTTCTTGCGGATGGTGTCGGCCGACCGGGCGGCCAGCACGCCGGTCAGCGTATGCGGATACAGGAACGCCGCCAGGGCGGATGACAGTGCCAGCGTGGCGTACGGCACGCCCTGCCCCGCCGCCAGCGCGCGGCCGTCCGCCGGGTGCGGCAGGTGCCGCGCCGCACTGGCGAACATCGCGCCATAGCCGCCCAGGTGCAGCGGGATGACCGTGACGGCGGCCAGCACCGCGACATAGATCATGATGTCCTTGATGAACGCCGTCAGCGCGGGCGCGTGCAGGCCCCCCAGCCACGTATAGGCGGCCAGAGAGACGAAGGCGACGATCAGCGGGATCTCGCCCGGCAGGCCCAGCGCCGCGATGACGGTGCGGATGCCGATGAGCTGCAGCGCGATATAGGGCATGACGGCCACCAGCCCGCTGCCGGCGATGGCCAGTTCCAGCGCCCGGCTGCCGAAGCGCGCCCGCACGATGTCCGCCGCCGTGGCGTGCCGCCCGTCATGGGCGATCCGCCACAGGACGGGCATGACCAGGAACACGAACGGATAGACGATGATGGTATAGGGCAGCGCGAAGAAACCGAACGCCCCGGTGGCGTAGACCAGCGCCGGCACCGCGATGATGGTATAGGCGGTATAGAAATCGCCGCCGACCAGGAACCAGGTGATCCAGGTGCCGAACTGGCGGCCGCCCAGCCCCCATTCCTCGGACCCGGCCGCGCCACCGTGCGGCGCGGTCCCGCGCCCCCGCCACCACGATACGCTGCTGCCCAGCAGGATGGTCGCGGCAAAGAACAGGACGAAGACGACCAGGGCCAGGCCGCCGGGGGCCAAGCCGCCGGGGGCCACGCTGCCGGAGGGATGCGCCGCCATCATCGCGTGCCCCGCTTCCAGACCAGCCAGATCAGCAGCGATGTCGCCGGGACCCAGGCAAGCTGGTACCAGTAGAAAAAGGGAAAGCCCAGCAGCACGGGATCGATCCGGTCATAGAAGGGCGGCCACAGCAGTCCCAGAAAGGGCAGCAGCAGGACCAGATGCAGCATTTTCATCCCGGTATGCCTTGTTCTTGTTGATTGCGGGGGGCGGGGCCAGACGTTGCCCATCCCCAACGGCCTGTCAACCGGAACGAGTCTTCCATCAGTCATGACAGGGTATGTCGCAGGAAAGGAATCGTAATTTCGCCATGGCCTCGCTAAGAAAGTGGGGCGGAGTCCGGACAAGCAATCGAAAACAACAGTCCGGGACCAGGGGAAAGTCCACGCTTCACGCAGAATGGGGCGGGGCGAAGGAGATACCGATGACGAAATGGGTCTATAGTTTCGGCGGTGCCGCCAACGAGGGCGGGGCCGGCATGCGCGACCTTCTGGGCGGCAAGGGTGCCAACCTGGCCGAAATGGCGGCGATCGGCCTGCCCGTCCCGCCCGGCTTCACCATCACCACCGAGGTCTGCACCCGGTTCTACGAAAACGGACGCGCCTATCCCGAAGACCTGCGCGCGCAGGTCGAAGCCGCGCTGGCCGGGGTCGAGGCGGCGCTGGGCCTGCGCTTCGGCGATCCGGCGGCGCCCCTGCTGGTCTCGGTCCGCTCGGGCGCGCGGGTGTCGATGCCGGGCATGATGGATACCGTGCTGAATCTGGGCCTGAACGACGAAACGGTCGCCGGCCTGGCCGCCGCGTCGGGTGACGCGCGCTTCGCCTGGGACAGCTATCGCCGGTTCATCCAGATGTACGGCTCGGTCGTGCTGGGCGTGTCCCATCATCGGTTCGAGGATCTGATCGAGGAAACCAAGCGCGCGACCGGCGTGCAGGACGACACGAAGCTGACCGACCAGGACTGGCAGGAGGTCGTGACGGGCTACAAGGAGATCGTGCTGCGCGAAACCGGCGCACCGTTCCCCACGGACCCGCACGCCCAGTTGTGGGGCGCGATCGGCGCGGTGTTCGGGTCCTGGATGAACCCGCGCGCCCATACCTATCGGCGGCTGCACGACATTCCCGCCGACTGGGGCACGGCGGTGAACGTGCAGGCGATGGTGTTCGGCAACATGGGCGCGGACTGCGCGACCGGCGTCTGCTTCACCCGCGATCCCTCGACGGGCGAAAACGTCTTCTACGGCGAATACCTGATCAACGCGCAGGGCGAGGACGTGGTGGCGGGCATCCGCACGCCGCAGCCGATGTCCCAGGCGCGCGCGCATGACGGCGAACTGTCGATGGAACGCGCGCTGCCCGAGGCGTACCGCGAATTGCTGGCGGTGCGCGATATCCTGGAACGCCATTACCGCGACATGCAGGACATCGAATTCACCGTTCAGAACAACCGCCTGTACATGCTCCAGACCCGCACCGGCAAGCGGACGGCCGCCGCCGCCCTGCGCATCGCCATCGCGATGGCCGAGGAAGGCCTGATTACGCACGAGGAAGCGATCCGCCGCGTCCCGCCCTCGTCGCTCGACCAGCTGCTGCATCCGACGCTGGACCCGGACGCGCCGCGCACCATGCTCAGCCGGGGGCTGCCGGCCTCGCCCGGGGCGGCGGCGGGCGCCATCGTGTTCAGCGCCGAGGACGTGGAAATCCGCGCCGCGCGGGGCGAGGACGTCATCCTGGTCCGTATCGAGACGTCGCCCGAGGACGTGCACGGCATGCACGCCGCGCGCGGCGTGCTGACCACGCGCGGCGGCATGACCTCGCACGCCGCCGTGGTGGCGCGCGGCATGGGGCGGGTCTGCGTGGCCGGTGCCGGCGGAATCCATGTCGATTACCGGGCGCGGACGCTGTCGGTCGGTGCGACGGTGCTGCATGAAGGCGACTGGATCACCCTGGACGGCGCGACGGGCGAGGTCTTCGCCGGCCGGGTCGCGACCATCGAGCCGACTCTGTCGGGCGATTTCTCGACCCTGATGGGCTGGGCGGACAGCGTGCGCCGGATGAAGGTCCGCGCCAACGCCGAAACGCCCGACGATGCGCGGACCGCCCGGCATTTCGGCGCCGAGGGGATCGGCCTGTGCCGGACCGAGCACATGTTCTTCGCCCCCGACCGCATCGGCTTCATGCGGCAGATGATCATGGCCGGCGACGCGGCCGCGCGCATCCGGGCGATCGACGCCCTGCTGCCGTTCCAGCGCGAGGATTTCAAGGCGCTGTTCCGCATCATGGCGGGCCTGCCGGTGACGATCCGCCTGCTGGACCCGCCGCTGCACGAATTCCTGCCGCATGGCGAGGCCGAACTGGCCGAACTGGCCGCCGCGCTGGGCGAAAGCCCCGAGGCCGTGGCGGCGCGCCGGGCCGCGCTGTCGGAAGCCAACCCGATGCTGGGCCATCGCGGCTGCCGGCTGGGCCTGACCTATCCGGAACTCTACGCCATGCAGGCCCGCGCGATCATCGAGGCCGCGATCGCCGTGTCCGCCGAAAGCGGGCAGCCGGTGGTTCCGGAAATCATGATTCCGCTGGTGGGGATGGACAGCGAACTGCGCCGCACCCGCGCCACCGTCGAACAGGCCGCGGCCGAAGCCCTGGAAGCGGCCGGCGTGTCGCTGGATTTCAGCATCGGCACGATGATCGAACTGCCCCGCGCCGCGCTGACGGCCGACCGCATCGCGCAGGACGCCGATTTCTTCTCGTTCGGCACCAACGACCTGACGCAGACGACCTTCGGCCTGTCGCGCGACGATTCCGGCACCTTCATGCCCTTCTACCTGGAACATGACCTGATCCCGCGCGATCCGTTCATCTCGATCGACCAGGAGGGCGTGGGCCAGCTCGTCGCCATGGGGGCGGAACGGGGCCGCCGCACCCGGCCGGGGCTGAAGCTCGGGGTCTGCGGCGAACATGGCGGCGATCCGGCCTCGATCGGCTTCTTCGAATCCGTGGGGCTGGATTACGTGTCGTGCTCGCCCTTCCGGGTGCCGATCGCGCGCCTGGCGGCGGCCCAGGCCGCGCTGGCGGGCCGCGCCGACCCTGTCGCGTCCTCCCGGGTCGCGTCGTCCTAGAGCGTGTGATCGGGTTACCCGATCACAGACTCCAGGTTTTTGTCTTCAGAGCAGCTTCACGTGATCAGGTGGTTCCACCTGATCACGATCTGCTCCAGGCGGAGCCGCTTCCCGCATGTCATCGCATTCCATCGTTCTGCACTTGGTCTCGGACGCGACGGGCCAGACGCTGGATTCGGTCGTGCGGGCCTCGGTCGCGCAGTTCGACCATGCCGAAATCACCTATCACCGCTGGAACCTGATCCGCACGCGGGCGCAGTTGCGCCGCGTGCTGGAAGGGATCGAACGCGACCCGGGGCCGGTCCTGTCCTCGGTCGTCGATCCGCGCCTTTTGCATGAACTGACGGTCGGCTGCGCGCATATCGGCGTGCGGCTGACCAACGTGCTGGACCCCGTCACCGCCGTGCTGCAGGACGAACTTGGCGAGAAAGCGGTCGGCCGGCCGGGTGGCCAGTACGTGATGGACGACGCCTATTTCCGCCGGATCGACGCCATGCATTTCGTGCTGGCCCATGATGACGGTCAGGAAATCGCCGGCCTGGCGCAGGCGGACGTGGTGCTGGTGGGCATTTCGCGGGCGTCGAAGACGCCGACCTCGTTCTACCTGGCCAATTGCGGGGTGAAGGCGGCGAACGTGCCGCTGATCCCGGACCTGCCGCTGCCGGGGGAATTGCTGCACCTGCCGCGCCCGGTCGTGGGCCTGACCATCGACCCGGACGTGCTGATCAGCATCCGCCGCCACCGGCTGGACATCATGGCCGACCGGGGAAAGGACCTGCTGATGCGGCGGGACAATCCCTATATCGACCCCGAGCAGGTCGAGGAGGAAGTCCGCTGGGCACGGCGCCTGTGCGTCCGCCACGGCTGGCCGCTGGTCGATGTCAGCCGCCGCTCGATCGAGGAAACCTCGGCGGCGGTGATGGAACTGATGGCCGACTGGCAGGAACGGACAAGGGCTCCCTGACCCCTGGCAGGGCCCGGCCGCCGATCGCCTTACATCCTGTTACATATAGATACCTCGCGAACCTGAAATGGCCCCGGACCATGCTTGTATGGCATGGACATGGAGGAGATCTGGTCATGCGGCGATTTCTGATGCTTGGGGCGGCGACGACATTCCTGCTGGGGATGGCGACGGGTCCCGACCTGGCATGGGCCCAGCACGGTGGCGGCGGCGGTGGCGGCTTTCACGGTGGCGGCTGGGGGGGCGGATATCGCGGCGGCGGCGGCTATCGCGGTGGCTGGGGCGGTGGCGGATGGCGCGGCGGTTGGGGGGGCGGCTGGGGCCGTGGCTGGGGCGGCTGGGGCTGGGGCTATCCCGGCTGGGGCTATTACGGCGGCTGGGGCTGGGGCTGGCCCCTGGCGTACGGCGCGCTGATCGGCGCCGGCGCCTACGGTGCGTATGATGACGGGTATTATGGTGATTACGGCGATGGCGGCTATCCGGCCGGCTACGGATACAGTGTGCCGGCCTATCCTTATCCGTACCCGACCCAGGGCTATCCGCCACCGCAATCCTACGGGGCGCCCAACATGCAGTCGCCGACGGTGACCTGCACGGGCGGGCGGGTCTTCAACCGGCTGACCGAAAGCTGCGATCGGCCGTGACGCCGCACTGATGACAGAGTATGTTACAAAGTGACGATCGGGGCGCGGCGGACGCAGGGTTCCGTCCCGCCCCGTCATTTGGAAGTGGACAAGAACAATGGCGAAAATCCAGACACGCGGCCTGTCGATGCTGCTGACGGCGGGTCTTCTGGCGGCGGGCGTCGTCACCGGGGCGCGGGCCGAACCGGGTGGCTGTCTGAAATATGGCGCGGTCGGCGCGGTCGGCGGCCATATGGCCAATCACGGGGTCATCGGGGCCGTCGGGGGGTGCGCCGCCGGCATGTATACCCGTCACGAATACCGCAAGACCCTGCGGCAGAAAGCGGCCCTGTACGACCAGGAACATCCGGTCGATCCGCATCTCAGCGCGATCGAACGCTATCGCCAGCGCAAGACCGACGAACAGAAGGCGACCCTGTGGGACGCCGAACATCCGCCGGCCGCCGCCGGTCACTGACCGGGTGAAGCGGGCGGGGACTTTCTGTCCCCGCCCGCTTCAATCCTTCAACCATCCCGCCAGTTCCTGGCGCGTCAGGCCTTCCAGCAGGTCAATGGCGGCCGGCGCCGCGTTCAGGCAGGGAACCAGCGCGAAATCGGTTCCGCCGGCGGCAATGAAGTCCTTCCGGACCTCGTTGCCGATCTCGTCCAGCGTCTCGATGCAGTCGGCCATGAAGCCCGGCATGATGACGGCGACACGCGTGACGCCCCGGGCGGGCAATCCGGCGACCAGCGGCGCGGTATAGGGTTCCAGCCATCGGGCGGGGCCGAAGCGCGACTGATAGGTCAGCGTCATCGTCTCCTCGTCCATGTCCAGCGCCCGGCGCAGCGCCGCCAGCGTGCGCTCGCATTCCTCGGGATACGGGTCGCCGCGCGTGACATAATCGCGCGGCAGGCCATGGAACGACGCCACGATCCGTTGCGGCACGAAGGGCAGGCCGGCCAGCGTCTCGCGCACCGACCGGGCCAGGGCTTCGATATAGAGCGGATGGTCGGGGAAGGACGGCGCGGTGCGGACCGCCGGCTGGTTGCGCAGCCGCATCAGCGCGCGAAAGGCATGGTCGTTGGCCGTGGCCGTCGTCGTGGCGCTGTATTGCGGATAAAGCGGCAGCAGCAGCACCCGCGCGCAGCCCCGGGCCAGCAGCCGTTCGATGCCCGATGCGATCGACGGGGTGCCGTAGCGCATGGCCCATTCCACCGCCACGCCGTCCGGTTCCATGCGCGCGGCCAGGGCCTCGGCCTGGGCCCTTGTATGGGTGCGCAGCGGGCTCTCGTCCCGCTCGGTATGCCAGATGCGCCGATAGGCCGCCCCGGTCCGCCTGGGGCGCAGGGCCAGCAGCGGTCCCTGCAGGATCGGCTGCCACAGGGCGGGACTGGCCTCGATGATGCGGCGGTCGGACAGGAATTCGGAAAGATAGCGCCGGATGGCGCCATAGCCGGTTCCTTCCGGCGTGCCCAGATTGGTCAGCAGGACGCCGATACGGGACGGGGCGATCGGCTTAGCCGGGCGAATGGTCAGGAAGGTCATCGGCCCGGAACGCTACAGGATGACGCCCATCCTGCAAAGAGCCGTTCGTGGTCCGAAACCGAACCTAGCGGCGGGTGCGGCGGACCCGGACCGGCACCGCCGCCGGCATTCCACGCCCCGCATGCAGCGTGGCGGCACAGACCATCAGCATGGACAGGCCCACGACCGGCAGGGGGGACGACAGAAACGCGGCGATGATCGTCATCATGCTCTCCATCCCGGCCGGGACCTGACCCTACGGTCGGTCATCCAGGCCGTTGCAGTCACTCAACCGCGCCGGTTCGGCCCGCGTCAACGAAAAAATGACAGAATGATGATGGAACCCGGCCTGTCATGCCGTCATGGCGGGACGGATCGCGGCCAGGCATTTGCGCATCAGCGACGGCAGGGCCAGCCCGTCCAGGGCCTGCCCGGCGAAGGCCAGGCCGCCCGCCCGCGCCGCGCTGTTGGGGAAGTGCCCCACCGCCGCGTCATACAGGTCCACATGCAGGGTGAAATGGGTGAAGACATGCGTCACCCGCCCGGCCGCCTGCCAGGATGCCGCCAGGGGGGCATGGGCCAGGGCCTCGGCCGGCGTCCAGGGGGCGGCGCGCCAGTCGGTCCCCGGCAGTTCCAGCATGCCGCCCAGCAATCCCTTCGCCGCCCGGCGGCGCAGCAGGATCTGGCCGGCCGCGTCGGTGACGTGGAAATGCGCGCCGTAGCGCACCGGCTTCGTCGCGCGGGGCGCCTTGACGGGCAGGTTCGCCGCGATGCCCTGGCGGAACCCGGCGCAGGCCTCCCGCCATGGACACAGGGCGCAGGCCGGGCTTCGCGGCGTGCAGACCCCGGCGCCCAGGTCGAACAGCGCCTGCGCGAAGTCGGACGGCCGCGCCTGCGCCTCGGCGGACTGGTTCAGGGTGGCCGCCTGGCGGGCGATGGATTTGCGGGCGGCCGGCAGCGGGTCGGACAGGGCGAACAGCCGGCTGGTCACGCGCTCCACATTGCCGTCCACCGGGACCACCGGCCGGCCGAAGGCGATGGCGGCGATGGCGGCGGCGGTATAGGCCCCCACCCCCGGCAGGGCCAGCAACCCCGGCATGTCGTCGGGAAAGCGGCCGGCCGCCGCCACCACCCGCGCGCAGTCATGCAGGTTGCGTGCCCGGGCGTAATAGCCCAGACCGGCCCAGGCGGCCATGACGGTGTCGGATTCGGCGCGTGCCAGGTCCATGACGGTGGGAAACCGGTCCAGGAATCGGCGATAATAGGGGATGACCGCCGTGACCGTCGTCTGCTGCAGCATGATTTCGCTCAGCCAGACATGGTAGGGATCGGCGCTGTGGCCGGGCAGGGCCCGCCAGGGCAGGGTTCGCCGGTGGCGGTCGTACCAATGCAGCAGGTCGGCGGATGAAGGGGGCACGGGCCGCTTATGACGAAGGATGGAACCGACGGCAAGCGCGCCCTGTGGATGCGCAGCCTGGGGGCGCTGATGCCGGCCGTCACCCGCCCCGCCTTCTGCCGGCAATCGCCCGCCGCGGCGCAGATCATGGCGGACTGGGCCGACATCGTGGGGCCGGACCTGGCCCGCTGCACCGTGCCGCGCCGGCTGTCGGCCGGGGTGCTGACGCTGGGCTGCGCCGGACCGGTGGCGATGGAACTGCAGCATCTGGCCCCGGAACTGATCGCGCGGATCAACCGCGCCTGCGGCCGTGACGCGGTGCGGTCGCTGAAGCTGGTGCAGGACATGGTGCCCGGCGCGCCGCCGCCGCCCCGGCCCGCGCGCCGCGACCCACCCCCGCCCCTGCCGATCCCCGACATGCCGGACGGCCCGCTGAAGGATGCGCTGGGGGCGCTGGGCGCGCGGGTGCGCGAACGTGCCCGCCGGACGTGAAGTGGCTTTTCGCGTTCGATATCTTCACTTATCGGTACAGGGATGCCACAAAAAGGCCGGGATCGGGGTTCTATTTTCGCCGCATGACGACGGGGCGCCGATGGCTGTAATCTCGCGATTGTGCATGCCGGATGGGGATTTCCTGGCCGGGTGTCCTGCCGAAATATGATCGGTTCTTGCTGAACAGGGAGTATTCCGATGCGCAAGATGGCTTTTCTGCTGGCCCTGTCGCTGGGGGTGGCCAGTACGCTGTCCACCACGCTGACCCCGACGCCGGCCATGGCCTGGGGCGGCCGTGGCTGGGGCGGCGGCTGGGGCTGGCGCGGCGGATGGGGGCCTGGCTGGCATGGCGGATGGGGACCCGGCTGGCGTGGCGGCTGGGGGCCGGGCTGGGGCTGGGGTGGCTTTGGCGTCGGCGTCTTGGCCGGGGCAGCGGTCGCGGCGCCGTATTACGGGGGATATCGCTATCGCTACCCGCCCTATAGATATCCTGCCTACGGATATCCCGCCTATCCTGTCTATCCCGCGTACCCTGCCTATCCCGCCTATCCGGCATACGGTTATCCGTACTATCGGGGCTGGTAATCCCCATCCTGATTATGTCCGCCCCGGGCGGCCCGGATAAAGCGTGCGATCAGGCCTGGATCCTTCAGGCCCGGCGCGCTTTCGACGCCGGATGACACATCCACCGCCCGAGCGCCGCTCTGTGCGATTGCCCGGGCGACGGTGTCGGGCGCAAGGCCGCCGGCCAGCATCCAGGGCACCGGGGCGGTCCAGCCGCGCGTGATGGTCCAGTCGATCGGATGGGCGTTTCCCCCCGGCCGGTCGGACCCCGCAGGCGGGCGCGATTCGATCACCAGCCCGTCGAGCGCACTGCACGCCGGCAGGTCGGGCGCCGTGGCGACGCCGCGCGCATGCCAGACCGGCAGGCCGAAATGCCGGCGGATTTCCAGGGCCCGCTCCTCGGCGGCATAGACCTGCAATCCGTCCAGCGCCGCCGCATCCACCGCGGCCGCGATCTGGGCGTCCGTCGGCTCGACGAACAGGCCAATCCGCCGTGGCCCCGCCTGCGGCACGCGGGCGATCAGCGACGCGGCCTGCGCCGGGGTGACGTGGCGGGGCGAGCGCGCGAAGAAGACGAACCCGATCCAGTCGGCCCCGTGCGTGACGGCGGCCTCCAGCCCGGCGGGCTCGGTCAGGCCACAGATCTTGACGCCGATCCGCGTGTCGGCGGGGGGGGGCATGGCGCGGTCAGCCGGCCAGTTCGGCCGCCACGGCGGCGGCAGCGGCTGCCGGGTCGGCGGCGGTGGTGATCGGTCGCCCGACCACGATCCAGTCGGCGCCGGCGCGGCTGGCCTCGGCCGGGGTCATCACCCGCTTCTGGTCGCCCATCGCCGCGCCCTCGGGGCGGATGCCGGGCACGACCAGCACCGCCCGCCCGCCCAGCCGGTCGCGCAACGGGGCGATTTCACGCGGCGAGCAGACCAGCCCGTCCGCCCCCGATTCCATGGCCAGCGCGCCCAGCCGCAGCACCTGCCGGCATGGATCGTCGGCGATGCCGATCCCATGCAGCGCATCCGCGTCCATGCTGGTCAGCACCGTGACCGCCAGCAGCAGCGGCCGCGCCTCGGGCGGGAAGGCCCGGTCCACGGCCTGGCGCGCCGCCGCGATCATCGCGGCACCCCCCATGGCATGGATCGTCAGCATCGCCGGGCGCGTCGCCGCCAGGCTGCCGATGGCCGAGGCCACGGTGTTGGGAATGTCGTGCAGCTTCAGGTCCAGGAACAGGCTGCGCGGACCCGCGACCTGCCGCACCGCGTCCAGCCCGCACGCGTAAGTGAATTCCAGCCCCAGCTTCACCGCATCGGCGCTGGCGGCGGTCTGGTCGCGCCAGCGTGCGGCCTGCGCGGTGTCCTTGGTGTCCAGCGCCACGATCAGGCGCGTGCGGCGCGCGGTCATGACAGCGGCACGTCGCGCTGCACCGGGGCCGGCGCGGCGGGTTCCAGCCCGACCGGGCCGGAGGCGGGCGCCGCCGGCGGGATCAGGGTCTCGGCCTGCTGGCGGCGCAGTTCCGCGATCTGGTCCTCCAGCGTGCGGACCTGCTGTTCCGCCCGGCGGGCGCGGCCGCGCTGGCGCAGTTCGGCAAACCAGACCGACACCGCCCCCAGGATGAAGAAGAACGCGGCGACGATCAGCGTCAGCACGCCGACCGACGATTTCCAGCCCCAGTCGAGGAACCAGATCTGGATCGGTTCCTGGTTGCAGGCGCTGAAGATGATCAGGATCAGCAGGAAGGGAAGGGTGACAAGGAGACGGACCATGTGCTGCGTCCTACAGTTTCGCATGACGGGCGGCAAGGACATCGGGCGGCCGCGCACGGTATCGTGCCGCCCGACCGTGCCACCTGAAGCGCCCGGACGAAAGCGGCGCAGATGAAACTTGATCCCGCCCGGCCGGCGTGGTCTCGTGATTCCGGTCGGGGCGGAGCATGCTCTTGAGCGAGATCATCGCGTTTCGCGGCAACGCGCGCAAGGATGACGTGGTATGGGCCGTCATGGCCTCGGCCGGCCGCGTGCTGCGCGTGGCCGATATCTATCCCGCCCGTGCCGCCGCGATCGCGGATCGCGACTGGCGCGAACAGCAGGTCCGCGCCTACGCCCATTTCCTGCGCCAGACGCGCCAGCCCGTCCCCCGCTACAGCGTCGTGCCGATCCGCCGCGCCGACCTGCCCCGATCCTGGCGCCCCCTGCCCGCGCTGGGTTTCCTGCGTGGGCAGTTCATCTAGGCCCGCTCGTCCATGTCGGCGGACGCATTGCATTTCCCGCGTCCTGTTCGCACATTCCCCCGATTGATGGATCGAGGATGGACCATGACGACGACGAACCGACGCGACCTGACCCCAGTGCTGGACAGGGTGGACCGCACGCTGGATGGGAGTCTGGAGCGCCTGTTCGAATTCCTGCGCATTCCCAGCATTTCCGCCCAGCCCGCCCATGCCGCCGATTGCCGCCGCGCGGCCGACTGGCTGTGCGCGGAACTGAAGGCGATCGGGCTCGACGCCTCGGTGCGTGAAACGCCGGGCCATCCGATGGTCGTGGCGCATGACCGCGTGGCGGCGGGCGATGCGGCCGGTGACGGACGGGACGTACCGCACGTCCTGTTCTACGGCCATTACGACGTCCAGCCGGTCGATCCGCTGGACCTGTGGCATTCCGACCCGTTCGCGCCGCAACTGATCCGCGACGCGGACGGCGCGCGGATCGTCGCGCGCGGCGCATCCGACGACAAGGGCCAGGTCATGACCTTCGTCGAGGCCCTGCGTGCCCTGCGGGCCGAACAGGGGCGGCTGCCGCTGCGCGTGTCGATGGTGATCGAGGGCGAGGAGGAAAGCGGCGGCGCCAACCTGCTGCCGTTCCTGGAGGCCAATCGCGAGGAATTGCGCGCCGATGTCGCGCTGATCTGCGACACCGGCATGCTGGAAGGCGGGGTGCCCGCCATCACCACAGCCCTGCGCGGCATGGTGGGCGAGGACGTGACGATCCATTGCGCCGACCGCGACCTGCATTCCGGCCTGTACGGCAACGCCGCGCGCAATCCGCTGGAACTGCTGTGCGGCATCCTGGCGTCGGTCCGCGATCCCAGGACCGGGCGCGTCGTCCTGCCGGGTTTCTATGACGGCGTGCGGGACCCTTCGCCGGAAGTCCGCGCCCAGTGGCGCGCCATCGCGCCGTCCGACGCCGATGTGCTGGGGCCGGTGGGCCTGTCGGTTCCGGCCGGCGAGCTTGGCTATACCGCCGTCGAGCAGACATGGTGCCGCCCGACGTTCGAGATCAACGGCATGACCGGCGGCTATGCCGGCGACGGGTTCAAGACCGTCCTGCCGGCCCGGGCCTCGGCCAAGGTGTCGTTCCGGCTGGTGTCGGGCCAGGACCCGGCCCCCATCCGCGACGCCTTCCGCGCCCATGTGCGGGCCATGCTGCCCCCCGATTGCACGGCCACGTTCGAATCCCACGGCGGCTCGCGCGCCAGCGTGGTGCCGGAAGACGGCCCGGCGCTGCGGGCCGCGCTGCTGGCGCTGGGCGCGGAATGGGGCCGCCCGGCCGTCACCATCGGCAGCGGCGGGTCGATCCCGGTGGTGTCCGAGGTCCGGCAGGCGCTGGGCATGGATTCGCTGCTGATCGGCTTCGCGCGCGAGGACGACCGCATCCATTCGCCCAACGAGAAATATGACCTGGTCTCGTTCCATCGCGGCATCCGCTCCTGGGTGCGGGTGCTGGACGCGCTGGCCCATGATGGGGCCCCTGACGGGACCCGCGACATGGCAGGCGCGGCCTGACATGGAAGGCGGGGCGCGGACGCTGCTGGCCCTGACGATGGGCGATCCGGCCGGGATCGGGCCGGAAATCACCACTGCCGCCTGGCGCGCCCTGCGCGCGGGCGGCGGGCCGGCCTTCGTCGTGCCCGGTGATGCCGCCCTGCTGGCGGCCCATGCCCCGGTCCGGATCGTGGCGGACGTGGCGCAGGCGGCGGCGGCCTTCACCGATGCGATCCCGGTGCTGGCGGTCGATCTGCCCGGTCCGGTGCAGCCGGGGCGGCCGGACCCCGCCAACGCGCCCGCCATCACCGGCAGCATCGACTGCGCCGTGGCGCTGGCGCTGGCCGGGCAGGTGGGCGGCGTCGTCACCAATCCGATCAGCAAGCTGGTGCTGAAGCGGGCCGGCTTCCGCCATCCGGGCCATACCGAATACCTGGCCGAACTCTGCGCCGTGCCGGGGCAGGAGGTCATGATGCTGGCCTGCCCCGAATTGCGGGTGGTGCCGGTGACCATCCACATGGCGCTGCGCCGGGCGCTGGACAGCCTGACGACGGCGGAAATCGTGCGCTGCGGCCGCACCGCCGCCGCTGCCCTGCGCCGCGATTTCGGGATCGCGGCGCCGCGCGTGGCCGTCGCCGGCCTGAACCCGCATGCCGGCGAGGGCGGGGTGATGGGGGACGAGGAACGGACGATCATCGCCCCCGCGCTGGACGCATTGCGCGCCGACGGGATCGCGGTCAGCGGCCCCTGGCCGCCGGATACGATGTTCACCCCCCTGGTCCGCGCCCGATACGATGTGGCGCTGTGCATGTATCACGACCAGGCGCTGATCCCGCTGAAGACGATCGACATGGCGGGCGGGGTCAACGTCACGCTGGGCCTGCCCATCATCCGCACCTCGCCCGACCACGGCACCGCCTTCGACATCGCGGGACAGGGCCTGGCCGACCCGTCCAGCCTGCTGGCCGCCCTGCGCCTGGCCGACGAAATGACCCGCAACCGGAGGGCCGCATGACGGATTCCCGTACCCAGGCCCTGCGCCTGGGCGTCAATATCGACCACGTCGCCACCGTGCGGAACGCGCGCGGCGGCGCCCACCCGGACCCGGTCGCCGCCGCGCACCTCGCCGCCGCCGCCGGGGCCGACGGCATCACCGCCCACCTGCGCGAGGACCGACGCCATATCCGCGACGCCGACCTGGCCCGCCTGCGCGCCGAACTGGCGGTGCCGCTGAACATGGAAATGGCCGCGACGGACGAAATGGTGGGCATCGCGCTGGCGCTGAAGCCGCACGCCTGCTGCATCGTCCCCGAACGCAGGGCGGAGGTCACGACCGAAGGCGGCCTGGATGTCGCCGGGCAGGCCGACGCGCTGGCCCCGCGCGTGCGTGCGCTGCGCGAGGCGGGTATTCGCGTGTCGATGTTCATCGACCCCGACCCGGCGCAGATCGCGTCCTCGGCCGCCATCGGCGCCGCCGTGGTGGAACTGCATACCGGTGCCTATGCCGAAAACCGGGCGGGGGAACTGGCGCGGTTGCGGCAGGGGGCGATCCTGGCGGCGCAGGCCGGGCTGGAAGTCCATGCCGGCCACGGCCTGACCTACGACAATGTCGGACCGATCGCGGCGCTGCCGCAGGTGGTCGAACTGAATATCGGCCATTTCCTGATCGGCCAGGCGATCTTCGACGGGCTGCCCGCGGTCATTGCCAGGATGCGGGAGGCGATGGAGAGGGGGGCCTAACCCAGGGCCTTCTCGTACACCCGATGCCGCTTGCAGGGCTCGGGCACGATGCGCTCGATCAGCCGGCGCATCGGCATGTTGGTTTCCAGGATCCAGCCCAGTTCGATCATGCGATAGGGCAGCGTGCGCCCCCGGCGCATCAGTTCGCCGATGATCAGCGCGGGCAGGATGGCGCCCAGCGCCGTGCCTTCCAGGTCCTTGCTGACGCCCAGCAGGATGACGCGGGCGGAATGGAAGCGGTGGCGCAGCAGCCGCGTGACCAGCCGGACCCAGCCCAGCGGCGACGGCGCGCCGCCCAGGTCGCCCACGATGTCGTAGACGTTGGGCACCACCAGGGCCACGGCCACGGGCTCGCCCTTCTGCTCGATCAGCACGTAATGTTCGGGCCGCAGCAGGGGCTTCATCTGCGCGACCATGGTGCTGATATCCTCGCGCGTCAGGTCGACGGCGCCCCAGCTCCGGCGCCAGGCGTCGTTGTACAGGCGGCGCAGGATCTCGGCATCCTCGGCCAGATGGCCCTTGCGCAGGCCGCGCGTGGTGACGGTGCCCAGCCGGCCCTCGCCCAGGCGCAGGCCGGACGGCAGGGGCAGCGCCGCCTCGGCCTCGGGCCCCACCTGCATCTGGTAGGCCACCACGTCCATCGCCTTGGCGAAGCCGCAGGCCTCGACCAGCTTCGGCAGCCAGTGCGGGTGCCACGGCATGGCGATCATGGGGGGCATCTGGTGGCCTTCCACCATCAGCCCGTATTCGCCGTTATAGTTCAGCAGGAACGGGCCGCGTGCCACCTCCGCCCCCTGCTCGCGCAGCCACGCGCAGGCCGCGTCCAGCAGGGCGGCCACCACCGCGGCGTCGTCGATCGCGTCCAGCGCGCCGAAAAAGCCGACAGCCCGGCCCTCGCGCGGGGCCACCAGGTCGTCGATCTGCGCCGAGACGCGGCCGACCGGCCGGCCGTCGCGCATCGCCAGGAACAGGCGGGCACGGCCGTGCCGGAAGAATGCGTTCTTCTTCGGTTCGACCAGGTCGCGCTGCTCCATGTCCAGCGGCGGGACATAGCCCGGCTGGCCCGCGTAAAGGCGGCGCGGCAGGGCGACGAACACCGAAAGCAGGCGCCTGCCCTCGACGGGCACGATCGTGACCGGGGCCGCCATGGCAGAAGAACGTTCAGTCGGCATGTACAAGTTCTGCAGCTATCCCGTTATCGCCCACTATTCCGGGCACTGGACATAAAAAGACAGCTCAGAACACACAGGTCGAGAGGGTGTAAAGTTAAGATTTATTTCAGTTCGTATCCTGGAACGAGCGCCGGGGCCGCCGGCTATTTCCCGGTTCCCCCCACCGTCAGGCCGGTCATCTTCAGCGTCGGCTGGCCCACGCCGACCGGCACGCCCTGCCCGCTCTTGCCGCAGGTGCCGACGCCGGGGTCCAGCGCCATGTCGCCGCCGATCATCGACACCCGGGTCATCGCGTCGGCACCGTTGCCGATCAGGGTGGCGCCGCGCACCGGGGCGGTGATCTTCCCGTCCTCGATCAGATAGGCTTCCGACGCCGCGAAGACGAACTTGCCCGAGGTGATGTCCACCTGGCCGCCGCCGAAATTGACCGCGTACAGCCCGCGCCGGGTGGAGCGGATCATGTCCTCGGTCGAGGCGTCGCCGCCCAGCATGATGGTGTTGGTCATGCGCGGCAGCGGCGCGTGGGCATAGGACTGGCGCCGCCCGTTGCCGGTAGGGCGCACGCCCATCAGCCGCGCGTTCATCCGGTCCTGGATGTAGCCGGTCAGGATGCCGTCCTCGATCATCACCGTGCGGCCCGACGGCGTGCCCTCGTCGTCGATGGTCAGGCTGCCGCGCCGGTCGGGCAGGGTGCCGTCATCGACCACGGTGACGCCCGGGGCGGCCACGCGCTGGCCCATCAGCCCGGCGAAGGCCGACGTGCCCTTGCGGTTGAAATCGCCCTCCAGCCCATGGCCCACGGCCTCGTGCAGCAGGATGCCGGGCCAGCCGGCGCCCAGCACGACCTCCATCTCGCCCGCCGGGGCCGGTACCGCGTCCAGGTTGACCAGCGCCATGCGCAGGGCCTCGTCCACCGCGCCCTTCCAGACGGCCTCGTCCAGCAGGCGGGTATAGGAATAGCGGCCGCCCAGGCCGTGGCCGCCGCTTTCGCGCCGCCCGTCCTTTTCCACCACCACCGACACGTTCAGCCGCACCAGGGGCCGCAGGTCGGCCACGCGCGCGCCGTCGGCGCGGATGATCTGCACCGCCTGCCATTCGGCGGCCAGCGAGGCCGAAACCTGCACCACCCGGGAATCGCGCCCCCGCGCGTAGGCGTCCAGCGCCGACAGCAGGGCGGCGCGCGACGCGAAATCGGTCTCGCCCAGCGGGTTGGTGTCGCCGTACAGGTGCCGGTTGGTGGCGTGGGGTGCCGCGGCCATGGTACCCGACCGGCCGGCGCGCACCTGCGTCACCGTGTCGGCCGCGCGCTTCAGGGCGGACTCGCTCAGTTCGTCGGCATGGGCGAAGCCGGTTTCCTCGCCCAGGATCGCCCGCAGCCCGAACCCCGACGACGTGTCGAACGTGGCCGACCGGATGACCCCGTCATCCAGCGAGATCATCTCGCTCTCGCGGTATTCCAGGAACAGCTCGCCGTCATCCATGCCTTCCAGCGTGCGGCGCACCAGCGCCTCGGCCTCGGCCCGGCCCAGGGTCGCCCCCGCACGGTCGAAGAACAGCCGGTCGGTCGCGGTCAGCGGGTTCAGGATCGGGGTGGTGGTGGGCATGGGGCACAAACTCCGGATGACGGCGTGGCCGGGTGGGCGTCGCCATCTTTTCATAATCGGATTCCGATGTGGGGCGAAACCGCCCGATTGACCAGTGCCCCTTCCACGGCGGTGTCTGCCTGGTCCTTTCCATCGGGCGGTGGGAAGCCGCAATCCCCGATTGACACGCTGTTACACTCTCGTTACGTGCTTGTTGAGAATGATTATCATTCGTGACAAATTATGTCAAATTTTGCGGGGCACGCCAGAATGATTGTCCACAGGAAATATCGCGTCGAAAAAATCCGGGGGGACCGTTTCCAATCTTACCCTCTGCGGTACCACCCTGCTGCTGGGGGCCCAGTCCGTCGCCCATGCTGCCGACACGCTGAAGCGCGACGAGAAAAAGAAGAAGACGCACGACCCCGCGATCCACCAGCAGGGTCGTCCGCTTCCGGCGCACGAGGAAATCGACGTCGTCGGGCAGTGGCAGCACCGGTCGCCCAAATTCACCGCCCCGCTGCTGGACACGCCCAAGAGCGTGACGATCATTTCACGCGAATTGCTGGACCAGACCGCATCCCACACGCTGGTCGACGCCCTGCGCAACGTCCCGGGCATCACGATGGGGGCGGGCGAAGGCGGGAACCCGGTCGGCGACCGGCCGTTCCTGCGCGGTTTCGATGCGCAGTCCAGCACGTTCGTCGACGGCCTTCGCGACGTCGGCGCGCAATCGCGCGAGACGTTCAACGTCGAGGCCGTGGAGGTCATCAAGGGCGATTCCGGCGCGATCAGCGGGCGGGCGGGTGCCGGCGGGTCCATCGTGATCGACAGCAAGATGCCCAGGCTGAAGAACTCGCTCGATGCCAGCCTGGGCTTCGGCAATGCCGGTTACAAGCGCGGGACGCTGGACGGCAACTGGCAGTTTTCGCGGACCGGCGCCTTCCGCCTGAACCTGATGGGCGACGACGAAAACAAGGCTGGTCGGGGACCCACAGAATTCAAGCGGTATGGGGTGGCGCCCTCGGTCTCGCTGGGGCTGGGCACGCCCGACCGGGTCACCCTGATGTATTACCACATGCAGAACGACGACCTGCCCGATGTCGGCATTCCCTACGACAATCCCACCTTCAACGCCCGCACCGACGGCGCCCCGCGCCTGATGACGGCCGGCAACGGCGCGCCCGTCAAGGTCCCGTTCGACACCTGGTACGGCCTGGTCAACCGCGATTCCGACCAGGATTCGATCGATATGGGCACGCTGCGGCTGGAGCACGATTTCAACAGCCACCTGCATATCCGCAACACGACGCGCTATTCCGAGACCAGCCAGAACGACCTGTGGACCATGCCGGACGACAGCCAGGGCAACATCTATTACGGCTATGTCTACCGGCGTCTCAACAGCCGCGTCTCGACGTTCGATACGGCCATAAACCAGACCGACTTCTATGGAACGGTGTCCCTCCTGGGGTTCCGCAACCAGTTTTCGACCGGCATGGAATTCACGCGCGAACAGGGCAAGAACGATACCGACACGGCTTATGTGAACGGCGTCAACGTCGCGTCCGGCACGAATTTCACGCATTGCGCCACGGCGCTCGCCTTCACGTCCCATACCTGTACAACGCTTTCCAATCCCAATCCCAACGATATGTGGACCGGCGATATCCGCCGGACGGGAAACCCCAACAGCACGCGCATGGATACCAAGGCGGTCTACCTGACCGACACGGTCACCTTCATGCCGCAGCTTCTGGGAAATTTCGGCGTCCGGCTGGACAATGTCCAAAGCACGTACCGCGCGCAGGCGGGGGAATACGGGCGCGGGGACAACCTGTTCACCTACCAGGGCGGCCTGGTCTACAAGCCCGCCCGCAACGGATCGATCTATGCGTCCTACGCGACGTCGGCGATTCCGCCGGGCAACTCGGTGGGACAGGGGGCGGACGACATCAGCCTCGGCGCGGACCGGACCGGCAATATCGGCAGCGTGCTGAAGCCGGAACGCGACCGCACGATCGAGGTCGGCACCAAATGGAACGTCCTGCATGACAGGGTGACCCTGACGGGCGCGCTGTTCCAGATCGATACGACGAATTTCAAGATCGCCACCGCCTCGGGCGGGATCTCGAACGGCGGCAGCAAGCGCACGCGCGGGGGCGAGGTCGGCGTTTCGGGCCACATCACCCGCGACTGGTCCATGACGGCGGGCTACAGCTATCTGGACGCGCGCCTGGTGCAGGCGGGCGGCAGCGGTGCCGCCGCCGGCCTGATGAACGGACGCCGCGCGCCGAACACGCCGGAAAACAGCCTGGCATTGTGGAACACCTACGACATCACCCCGGGGTTCAAGGTCGGTTCAGGCGTCTATTACATGGGCAAGGTCTATGGCGCGGATTCGCCCACGGCGCCGAAATACGTGCCCGGCTACTGGCGGTTCGACATCATGGCCAGCTACCGCTTCCTGAAGCACTACACGCTTCAGCTCAACATCCAGAACCTGACGAACAAGCGGTATTTCACCCAGGCCTACGTGACCCATTACGCGCTGCAGGCCGCGGGCCGCACGGCCTTCGTCACGCTGAATGCGCATTTCTGATTCCTCCGCTGCCGCGCCTGAACAGGTACCGGAACAGGTGTTCGCCACCGTTACCGGCCTGGCGCGGTCGGGCGATCCGGCCGCCCAGCTCGCGCTGGGGCAGATGCTCCTGAACGGGATCGGCACCGCGCCGGCCCCGGCGGCGGCGCTGCAATGGTTCCTGGCCAGCGCGGCCCGGGGCGTCCCCATGGCGTGCAACATGGTCGGCCGATGCTGCGAACTGGGATGGGGCGTCCCGCCCAGCCCCGCCGACGCGATGCAATGGTATGAAAGGGCGGCCCGCGCCGGCCTCGACTGGGGCATGTACAATTACGCGACGGGCCTCGCCCTGGGCTGGACCGCCCCGCCCGACCTGGCGCGGGCGCTGGAATGGTTCAGGCGGGCCGCGTCCCTCGGGCATTGCAAATCCTTCAACATCATCGGCGGCTTCTACGAGGATGGCTGGGCCGTCCCGCGCGACCCGCGCCGGGCCCGCGCCTGTTACGCCCGCGCGGCGCGCGGCGGCGATTTTCGGGGCTGCTTCAATCTGGGCCGCTTTCTGCTGCGGGAAGGCAGGCAGGAGGACGCGATGCGGTATTTCGCCATCGCCCGCGCCACCGGTACCCCGAACTTCGTGGCGAACATGGACGCGTTCCTGGCGTGTCCCGGCGGGCAGGGCGCGCCGGCCGGGGCGGGCCTGACGGCGTGATGAACTTCGCTTCATCGGGGCCGTTTTCCTTTTCCTGACCGGCGCGGCAGGGCATGCTACCCGGCAAGTCCCTGACCGACCGAGGAATCCGCGCCCAGTGACCCCCGTTCATGTGACTTCAGCCCGTCTTTCTCTCCGCGCAGGATCGTGCCTCGCGGCCGCTCTGGGGGCGTCGCTGGCGCTGTCCGCTCCGCTGGCCGCCTTCGCCGATACGCCGCCTTCCGCGCCGGATTCCCTGGCCGCCGCCATGGCGGCGATGCAGCCGCCGCCGGCCATGCCGGCGGACGGGGCGGCCGACCTGTCGGCCGCCGACCTGCCGCCGGTGGTCCTCTTCCTTCCGCTGTCCCCGGTGCCCGCCGGCCCCACGGTCGCGGTGCCCACCGCCGACCAGCAGGACCTGCGGCCGCCTTCGATCGCGCTGGCCGGCCTGTTCGCCGCCATGGGGGCGGCCCATGTCTTCGCCGATGCCAAGACGGCGGCCGACGCCATCCCGGACGAGGCCTCGGACGCGCTGCTGGCGGATTACGAACGGCAGAAGGTCCGTCCCGGATTCGACCTGAAGGATTTCGTGGCGCAGCATTTCGCGATCGCCCCGCGCCGGACCGTTTCCTATCGCCGCCGCCCGAACGAAAGCGTGCGTGACTATATCAGCGGCATGTGGGAGGTCCTCAGCCGTCCGCCCGACACGCTGGTTGCGCATTCGTCGCTGCTGCCGCTGCCCGAAACCTATGTCGTCCCAGGCGGCCGGTTCAGCGAGCTGTATTACTGGGACACCTATTTCACGATGATCGGGCTGTACGAGGACGGCCGGATCGACCTGATGCGCGGCATGGTGCGCGACATCGCCTCGCTGATCGACCGGTACGGGCACATGCCCAACGGCAGCCGCACCTATTACCTCAGCCGGTCCGAACCGCCGTTCTTCGCGCTGATGATCGACCTGCTGGCGATGCATGACGGGCAGGTCGCCTACACGACGTTCCTGCCGGAACTGCAGCGGGAATACGATTACTGGATGGACGGGGCCGATAGCGTGGCCCCCGGCGCCGCCTGGCGGCATGTCGTGCGCCTGCCCGACGGCACGCTGATGAACCGCCACTGGGACGACATGGACACCCCCCGGGACGAAAGCTTCCCGCAGGATATCGCCACCGCCGCCCAGTCGTCGCGTCCGGCGGCCCAGACCTACCGCGACCTGCGCGCCGGGGCGGAAACCGGGTGGGACTATTCCTCGCGCTGGCTGGCCGACGGGCACAGCATGGCCACGATCCACACCACCGACCTGCTGACGATCGAACTCAACTGCCTGATCGCGCACCTGGAACAGACCCTGTCCCACGCCTATGACCTGCGGGGGAACAAGGCGCAGGCCGACCGGTACGCCACGCTGGCCACCGCGCGGATCGATGCCATCCGCCGGGTCCTGTGGGACCCGAAGCGCGGGGCGTTCTTCGATTACGACTGGAAGACGCGCACCCTGTCGCCCGTCCTGTCGGCGGCCACCGCCATGCCGCTGTTCCTGCAGATGGCGACACCCGAGCAGGCCCGCGCGGTGGCCGAGACCATGCGGACGAAGCTGCTGAAAGTCGGCGGCCTGACCGCCACCGACCATGTCAGCGGGCAGCAATGGGATTCGCCGAACGGCTGGGCGCCGGAACAATGGATGGCGATCAAGGGGCTGAACCAGTACGGCCTGGACGACCTGGCGCAGCAGATCGCCTCGCGCTGGATGGAGCGCGTGATCGGCACCTACGAGAAATCGGGCGTGTTGCTGGAAAAATACGACGTGGTGAACCCGTCCATCAGCCCCACCGGCGGCAAGGGCGGCGGCGAATATCCGATGCAGGTCGGGTTCGGCTGGACCAACGGCACGTTGCTGGGCTGATGAACCGCTATCCGCAGGACACCCGCGTGGTCCTGGACCGCAATCCACGCGCCGAACAGCCCTTCGCCCAGCCCCTGCCGCCGGTCGATGCCTACCGGGTCCAGGGGCCGACGACGGCGCCGGCCCCGGTTCCGCTGCACCCCACGCCGCCGCCGGCCGCCACGGTGCAGGACAAGCCGGTCCCGTCCGGGGCGCCGGTTCCAGCCGTGTCGGGCCCGGCCCCCCCTGCGCCGGCGCCTGTGGCCGCCGGATCAGACGCGGCCGACGCCGCGAAGCCGGTGCAGGGTCACGATGGCGATGGTCAGAAGGACGGCGGCCCAGGTCTGGTGCACGGTTCCGGCCCAGGCGGGAACGACCAGAAGCAGGGTGGTGATGCCCAGCGCGTACTGAATCAGGACCGCCCAGCCCATTAGCATCAGCGCGTCCTGCGCCGGCTTGCCCAGTTGCGGCGTGCGCAGGCCCGCGAACAGGCAGGCCCCGATGGCCAGCGCGGTCACGGTCGCCAGCAGCCGGTGGTCGAACTGGACGGCCGGCACGTTCTCGAACCAGTTCAGCCAGAACGGCGACAGCCGGGCGTAGCCATGGGGAATCAGGCGCCCGTCCATCAGCGGAAAGGTGTTGTAGGAAAAACCCGCGTGGGTCCCGGCGGTAAAGCCGCCAGCGGTGATGGTGATGCCGATCAGGATCGTGGCGCACCACACCAGCCGCTTCGTCCGCACCACCGCCGCCGTGGCGGGGATGAAGGCGGCGCGGGGCGTGCGGACCGACAGCGCGGTCCACAGGATGGCGATATACAGCGCGAAGGCGCAGCCCAGATGCAGGACCAGCCGCACCGGCTCGACCGCCGTGCTGTTCTGGTCGAAGCCCGATGCGACCATGAACCAGCCGATCGCCCCCTGCAGCCCGCCCAGCACGAAATACAGCAGCAGCCGCGCGATCAGTCCCCGCGTCAGCGCGCCGGTCACGGCGAACCAGACCAGCGGCGCCAGCAGCGCCAGGCTCATGACCCGGGCCCAGAACCGATGGGTCCATTCCGCCCAGAAGATCTTCTGGAACCCGGCCAGCCCGAATCCGTCATGCAGGATCTTGTACTGCGGAATGGTCTGGTACAGCGCGAACTGCCGCTCCCATTCCGTGTGGGACAAGGGCGGGATGATGCCGGTGACCGGCCGCCAGTCCATGATCGACAGGCCCGAACCGGTCAGCCGGGTGTATCCGCCCAGCGCGATCTGGCCGATCAGCATGAAGCAGATGACGAACAGCCAGGTCGAGATACGCCTGCGGTCGCGAAGCGCGATGGGCGAGGCATCGTCGCGGCTGCCGGCCGGACGCAGGGACATGTGTGCGGACATGATCGGGATTTAGACCGGCCTTGCGACGGACGGCAAGCGGATGCTAGAGCGGGCCATCCCCCACCAATCGATAAACGAGCCGGTTTCCAAAAGGGCTTCGCCCTTTGGCGGACACCAGGCAGATCGACAAGGACGGCATGACCGACGGCAATCACACCATGGACGCCCGCCCGGCGGCCCTGGCGCGCCCCGCCCTGATGGTGGCCGCGTGCGTCGCCGCCGGGCTGGTGCTGCGTTTCGCCCCCGGGCTGCACGGGGTGATGGCCGATACCGCGCTGCTGCGCGGCGGGGCGTGGGGCCGGGTGGTGTTCCTGCTGGCGGGGTCGGTGATCTGCGCCGTGGGGCTGCCGCGCCAGCTTGTCTGCTTTGCCGCCGGGGTGGCGTACGGCCCGCTGGACGGCATCGCGCTGGCCACGCTGGCCACGCTGGCCGGGGCGGTCACCGGCTTTGCCTGGGCGCGCGGGGTCGGGCGGGCCGCGCTGCGGCGGCGGCTGTCGGGGCGGCTGGCCCGGCTGGACGGGTTCGTCTCGGCCCATCCGTTCACCGCGATCCTGACGCTGCGCCTGCTGCCGGTCGGCTCGGCGCTGATGCTGAACCTGCTGGCGGGGGTTTCCGGGGCGGGGCTGCGCCCCTTCCTTCTGGCCACCCTGGCCGGCAGCCTGCCGCAGACGGTCGTCTTCGTGCTGCTGGGCAGCGGGGCGCGGATCGGCCATGGCTGGCAGGTGGCGCTGGCGGCGGTGCTGTTCGCGGGGTCGGCGGCGCTGGGCCTGTGGCTGATGCGCCGCCTGGCGAATGGGGACACCGTGCCCCTCGCCACCGCCACCGACAGAACGTGAAAGTGCCATCTTGCCGCCGGCTTTGCCCGGTCCGATGTCTTCGCGGGACCCGGGCATGCTGTTGCGGGGATGCACCGCGTACGACGAATTGCAGCCTTACTGTAATTATATGATGAAAAACGACAGGCCGCTGCGATAGTACGGCCTGACGATCTCTAACGGAGTGCCGCCATGGCGTCTTCCGCGACAGCCGCGAGATCCGACGATGCCCCTGTTTCCGCCGTCGCCGCCGGGTCCATGAGCTGGATAGCCATCCTGCTGGGGTTCCTCACGGCCGTGGGGCCGGTATCGACGGATATCTACCTTCCCGCCTTTCCGGCGCTGGAAGCGTCACTGCACGCGCCTGCCGGCTCGGCGGAAATGACGCTGGCCGTCTGGTTCGTCGGGCTGGCGGTCGGGCAGATCACGATGGGCCCGGTGTCGGACCGGTTCGGCCGGCGCATGCCCATGCTGGTGGGCACGCTGGTCTATACCCTGGCCTCGGTCGGCTGCGCCGTGGCGCCCGATATCTGGACGTTTTCCAGCTTCCGCCTGCTGGCGTCGCTGGGGGCGTCGGCCAGCCTGGTGATCCCCAGCGCCTGCGTGCGCGACCTGTCCCACGGGAACGAGGCCGCGCGCCTGATGTCGCGGCTGGTGCTGGTCATGGGCGTGGTGCCGATCCTGGCGCCGACCCTGGGCGGCTTCGTGCTGTCCTTCACCACCTGGCGGTCGATCTTCTGGGCGTCGGCGGTCTACGGGCTGATCTGCACGTTCCTGATCGCGCGGGTCCTGCCGGAAACCCTGGCCGCCCACGACCGCAGCGTGATGCCCCCGGTGGCGCTGGCCGGCCGCTACCTGACGCTGGTGCGGGACCGGGGCTTCATCACCAATGCCCTGGTGGCGGGCTTCGGGGCGTTCATGTCGTTCACCTACCTGTCGGCGGCGCCGTCGGTCTTCATCCATCTGTTCGGGTTCTCGCCCGCGCAGTTCGGCATGCTGTTCGGGGTGTTCGCCGTCTGCATGATCGGGGCGTCGCAACTGAACGGCGTGCTGGTCGGGCGGATCGACGCCACGCGCATCCTGGGCATTTCGGTCGGGACCGCCGTGCTGGGAACGGTGGCGATGACGGTGGTGTCGATCGTCATGGCCTTCGCGATGAAGGGGGGCGTCATGCTGCATAGCCTGGCGCTGGTGCCGCTGGTCCTGACGATGATGGTGGCGCTCGGCACCACCGGCATCATCGGGCCGAACGCCACGGTGGGGGCCATGGCCGACCATCCGCGCCTGGCCGGCAGCGCCTCGGCGTTCGTCGGCACGCTGCAATACGTGCTGGGCGCCGTCGCGGGCGCCATCGTGGGCATGCTGCCCGCCACCACCCCGGTGCCGATGTCCGGCGTCATGCTGACGGGCGCCGTCATCATGCTGCTGATGGTGCTGCTGCGGCCCGCCCGCCGGCCGGGCGAGGCCACCGTCCCGGCCGACCTTCCGATGATGCACTGACGCTTGCCTCGGCGATTGCCTCGACGATTGCCTCCCTGGCGGCGGCAGGTTACAGCAGGGCACGTTTTTCACGGTCCGGACGGCAGGTCCGGCCCGGTTCCTGTCATGGAATGACGAGTTTGGGGTGGATTGGGATTTGGGCACGGACATGACGACCGCCACGATGGACCTGAAGCAGCATATTCGCGGCATCCCGGATTTTCCGAAGCCGGGCATCCTGTTCTACGATATCTCCACCCTGATGCGGAACGCGGATGCGTGGCAGGTGGCGATGGGCCGGCTGACGCACGCTGTCGCCCCGTGGGCACCGGACATGCTGGCGGCGATCGAATCGCGCGGCTTCCTGACCGCCGCCCCGCTGGCCAGCAACCTGGGCTGCGGGCTGGTCATGCTGCGCAAGCCGGGCAAGCTGCCGGGTGAAACCGTGTCCCACACCTACGACCTGGAATATGGCAGCGACACGCTGCACATCCAGGCCGACGCCATCCGCCCCGGCCAGCGCGTGGTGGTGATGGACGACCTGCTGGCCACCGGCGGCACCCTCGCCGCCTCGGTGGCGCTGCTGCGCAAGGTCGGGGCGGATGTCGTCGGCGCGTCGGTCCTGGTGGAACTGCGCGCCCTTGGCGGCCGCCAGCGGCTGGACGTGCCGGTCCAGGCCCTGATTTCCTACGACGACTGACGTCGATACCCCGCCGCCGGCCCGGTCGTCCGGCCCGCGCGGTGGGATACGTTTTGGTGGCCTCTGCTATTCGGTTCGCTCCCTGTCGGCCGGCGGCGAGGTGATCTAGAAGGAAGAAAGAACCGCGCCAGGCGGGCCGGTCACAGCGTAGGAGCATCGATGCCGGGATGAGAAGCCTCGTGCCGGCGCTGACCTTGGCGTTGACCCATGTAACGACCCTGACCCAGACGCGCCTGCGCGACCTGTGGTCGTGCCTGTGGTCGGGCAAGCCGCGTCGGCAGGACCATCTGCGCTGGCTCTATGCCCCCGACCTGGTGACGTTCGGCTACGCGCTGCGCACCACCATCACCTCGCTGATCGCGCTGGGCATCGCGCTGTGGTGGGAACTGGGCAGCCCGCAATGGGCGGCGCTGACGGTCTGGATGGTCGCCCAGGGCACGCGGGGCAAAAGCGTGGCCAAGGCGCGCTGGCACATGTTCGGCATGGTCGTCGGCACGATCTGCGCCGTGGCGCTGGTGGCGGCGTTCCCGCAGGCGCCGGTGCTGTTCATCGTGGCGCTGGCGGTCGGGATCGGCCTGTTCTGCTTCGTCGGCACGCTGCTGCCCGGCCCGGCGACGATGACCAACTACCGTATCCACGGCATGCGGGCCAGCGGCTTCACCTACGCCATCATCGCCCTGGACGGCATCGCGGACCCCGAGCACATCTTCCAGATCGCCATGGCCCGCGCGACCTATATCGTGCTGGGCATCGTGCTGGAATCCACGGTCTCGTCGCTGTTCCAGTTCCGTCTGGGGGAACGGGCGCGCGACCGGCTGACGCATAATTTCCTGACCGCCATCGACGGCGCGGCGCGGGCGCTGGCGGCGCTGCTGGCCGGTGACGCGCAGGTCCTGTCGAAGGCGCGCGGCCTGTTTTCCACCATCACCTCGCTCAGCGACCAGATCGAATTCGCCGAGGTCGAGATGGGCCGCCATCACGGGCACGAAGGCGATCACGCCCGCGCGGCGCTGGCACGCGTGGCGGTGCTGCTGTCGCGCGGGCTGGACATGGCGGCGCTGATGCACATGCCCGACTGCGTGCCGGGCGACGCCTTCCACGCGACGGCCGACCGGGTGCGCGCCTTCCTGCTCGACCTCCCCGCCCGGCTCGAGGAACGCGACATCGGCCCGACCCTGCAGCGGCTGGCCGCCCTGCGGGCCGACTGCCGGCAGGCGGTCGCGGAATCGCTCGGCACCGAAATGGGCAGCGACACGCTTCCGCCCGTCGCGACCGACGACGCCGCGACGCTGCATCACCAGCACCAGCGCATTCTGCATCACGGGCTGGATGCGATGCTGGAGGACCTGGAACAGGCGATCATCCAGTTCGAGGCCAGCCTGCACCCCCTGCCGCACGACCATTTCCACTATCGCATCAAGACCTTCCGCGACTGGCAGCAGGCGGTGGCCAACAGCCTGCGTGCCTCGGTCACGATCTTCGGTGCCGGCGTGATCTGGATCACCACCGGCTGGTCCGACGGGCTGCTGTTCCTGATGTTCGTCTCCATCGTCTGCAGCCTGTTCTCGACCCTGGAAAAACCGGCCCTGGCGACCCAGGCCTTCCTCACCGGGGCGTTCTGGGCGGTCGGCGCGGCGGGCGTGCTGGTGCTGTGGGCCCTGGCGAAGCCCACGACGTACGAAATCATGGCCCTGTGCTTCAGCCTGCCGATGCTGGCGGGCGGGCTGGCCTTCGCCTACCCGACCATCGTCCTGGCGGCGGTCTCGTACAACCTGTTCCTGCCCATCCTGGTCGGGCCGGGAAATCAGTCGCGGCTGGACGAAATCGCGTTCTTCAACACCGCCATGCCGCTGATCCTGGCGCTGTGGTACGCGATGTGGACGTTCCGGCTGGTGCTGCCGTTCGACACCAACGCCATGCGCTGGCAGATGCGCACCGGCATCCTGAAAGGGCTGCGGCTGCTGGCACGTTCGCGCACCCTGCCGACCACGCTCTATGTCGTCGAACGGAACGTGGACCGCTTCGTCCGCCTGCTGACCAATACGGAGGCGACGCCCGAACCGGTGGTCGATGCGTATCTGAAGGGCATATTGTCGGCAATGTCGATCGGGCTGAACGTCATCCGCCTGCGCGCCATCCTGGCCCGCAACGTGCTGCCGGCCCGCTCGCACCAGGTGATCGAGGAAGTGATGGGCCGCATGGCCCAGTTCAGCGGCCGCTATGGCGGTCATTACGGCCGCACCGCCCGGTCGGCGAAACTGGCGATAAACCGCATCGTGGGCGAAGCGGGGCGCGAATCCAACCTGGCGGTGCGCATGGAAATGGACCGCGCCCTGGCCAGCCTGACGGTGATTTCCTACGAACTCGACACCAACCAGATGTTCTTCGACGCCTCCAGCCCCTACCTGGACCCGGTATTCGGCTAGGTGGAAGGCGGGCCCGGCCCTGCCTCCGATAAACGTACGGTCCGGATTTCCAAAGGAAATTCTGTATTATAAAATAATAGCTACTGCTCGATGATATAAAATTGTTCCAAATAGATTGGACGTCACGCTGGGGATCGTATGATGGGAAGATCTATATATGCGGATAAAGTGAAAGTATCACTCGGAGTGATCGTGCCACTCGTATTGATGATCTATGCGGGCCCATTCCCGGTGAAAATAAATTCAGGATTATTATTGTTTGATCTTGTATCCATTTTCGCCGTGTGTCTTGTTTTTTATACCCTTCTCAAGGGTGGGATCGATCGTAGTCTGAAGTGCGTCACAAGAAATGCCATGGGATATTGTTTGTGCGCATTTTTTATGATCATGTATAGAAATGGAGTGATCTCAAACGGCACTCTGTCGGGTGCCTTGGCAGTATCTCCCCTGATCGGGTATGTTTTTTCTTCATGCGCGTCCCGGGATCACTGGTGATTCTGTCGGGAATTTTTGTCGATCATTCTTATGAATGAAAGGAAAACACTCAATAAATAAGGGGTCTCATTCGAAACGCCCGGTATTTATTGAGGAAAGCCCGGACCCGGCAGGGCGTGATGCCCTGCACCCCGATAATGGAATGGTTTCCAAAGGCCGCCGGCCTTTGGCGGGTCCAGGGCAGGGCCCTGGCCTTTCGACCTTACCCGCGCGACGCGACGAAGCGTTCCAGCCAGTGGATGGTGTAATCGCCCTTCTGGAATTCCGGGTCGTCCAGGATCTGGCGATGCAGCGGGATGACCGTCTTCACGCCTTCGATGACGAATTCATCCAGCGCGCGGCGCATTCGCGCGATGGCGTCGGCACGGGTGGGGGCATGGACGATCAGCTTGCCGATCATGCTGTCGTAATAGGGCGGCACGCGATAGCCGGCGTACAGCGCGCTGTCGATGCGCACGCCCAGGCCGCCGGGCGGGTGGTACATCGTCACCGTTCCGGGGGTGGGCAGGAAGGTCACCGGGTCTTCGGCGTTGATGCGGCATTCGATGGCATGGCCGCTGAAGCGGATGTCCGACTGGTCGTAGCCCAGCGGCTCGCCCGCCGCGATGCGGATCTGCTCGCGCACCAGGTCGACGTCGCAGACCATCTCGGTCACCGGATGTTCCACCTGCAGGCGGGTGTTCATCTCGATGAAGCAGAACTGCCCGTCCTGGTACAGGAATTCCAGCGTGCCCGCGTTGCGGTATCCCAGCTTGCTCAGCGCCGCGGTCGCGATGGCGCCGATCCCGTCGCGCTGCTCGGCGGTCAGCGCCGGTGATCCGGCCTCTTCCAGCAGCTTCTGGTGCCGCCGCTGCAGCGAACAGTCGCGTTCGCCGAAATGCACGACGTTGCCGTGGGTATCGGCCAGGATCTGCAGCTCGATATGCCGGGGCCGGTCCATGTATTTTTCGAGATAGACCTCGTCATTGCCGAACGCGGCCCGGGCCTCGGTCCGCGCGACGCTCCAGGCTTCCTCGATCTCGTCGGGGGTGCGGGCGACCTTCATGCCGCGCCCGCCGCCGCCGGCCGTCGCCTTGATCAGCACCGGATAGCCGACCTGGGCCGCCACCACGCGGGCCTCGTCCAGGCTGGCCAGCGCGCCGTCCGACCCGGGCACCAGCGGCACGCCCAGCGCGCGCATGGTGGTCTTGGCGGTGATCTTGTCGCCCATGATCCGGATATGGTGTCCGGTCGGCCCGATGAAGGCCAGGCCGTGGGCCTCGACCGTCTCGGCGAAATCGGCGTTTTCCGACAGGAAGCCGTATCCCGGATGGATCGCGTCCGCCCCAGTGATGGTCGCGGCCGACAGGATGGCGGCGACGTTCAGGTACGAATCCCGCGTGGCCGGCGGCCCGACGCACACGGCTTCGTCGGCCAGGCGCACATGCATGGCGTCGGCGTCGGCGGTGGAATGGATCGCGACCGTGCGGATTCCCAGCTCGCGGCATGCGCGCAGGACCCGCAGGGCGATTTCGCCGCGATTGGCGATGAGGATCTTGGAAAACATTACTCGATGATGGCCAGGGCTTCGCCGAATTCCACCGGATCGCCCGATGCGACCAGCAGCGTCTTCAGCGTGCCCGCGCGGGGGGCCTTGATCTGGTTGAACGTCTTCATCGCCTCGATCAGCATCAGGGTCTGTCCGGCGGTAACGCTCTGCCCCTCGGTCACGAAGGGGGGCGAGCCCGGATCGGGCGTCAGGTAGGCCACGCCCACCATCGGGCTGGTCACCGCGCCCGGATGCTTGGCGGGATCGACCGGCATCGCGGCGGCCGGGGCGGCCGCGGTCGCGACGGGGGCGGCCGGTACGGCATGCAGCGCGCCGGCGGCGGCGCGGACCACGCGGATGCGATTGTCCTTCTCCGCGATCTCGATCTCGGTCAGGCCGGTTTCGGTCAGGATTTCTGCCAATGCCCGAATGGCATCCGCGTCCACGAGCAGTCGGCTCATCGATCGTCCTCGTCCAGAATCATGTCTGTCATCGCCTGAAGCGCCAAAGCATAGCCGCGTACTCCCAGGCCGCAGATGACGCCCACGGCGGCACGGGAGCAATAGGTATGGTGGCGGAACTCCTCACGTCGATGAATGTTGGAAATATGGATTTCGACCACCGGCAGATCGACCGCCAGCAGCGCGTCGAGCAGGGCGATGGAAGTGTGGCCGTAGGCGGCCGGATTGATCACGATCCCCCGCGCGCGGTTGCGGCATTCCTGAACCCACGACACCAGCTCGCCCTCGCCGTTGGTCTGGCGGAAGTCGATGGCGACATCCAGGCGCTCGGCGGCCTGGATGCAGATCTGCTCCACGTCGTCCAGGGTCGCGCGACCATAGACTTCGGGCTGGCGCAGTCCGAGCATGTTGAGGTTGGGTCCGTTCAGGACGGCGATCAGGGGGCGCACCATGGTGACAGGCGCCGTAGCACGACCGTCAATCCGTTCCAAGAGAATGATCGTCGGCCCGCCCGCCCGGCCACGGGCCCGGCGGGGTGCAAGGGGGGACTGCGGCGGCAGGTACGCCGGGGCACCGGGATAATAATGATGACCCAAAATTGCCACATTCTCCCCCACAGGATTGAATCAGCGGCGAAAGCACCGGCAACATCGCGGCATCGCCCGGTCCTGCGGGGGGACGTGCGGTGAAAAAGCCTTGAGTTCCGGGGAACGGGACTGTTGTATGCCCGTTGTTACTGGCCGATTGGCCCAGCAGGATTGGGGACGCATTGAAACAGGACCGGAATGAGCGACGGATACGATCCGGCAGCCAGGCGCTGATGGCGCTGGCCTGCCTGTTCGCCTTCGCCTCGACCGCCTGTGGCCGCGAAGTGACAGCGGGCGCGGAAACGGTGCCGGCCTCCGCGTCCCCCGATATCTCCTCCGCCGTGGGTGACGACGGCCATCCGCCCACCGCCTGGGCGGCCTCGGTCCGCGCGGCGCTGGCGCGGCGGTCACAGCACCTGATGCATGTCGGCCGTTCCGCCCTGTCCTGGTCCGAACAGGGGGTGGCCAGTTGGTACGGCCACCTGCGCCGGGTCCGTCCCACCTCGTCGGGCCGTGCGTTCGACCCCCGGGCGCTGACGGCGGCGCATCCCACCCTGCCGATGGGCACGCGCGTGCTGGTCCGCTCGGAGGATACCGGTCGTTCGGTGGTGGTGACGGTGAACGATCGCGGCCCCTTCCTGGGCAGCCGCATCATCGACCTCTCGCCCGCCGCCGCGGCGCGGCTGGGCATGCTGAATGCGGGCACCGCCCATGTCGTGCTGCAGCCCGCCCCGGTCACCGAAGTGGCGCAGGCCGAATCCACGGATACCAGCGCCGACGCAATCGCCGCCGCCGCGCCGGGCGCGCCCCGTCGCGTCGCGCATCACGCCGGGCGCTGACCGGCTTCAGCCTCTCACTCGCCTGGCCTGGGGCGCTGCCCGGCATCGCCCTCGCTCGGGCGCAGTTCCATCTCCGCCTCCAGCCCGGCATTCAGTTCGGCGCCCAGCAGGATGACGTAGGCGGTGACGAAGAACCACATCATCGTCGCGACCACCGCGCCCAGCGGGCCATAGGTGGCGTTGTAGCTGGCGATCGTGCTGACGTAGTACGAGAACCCGATGGACGAGACGATCCAGATCAGCGTGGCGGTGCAGGACCCCGGCAGGATGCAGATCCAGTGTACGATCCTGCGATTGGGGCTGAAACGGTAGAGCAGCGAGCACGCGGCCAGCACGAACAGCAGCATCAGCGCTGGGCCGCCCGTCTGCACCAGCAGTTCGACCGACCAGGGCGGCGGGGCCAGGCCCAGCCGCGCCGGGACGAAATCGATCAGGACCGGCAGCGCCACCAGCACGCTCAGGGTCAGGACGGCACCGCAGATCGCGCACAGGGTCATGCCCAGCGCCATCAGGTGGAACTGCACGAACCCGCGCGTCTCGCGCGTGTCATAGGCGATATTGACGGCCGAGATGATCGACCGCGTCGCCGCCGACGCCGACCACAGCGTGATGGTGGTGGACAGGATCAGGTTCAGCGTCAGCGACGAATGCGGCTCAGCCACCAGGGTATGGATGCGCTCGTCGATCAGGGTGAAGGCCGAGGGCGGCAGCAGATGGCGCAGCACGTCCATCTGCGGCTCGACCGTATCGGGGTCGAACATCAGTCCGTAGATCGAAATCAGGGTGCTGATCGCCGGAAACAGTGACAGGGTGGCATAGAAGGCGCATCCTGCCGCCGCCAGGGTGATCTGGTCGGACGACAGATTGCGCGCCATCCGGCCCAGAACCGGCTTCCACATCTGCCGCAACATGGACCGCGAGGGAAAGGGGCACGGGGTGGGGCCGTTACCGGCCGGGGAGAAGTGGCTGTTGGCCTGCATGACCCCTACCTAACGAAAAACATGCGCACGGGTCGATTTTTCTGTTGCGCCCAAAGTGGTTTGCCCTCATATGCGCTCTCCACGCAACAACGCACGTGCCACTGGCCCTCTGAGGTTACGCAACGACGTCAAGCGTTCTGGCAATCGGGACCCTTCGCCGGGCCCACTTGGTCGCTGGTCCGTTAGACCGTTTCGCAACTCCCTGTCCGGCATCGATCCGGACGGACGATACAGAAGGGAATTGGGTGCGATGACTCCCAAGATCGCCCGTTTTCTGGCCGAACAGGCCCCTGCCACGCCTTGCCTCGTCGTCGACGTCGATCGTGTCGAGGCCCGCTATCAGTCGCTGCGCGCGGCGCTGCCGCTGGCGCGCATCTATTATGCCGTGAAGGCCAATCCGGCGCCGGCCATCCTGCGCCGGCTGGTGTCCCTCGGCTCGGCGTTCGACGCCGCGTCGTGGGAGGAAATCCGCCTTTGCCTCGCGGCCGGGGCCGCCGGGGCGGACATCTCGTTCGGCAACACGGTCAAGAAGGCATCCGCGATCGCCCAGGCCCACCAGGCCGGGGTGACCATGTTCGCCTTCGACAGCATCGAGGAACTGGAAAAGCTGGCGCGTCACGCCCCCGGTTCGCGCGTCTATTGCCGCCTGATCGTCGAGAACGAGGGCGCGGAATGGCCGCTGTCGCGCAAGTTCGGCACCACGCTGGACAGCGCGCGCGACCTGATGCTGCGCGCCCGCGACATGGGGCTGGACCCGTACGGCCTGTCGTTCCATGTCGGCAGCCAGCAGACCAGCACCGATGCGTACGAGGCCGCGATCGCGCGGGTGGGCATGCTGTTCACCGACCTGGCCGCGGCCGGTCTGAACCTGCGCATGGTCAATCTGGGCGGCGGCTTCCCGATCCGCTACCGCGAGGACGTGCCCGAGATCGACCGGTTCGCGGTGGCGATCAGCCACGCGATGACCGAGCATTTCGGCAATGACCTGCCGGAAATGATCGTCGAGCCCGGGCGCTTCATCGTCGGCGATGCCGGCGTGGTGTCGTCGGAGGTCGTGCTGGTCACGCGGCGCGGGCAGCAGGACGGGCCACGCTGGGTCTATCTGGATATCGGCCGCTTCGGCGGGCTGGCGGAGACCGAGGGCGAATCCATCCGCTACGGCATCCGCACGCCCCATGACGGATCGCCCGCCGGGCGGGTGGCCATCGCCGGCCCGACCTGCGACGGTGCCGACATCATGTACGAAAAGGCGCCCTACGCCCTGCCGCTGGACCTGGCCTGCGGCGACCGGATCGAATTGCTGTCGACCGGGGCCTATGTCTCGACCTACTGCTCGACCAGCTTCAACGGCTTCGCCCCGCTGACTGAGCATTATATCTGATGGACCGTGCAGGGGCGTGATGCCCCGCACACCGATCGGATCATAACGAATCGGTTTCCAAAGGCCGGCGGCCTTTGGCTCCGGACTGCCCCCTACTCGACCGCCGCGCGCAACCCGGCCCCCGCTGCCAGCGGGCACAGCGGCAGTGCCCCGGCCAGGAAGGCGCCCAGCAATTCCAGGTCCGGCGTCCAGGACAGGCCGGTCTGCGCCGCGTCCAGCGCCGCCGCGCCGAAGATCAGCGCGGGGGTTGCCAGCGGCAGCACCAGCAGCGGCAGCAGCACGCCGCCGCGCCGCGCGCCCAGCACCACGGATGCCGCCATGCCGCCGATCAGCGACAGCACGATCGTGCCCAGCGCCAGCCCCCCCAGCAGGATCGGCAGGACCGGCAGCGGCAGTCCCAGCATGATGGCCAGCGGCCCCGCCGCGACCAGAAGCGGCAGGCCGGTGGTCAGCCAGTGCGCCACCATCTTGGCCAGCGCGACCAGGGCGGGCGGCAGGCCCGACAGCATCAACTGGTCCAGCGACCCGTCTTCCAGTTCGGACCCGAACAGGCGGTCCAGCGGCAGCAGGGCGGCCAGCAGGGCGCAGACCCAGACGATGCCCGGCGCCATCCGGCGCAGCAGTTCGGGCGACGGGCCCAGCGCCAGGGGAAACAGCGCCCCCGCCAGGATGAAGAACAGCACGGCACCCAGCGTGTCGGCCCCGTGACGCAGCGCCAGCCGCAGGTCGCGCCCGATGACGGCGGCCAGCAGGGCGGGAATCGACGCGTTCATGCCCAGTGGTCCGCGTGGGAGTGGTCCGCATGGGAATCGAATCCTGATTCCATCCCAAAATCCGGCGCCGGTTCGGTCGCGCCGGGCAGGACCAGGGTTTTCGCGTCCGGCAGCGGCAGGGGAACATGGGTGGTTGCAATCACGATTCCGCCAGCCTCCCGATGGGTCTGAAACAGCGTCTCCAGCAGGCCGATCGCCATGCTGTCCAGCCCCAGGCTGGGTTCGTCCAGCAGCCATAGCGGCGCCTGCGCCAGCACCACCCGCGCCAGCGCGGCCCGCCGTTTCTGCCCGGCGGACAGCAGGCGGGCGGGCAGGTCGGCCAAACCCGAAAGATCCAGCGCCGCCATGGCCCGATCGGGATCGGACCCGCCCGCCCGCGCGGCCAGGAACAGGTTTTCGCGCAGGGTCAGGCCGGGTTTCAGCGCGTCCTGATGGCCCAGATACGCAATGCGCGCGGCATGGGCCGTCCGGTCCGACAGCGCATCGATCCCTGCCCACAGCACATGGCCGCCTTCCGGTTTGCGCAGCCCTGCCAGCACGCGCAGCAACGTGGACTTTCCCGCCCCGTTCGGCCCCGTCAGCAGCAGCGCGTCACCCGCGTCCAGCCGCAGCCCGACGCCGTCGAGAACCAGCCGTTCCCCGCGGAAAACCGAGATATTTTCGACATCCAGCAGCGGGCTGGCCGAGGCGGGAAAGGCAGGGATGGCGATGCTCCTGGGCTCGTGGTCGGGGGTGACGGCCCCGGGTCCGTCACGGGGTCTTCCCGCGTTCTTGTTACCGGGGCTGCCTTGTGTCGCAACCGCGTCCGGGTATGTTCTACGACCGTTGGGAGATCAAGCCGGTTGTCCAGAGGGATCACACCGCCAGCGCGGAAGTCGTGCTTCAGTTGGATAATCCGTTGCTGACGCCTCGGAGGAAAAACCAATGAAGTCGGTTGGGCACGATTCAATCAAGACAGGCCGTTCGCTGCATGTGGACGGCAAGACGTACCATTATTTCTCGATTCCTGAAGCGGAGAAGACGATCGGCGACGTCAGTCGTCTTCCGGTCAGCCTGAAGGTGCTGCTGGAAAATATCCTGCGCTTCGAGGATGGACGCTCCTACAGCGTCGACGACGCCCGCGCGATCGCGGCATGGCTGCCCAAGGGCGCCAGCACGAAGGAAGTTCCCTTCAAGCCCGCGCGCATCCTGATGCAGGATTTCACGGGCGTTCCCGCCGTCGTCGACCTGGCGGCGATGCGTGACGGCATCCTGAAGCTGAAGGGCGACCCGCAGAAGGTGAACCCGCTGGTTCCCGTCAACCTGGTCATCGATCACTCGGTGATGGTGGACGTGGCCGGCACGCCGGACGCGCTGCAGAAGAACGTCACGATCGAATTCGAACGCAATGGCGAGCGCTATGCCTTCCTGCGCTGGGGCCAGGAAGCGTTCGAGAACTTCTCGGTCGTGCCGCCGGGCACGGGCATCTGCCACCAGGTGAACCTGGAATACATCGCCCAGGCGGTGTGGACGGCGCATGTCGACGGCAAGGATTATGCCTACCCCGACACCCTGTACGGCACCGACAGCCACACCACGATGGTGAACGGCATGGGCGTGCTGGGCTGGGGCGTCGGCGGGATCGAGGCCGAGGCCGCGATGCTGGGCCAGCCGATCGCGATGCTGATCCCCGATGTCATCGGCTTCAAGTTGGTCGGCAAGCTGCCGGAAGGCGCGACCGCGACCGACCTGGTGCTGACGGTCACGCAGATGCTGCGCAAGAAGGGCGTGGTCGGCAAGTTCGTCGAATTCTTCGGCCCGGCGCTGGATCACCTGCCGGTCGCCGACCGTGCGACGATCGCCAACATGGCCCCGGAATACGGCGCGACCTGCGGCTTCTTCCCGGTGGACGAGCTGACGCTGCATTACCTGCGCCAGACCGGCCGTGACGAACACCGCATCAAGCTGACCGAGGAATACCTGAAGGCCCAGGGCATGTTCCGCACCGCGGAATCGCCCGAGCCGGTGTTCACCGACACGCTGGAACTGGACCTGTCGACCGTCGTGCCGTCGCTGGCCGGCCCGAAGCGCCCGCAGGACCGCGTGCCGCTGACCAACGCGACCTCGGCGTTCGAGACCGAGCTGACGGGCGGCCTGGGCGTTCCCGCCGCCGACGCGCACAAGAAGGCGAAAGTCGCCGGCACGAACTACGAAATCGGCCACGGTGACGTGGTGATCGCCGCCATCACGTCCTGCACCAACACCTCCAACCCGGCGGTGCTGATCGCGGCCGGCCTGGTGGCGAAGAAGGCGCGGGCCCTGGGCCTGAAGCCGAAGCCGTGGGTGAAGACGTCGCTGGCCCCCGGGTCGCAGGTCGTCACAGACTACCTGAACCGCGCCGGCCTGACGGAAGAGCTGGATGCGATGGGCTTCAACACCGTCGGCTATGGCTGCACGACCTGCATCGGCAATTCCGGCCCGCTGGAAGATCACATCGTCGATGCGATCGAAGGCAACAAGCTGGTCGCCGTGTCGGTCCTGTCGGGCAACCGCAATTTCGAGGGCCGTATTTCCCCGAACGTGCGGGCCAACTACCTGGCCAGCCCGCCGCTGGTGGTCGCGTACTCGCTGCTGGGCACGATGCGCGAGGACATCACCACCGCGCCGCTCGGCACCTCGAAGGACGGCAAGCCGGTCTATCTGAAGGACATCTGGCCGACCAACAAGGAAATCGCCGAACTGATCGGCTCCTCCATCACCCGTGAGGAGTTCATCAAGCGCTACAGCCAGATCAGCAAGGGCACCAAGGAATGGCAGGCCCTGAAGGTCGCGACCGGGTCCGAGACCTACAAGTGGGATCCGAGCTCGACCTACGTGCAGGACCCGCCGTACTTCCAGGAGATCACCCCCGAGCCGAAGCCGAAGGGTGACATCGTGGGGGCCCGCGTGCTGGCGCTGCTGGGCGACAACATCACTACCGACCACATCTCGCCGGCCGGTGCGATCAAGGAAAGCTCGCCCGCGGGCGTCTACCTGAAGGAACATCAGGTTTCCAAGGCGGACTTCAACTCCTACGGCTCGCGTCGCGGCAACGACCGGATCATGGTGCGCGGCACCTTCGCGAACATCCGCATCAAGAACGAGATGCTGCCGGGCACCGAAGGGGGCCTGTCCAAGCACTTCCCCGACGGGAAGGAAGGCTCGATCTACGACGTCGCGATGGAATACAAGAAGGAGGGCGTACCCCTGGTCGTCTTCGGCGGCAAGGAATACGGCATGGGCTCGTCGCGCGACTGGGCGGCGAAGGGCACCCTGCTGCTGGGCGTCCGCGCCGTCGTGGCCGAAAGCTTCGAGCGCATCCATCGCTCCAACCTGGTCGGCATGGGCGTCCTGCCCCTGCTGTTCAAGGACGGCGTGACGCGCAAGACGCTGGGCCTGAAGGGTGACGAAAAGATCGACATCCATGGTCTGGACAAGATCACGCCGCGCATGACGCTGACGATGACGATCACCCGCGCCGACGGCTCGAAGGAAGACGTGCCCCTGCTCTGCCGCGTCGATACGCTGGACGAGGTCGAGTATTACCGGCATGGTGGCATCCTGCAGTATGTCTTGCGCGGGATGACCAAAGCTGCCTGAGCCGCTTTTTTCTCTATCTGAAATGTCTGGCGCCGGCCCGGGTTCTCCCGGGCCGGCGTTTTTTGCCGACCCGGTCGTGCGGGCCGAGCGCATCCGCAAGGTCTTCGACGGGCAGGATGTCCTGCGCGGCATTTCGCTCAGCGTGACGCGCGGCGAACTGGTGTCGATCATCGGGCCGTCCGGCTGCGGCAAATCGACCTTCCTGCGCTGCCTCAATTTTCTTGAAATTCCCGATTCCGGTTCGGTCTCGATCGCGGACGTGACCATCGCGCGCACCAGCCCCCGCTGGACCCGCGCGGACGAGGACGCGGCCCATCGCCTGCGGGCGCATGTTGGCATGGTGTTCCAGTCCTTCAACCTGTTTCCCCACCGCACCGTGCTGGACAACGTCATGCTGGCGCCCGTCCGCGTGAAGCACGTGAAGCCCGACATCGCCCGGGCCGATGCCCTGGCCCTGCTGGACAAGGTCGGCCTGGCCGCGATCGCCACCCGTTACCCGGACACGCTCTCGGGCGGCCAGCAGCAGCGCGCCGCCATCGCCCGCGCGCTGGCGATGCGCCCCGACGTGATGCTGTATGACGAACCGACCTCGGCCCTCGATCCCGAACTGGCCGAGGAAGTCCTGTCGGTGATGCGCGCCCTGGACGCGGAAGGCATGACCCAGATCGTGGTGACGCACGACATGCGCTTCGCCCGGGCGGCGTCCGACCGCGTCGTGTTCATGGATGGCGGCGAAATCGTCGAAATCGACGATCCCGACACGCTCTATGTCGCCCCGAAGGATGCGCGCACCCGCCGGTTTCTCAGGTCCATGTTATGAGGCTGTTTGTCGCATTGCTGCTGCTGGCGGCGGTCATGGTGGGACATGCCCATGCCGCGCCGCTGCGCTGGGCGTCGGATGCCGAGGCGAACGTGCCGTTCGTCTTCCACGACCCCGCCGACCAGTCCCGCCTGACCGGTTACGAATACGACATCGCCCAGGCCATCGCCCGCCGTCTCGGCCGTCCGACCCAATTCGTGCAGAACGACTGGGACGGGCTGATTCCCGGCCTGCAGCGCGGGCTGTACGACATGGTCATCGACGGGATCGAGATCACGCCCGAGCATGAACAGGGCGTGCTGTTCAGCCATCCCTATTACGTCACGTCGGAACGCATCACCGTCCGCCGCGACCAGCAGGGGCTCGATACGCTGGCGGCGCTGCGCGGGCATGTCGTCGGCACGCTGAAGGACACCACGGCCGAACGCATGCTGCAGGCCGACCCCACGATTCGCATCCGATCGTACGAGGAAGAAACCAACGCCTACACCGACCTGAAGAACGGCCGGCTGGATGCGGTGCTGCTGGACGGCACCATCGCGCTCTATTACGGCGCGCCCGATCCGGGGCTGAAGCTGGTGGGGGACCCGATCGGCCGGGTGGCCTACGGCGTCGCCTTCGCCCAGGGGAACACCACGCTGCGCGACCAGGTGAATACGGCGCTGGACGGCATGATCCGCGACGGCGAACTGCACCGGATCCTCGCGCGCTGGAACCTGTGGACGCCTGCCATGGCGGACCTGACCATGGATGCGACCACGCCCGATATCGCGCCGGACGCAATGGCGGCATTACATGGCGGCCACTGCCCCCGCCACGGCTGGCGCGCGCGGGTGGACCGGTATGTCAGCTTCCTGCCGCTGCTGCTGCATGGCGCGGTACTGACGCTCGCGGTGTCGGCCTGCGCCATGGTGGTGGCGGTCGGGCTGGGGCTGGCCCTGGCGCTGCTGCGGCGGTATGGGCCGCGCTGGCTGGGGGCGCTGGCGACGCTGTATGTCGAAATCGTGCGCGGCACCCCGCTGCTGATCCAGATCCTGTTCATCTTCTATGCCCTGCCGGGCATCGGGCTGCGCCTGTCGCCCTTCGTGGCCGGCGTCGTGGCCCTGGGCATGAATTACGCGGCCTACGAGGCCGAGAATTACCGCGCCGGCCTGCAATCCGTCGCACGCGGCCAGGTCGAGGCCGCGCTGGCCCTGAACATGACCCACATGCAGGCCCTGCGCTTCGTGGTGGTGCCGCAGGCGGTGCGCATGGTCATCCCGGTGATGACCAACGATTTCATCTCGCTGCTGAAGGACTCGTCGCTGGTCAGCGTGATCACGCTGACCGAACTCAGCCAGACCTATGTGCGGTTGTCCTCGACCTATTACGATTATTTCGGCACCGGCCTGCTGATCGGTACCGCCTACCTGCTGCTGGGCCTGCCCTTCGTGCGCTTGGCCCGCATGGCCGAAGCCCGGTTCCAGGCCGGGCAGCGCCGCCGGGGCCATATTTGAAGCGGCCCCTGATCGCAAAGGGTTGATGCGCTTGATGCGTCAGGCACATGACGGCGCTGTTTTATGCTAGATTGTGCATAAATAGTCCGAGGCATAGAAAGGTGTTCGAACAAATTCCGAGCATCGGTGGCCATGGATCTGCTTTCTGCCCTTCATAGCTTCGTTCGCGTCGCGGCGACGGGGTCGTTTTCCGCTGTTTCGCGCGAAACCGGTGCCAGCCAGCCGACGATTTCGCGGCACATCGCGCTGCTGGAGGCGCATTACGGCGCGACCCTGTTCGCGCGTACCACCCGCAGCCTGATGATGACCGAGGATGGGCGCAGCCTGCTGCCCCACGCTTACGAAGTGCTGGAAATTCTGGAAACCGCCGAAACCGCCCTCGGCCGCCGCCGGGCCTCGGTGTCCGGCCTGGTGCGGCTGGGCGTGACCACCGCGTTCGGCCTCTATACCACCGGCCGGCTGGGGGAATTGCTGGAACAGCACCCCGATCTTTCGGTCGAACTGATCATGCGCGACGGCTTCGGCGACCTGGTCGAGGAAGGGCTGGACCTGGCGGTGCGTGTCGGTGAAATCGCCGAGGGCTCGCTGATCGCGCGGCGGCTGGGCACGGTCAAGCGCATCGCCGTGGCCACGCCGGCCTATCTGGACCGGCGCGGCACGCCGCAGCATCCGCGCGACCTGCTGAACCATCCCTGCATTGCCTATACCTATGGCGGCACGCGTCATGACTGGCATTTCGAAGGCAATGGCGAGGAAAGCGTCGTCGCCGCCAGCGGCCCCTTCCGCGCCAACAGCAGCGAGGCCGTGCTGCAGGCCACGCTGGCCGGCATGGGCATCGGGCTGCTGCCGTCCTTCCAGGTGGACGAAGACGTCGCATCCGGCCGGCTGGTGCGGCTGTTTCCCGACTGGACGGTGCCGGAGCTGCCCTTCTACGCCGTGCATACCGGGCCGCGTACCCTGCCGTTGCGGACGCGGACGGTGCTGGATTTCCTGATCGATATTTCGGATGTGCTGCGGTAGTTCTTTTTCTGAAGAAAAAGAAGACCTTACTCCACCGGCAACACCGACGCCGGGTCCCGGCTGGCCCGCACCAGATCCGGCGACCCCGCCACCAGTTCGCCATGGAAACCGCGCCGCAGCATGCCGGTCCAGCCGTTCATCCAGTCATTGGCTTCGCGGACGAAGCGCTCGGCGGCCGGGCTCTGCGGCAGCGTCTGCTTCAGCCACTGCTCGGGCGGGGCGGGCAGGTTCATCGTGCCCTTGCGCGCGGGGCTGAGCAGGATGGTCACGTTCTCGATATTCGCGCCGCGATCGGCCGAGGCCTCGGCGTAATTCCAGGTCGCGACCAGCATGACATAGGGAATCGGGAAGCCCATGACATGCAGCCGGTTGAACGCGGTCAGGATATCCACACTGTCGCTCAGCGGCTGGCCGGCGATCTGGACGTGGCTGGTGAACCAGCATTCCATGACCTTGGGGTCGGTCGTGATCAGCTTCGACAGATAGTTCCGGTCGTCATGGCAGCCATTGTTCATGGCATCGACGGTCGAAAGCGGCAGGGATTGCGTGCTGCCGCGCGCGATCACCACCCCCGTCACCATCCCGTCTTCCGCGCGCACCAGCACGTTGCTCTGCAATTCGCCATGCGGGCCGCTCGTGGTCGTCAGGACCGGATGCCATACGCCCGCCGGCAGCGGCAGTACGCGGCCGGCGAACGGGATCGCACCCGTCAGGTCGGACGTGATCGGGGGGGCCGCGACCTGCGTGCCGCCCGGCGGCTGGGCCGCGCCCTGGGCCGCCCCTTGGGGCGGCCCGCCGTCGGCCTGCTGCGCGGGGGGCGCCCCCGCGTCGGGGGCGGCACCGTTGTCGGCCTGGGCGGCGGGGGCATCGCGTCCCAGCGTCCGGTTGATCCGGTCGATGACCGGATGCAGCGCCGGAATCGCCCGCATCAGATAGGGCGGGGGATACAGCAGGGCCAGCACCACGAAGATCGGGATACCGAAGACGCAGCTCCGCCACAGCGGCGCGCGATTCCAGAGGCGGGAGGCAGCGGACATTCAGACGGACCGTGACGAAGGGATGGAGCGGATCAGCGCAGCACGCGTGCCCGCTGCGCGTCGGCGTCGTTCGCGATTTCCGCGGTGACGCCGTTCTCGCCCGATACGACGCGGACCAGCTTGGCCCCCTGCTGCCGCGCGGAAATCAGCGAATCGCTCATCATGTCCTCGATCGAACGGACCAGGTCGCGGGCGCTGGCCGAGGCCCCCATGCGATCCTGCCGCCGCATGACCTCGAACAGCAGCGACGCATCGATGCCGCCGGTTTCCACCCTCAACCCGTAACTCTCGATCATCGCCTCGATTTCCAGCGCGGCGACGCGGGCGACATCCAGCCCGGTCAGCGCACGGAAGACGAAGATCCGGTCCAGCCGGTTCAGCACCTCGGGCGCGAATCCGGCCTGGCGCAGGGCCTCGACCGATTCGGCGCGCATGCGGTCGGGTTCGTCGGCCAGGCGGTCGGCGATTTCCGACAGGGCATCGGTCGCGATGTTGGACGTCAGGACGAAGATCGCGCGGACGGTCGAAACCTGCTGGCCGGTCGAGGCCTCGGTGACATGCCCGTCGTTCCACGCGGTCAGGAACTTCTTGAAGACGTCGGGATGCGCTTTCTCGATCTCGTCCAGCAGCACGACGGCGTCGGGCTTTTCCTTCAGCCCGCCGGTCAGCTTGCCGAACGTGTCGGACCCGACATAGCCCTTGGGCGATCCGAACAACTGGGTCGCGGCGTGGGGCGAGCTCATCTGCGTCATGTCGAAATGCAGCAGCGGCCGGTCCAGTTGCCGGGCCATCTGCTTGGCCAGATAGGTCTTGCCGGTGCCCGGCGGCCCGGCCAGCAGGAAGATGCCCACCGGCTTGCCGCGCACCTGCAGCGCCATGCGGCGGCGCAACTGGGCGGCGATATCCTCGCACACCTGATCCTGCCCGATCACCCGGGCCCGCAGGCTCGCCGCCAGTTCCTCGGCGTCGATGACCGTTTCCTTCTGCTCGCGCGCCATCATTTCTTCCAGCGCGGTGCGGTTGGTCAGCCTGGCCAGTACATCCATCATCCACCCCCGTCGGCGTCGCAGCCCCTTGCGCGCCAGCCGTTCGGCGCGGGTCTCGAACATCAGACCCGCCAGGACCAGCAGGCTGCTCCCGGCCGTCAGCACGGGAAAGGCCGGCGCACACCATTCCATGAAATGTGTCAGACTGGCGAGAGAAAGATGCAGCGACGCCGCCGCCTGCAAGCTCGCCAGGATCAGGAAAATGACCATCATCACCGGCATCAGCCGGTTCAGGGCGGGCAGAAGAGCCTTCATTGGACGATCACATCCAGAACAAGCATCTCGTCCCGATGGATAATGGGCAGCGGCGTCGGCCCCAGGACGGTGATGGCCCCGGGCGCCAGCCCGGCGACGCCGGGATCGGAGACGGGGACGATATCGACTTCGCCGGAAATGCGGATGGGCAGCAGGACGGTGCGCGGCTGCGCGGTCAGCGGCACGGTCTGCGTGATGCCGCCCGAGCTGAGGGTGACGACCCCGCCGGTCCCGCCCTGGTCGTAGATCGGCATGCGCACCAGCCGGTATTCGCGCTTGCGGATGCCGGCCAGGATGCGCGCCTGCTGGTCGGGCGTCAGCCCCGACTGCTGCAGCGCGCGCGGCGCATTGTCGGGCGAGATCATGGCGAATTGCTGCGTGCTGTTCAGCACATGGGCGCTTCCGGCGGCGCCTGCCGCGCCATCGGCGCTGATCGCGGGGGCGGGGGCCGGCTGGGCCTGTTCATGGGCCATGCGGGCGCTGAAGCCGGCAATGACGATCACGCCGGCCGCCAGTCCGTACCACAGCGGCCGGGCCTTGCCGGGGCCGGCTTCGTCGGGGGTTGCGCGGGGCTCGGGATCGGGCGTCGGCCTCATTCCGGCATCATGCGTTTGGCCCGTGCCACGGTGCAAGTATCGAAACGGCGATGTGATTGTAATGTAATGTACCGCGCCGCCACGCCGCCCGCGCGCCCGGCGGGGGGATGTACGGGCACCTTGCGAAACCTTCCGTTGTGTCCTATATCGACCTCATTCCTTCATCTTCCGCTTTTTTGGGGGGTGGCCTGACCGGCCGCCTTTTTTGTTTTGGACGCAGACCTTCCCTACCTGACCGGCCTGGACGCCAAGGTGGCCGCCATCGTGGCGCCCGTCCTGGCCGACATGGGATTCGAACTGGTCCGGGTGGCGATCCTGGGCCGGGAAAGCCCGACCGTGCAGATCATGGCCGACCGTGCCGACGGCACGCTGATCGCGATCGAGGATTGCGAGCAGATCAGCCACGCGGTGGGCGCGGTGCTGGATGTCGAGGACCCGCTGCCCGGCGCCTGGACGCTCGAGGTCTCGTCGGCGGGAATCGACCGTCCCCTGACGCGGGCGAAGGACTGGACGCGCTTCGCGGGCCACCTGGCGAAGGCCGAGGTGAATATCCCGATCGACGGCCGCAAGCGGTTTTCCGGCATCCTGCTGGGGGCCGAGGACGGGTTCGGGCGCCTGCGCCTGGAAGACGGGACCGAGGTGGCGCTGCCGCTGTCGGACATGCGCCGCGCGCGGCTGGTCCTGACCGATGAATTGATCGCGGCCAGTGCCCATATGATGCGCGCGCCCGGTGGGGCCCCGGAAGAGGGCGAGGAAGATACTACGGAAGCGGCCCCCGAAGGGGCCGGAAAATCCCCGAAGCCCGGCCGGCGGCCGGCGCGCAAGACTCACTGAGACGTCCTGGAGGCTCTGATGGATACGTCCGTTTCCCGTCCCGAACTGCTGCTGGTGGCCGATGCCGTCGCGCGTGAGAAGGCGATCGACCGGGAGGAGGTTCTGGAGGCGATGGAACAGGCCATCCAGAAGGCCGGCCGCGCCAAGTACGGGCACGAAAAGGATATCCGCGCGACCATCGACCGCAAGACCGGCGACGTCCGCCTGTCCCGCTGGACCGAGGCCGTCGAGGAGGTGGAGAACGAGGAAACCCAGATCCCGCTCCACATCGCCCGCAAGTTCAAGCCCGAGATCCAGCTGGGCGAACATCTGGTCGATCCGCTGCCGCCGATCGATTTCGGCCGCATCGCGGCGCAGACCGCCAAGCAGGTGATCGTCCAGCGCGTGCGCGAATACGAGCGCAAGCGCCAGTATGACGAATTCAAGGACCGCGTGGGCGAGATCGTGAACGGCACGGTCAAGCGCACCGAATACGGAAACCTGATGGTCGAGATCGGCAGTTCCGAGGCGCTGCTGCGCCGGGACGAGCTGATCCCCCGCGAAAGCTTCCGCAATTCGGACCGCGTGCGCGCCTATATCTATGATGTGCGTGACGAGCCGCGCGGGCCGCAGATCTTCCTGTCGCGCACCCATCCCGCCTTCCTGGCGAAGCTGTTCGCTCAGGAAGTGCCGGAAATCTACGACGGCATCATCGAAATCAAGGCCGTCGCCCGCGACCCGGGATCGCGCGCCAAGATGGCGGTGATTTCCCGCGACGCGTCGATCGACCCGGTGGGCGCCTGCGTGGGCATGCGCGGATCGCGCGTCCAGGCGGTGGTGCAGGAACTGCAGGGCGAGAAGATCGACATCATTCCCTGGAGCCCGCAGGCCGCGACCTTCGTGGTCAACGCGCTGGCGCCGGCGGAAGTGACCAAGGTCGTGATGGACGAGGAAGCTGGCCGGGTCGAGGTCGTGGTGCCTGACGAGCAGCTCAGCCTGGCGATCGGCCGGCGCGGGCAGAATGTCCGCCTGGCCAGCCAGCTCACCCGCTGGGACATCGACATCCTGACCGAGGCCGAGGAATCGGAACGCCGGCAGGAAGAATTCCGCCGTCGCAGCGGCCTGTTCGTCGAGGCGCTGGACGTGGACGACGTCATCGCCGGCCTGCTGGTGACCGAAGGCTTCCATTCGATCGAGGAACTGGCCTATGCCGACCCCGACGAACTGGCCGAGATCGAGGGCTTCGACGAGGACGTGGCCGGCGAACTGGTCCGCCGGGCCGAGGGCTTCCTGGCCCGGCGCGAGGACGAGCTGGACGAGAAGCGGCGCGGCCTCGGGGTGTCGGACGATGTCGCGGCGCTGGGCGTGTTCTCGAACCAGATGCTGGTGACGCTGGGCGAGAAGGGTGTGAAGTCGCTGGACGACCTGGCCGACCTGGCGGGCGACGAACTGGTCGAGATCCTGGGCGGCGAGGTCATCGACGAGGAAGCGGCGAACGAGATCATCATGGCCGCCCGCGCGCACTGGTTCGAAGGCGAGGAAGCCGCCGGGGAAGCCGCCCGAGAAGCTTCTGGGGAGACGGCCGAAGGCCGGGAGGCGTCGGACGTCTGATCACGAAGCCGCACCCGACCGGGCGATGCGAGACATGGAAACGGATGCCGACCAGGACAGGGATGACGAACGCGGGCCGCTGCGGCGCTGCATCGTCACCCGCGACCGGGCGGCGCCCGAGACGATGCTGCGTTTCGTGCTGTCACCTGACCGGATTGTGACGCCCGATCTTTCCGCGCGTCTGCCCGGACGGGGAATCTGGTTGAGCGCGCGGCGGGATGTGCTAGAAACGGCGCGGACACGGGGGGCATTCGCACGCGCCGCCCGTGGGCAGGTCGTCGTTCCGCCCGACCTGGACAAGATCCTGGAAGCCGGACTGGTGCGCCGGATGCTGGAAACGGTGGGACTCGCACGGCGGGCCGGTCAGGTGACCTACGGCTTCGCCAAGGTGCGGGAATGGATAACGGGCGGTCGCGCCGGTCTGATCATTCAGGCCGAGGACGGCAGCCCGGACGAGAGGACGAGGTTGTTGTCCGGCGCACGGGACCTTCCGATAGCGGTTGTTCCTACGGCGGCGGGTCTGGGGGCGGCATTCGGCCGTGACCATGTCGTGCACGCGGCGATGTCGTGTGGCGAACTGGCACGTCGTGTCCGCGTCGATAATGAACGTTATGCGGGGCTGTCCGGCAGGGCGGTCCCGGGTTCGGCGGACCGATCCACCGAACTTGGGTGAACAGGCGGGTACATGAGCGAAGGCAACGATCAGGATCAGGGTAAGGGACGCTTGTCCTTGCGGCCGGCGGGCCGGAAGGATGTCGGACGGACGGTTGATGCCGGTTCCGTGCGGCAGAGTTTCAGCCATGGTCGTTCGAAGGTGGTGCAGGTCGAGGTGCGCAAGAAGCGCGGCCCCGGTCCGGCCCCCGCGGGCAGCGGCTCCGGTTCGTCCGGTGGCGGGCGCGCCGGCGGGCGGGGCGGCAGTGGTGGCCGGGCGCTGACGGCGTCCGAACTGGCCACCCGCCAGCGCGTGCTGGAAGAACAGCGGGCCGAGGCCGTCCGGCGCGAGCAGGAACGGCGCGAACAGGAAAAGATCATGATCCTGTCCGCGGCCGAGGAAGCGCGCCGGCGGGACGAGGAAGCGCGCCGCGCGGCCGAGGACGAGGTCCGCGAGAAGGAAGAGGCCGCCGCCCGCGCCCGTGAGGAAGAGGCCGAGCGCCGCGCCAGCGCGCAGGCCCACGGCCAGGCGGGGACCCCGTCCCGGGCCGAGCCCGAGCCCGAAAGCAGCGGACCGGTCGTGTCGGCGGTGCCGATTCCCGGCGCGGTCACGCTGGCCCCGCCGATGGAGCGCCTGCGCCCGCTGGCCGAACGCGCCATCATGCCGGCCCGCCCGGTCACGCCCAGCCGTCCGGCGACGCCGGCCGCGACCCCGCAGGCCCCGGGCGAGACCCTGCGCCTGCGCACCGGCCGCGTTGGAGAGGCAGAGGACGATCGCCGTCCGGCGCGCCGTCCCGGCGGCGGCATCGCCCCGGGGCGCAAGCCGTCCGGCGCGTCGCCCAAGAAGGGTGGCGACAGCCGCCGTTCGGGCCGCATCGACGTGCAGGCCGCGATCGAGGGTGACGACGACAAGACGCGTTCGCTGGCCTCGGTCCGGCGCCAGCGCGAACGCGAACGCCGCCAGGCGGAACTGGAGCGCCTGCGCGCCGACCAGGTCCGCGTGGTGCGTGACGTCATCCTGCCCGAGACGATCACGGTGCAGGAACTGGCGAACCGCATGGCCGCCCGCCAGGGCGAGGTCATCAAGGCCCTGATGAAGATGGGCGTGATGGCGACCGTGACCCAGTCGCTGGATGCCGATACCGCCGAACTGGTGGTCCAGGAATTCGGCCACCGTGTCCGCCGCGTCGCCGACAGCGACGTCGAAATCGGCATCGAGGGGATCGAGGACCAGCCGGAAGACCTGCTGCCGCGTCCGCCGGTCGTCACCGTCATGGGCCATGTCGACCACGGCAAGACGTCGCTGCTGGACGCGCTGCGCACGACCGACGTCGCGGCGGCCGAAGCCGGCGGCATCACGCAGCATATCGGCGCCTATCAGGTGACGTTGCCCTCCGGGTCGAAGATCACCTTCATCGACACTCCGGGTCACGAGGCGTTCACCGCCATGCGTGCCCGCGGCGCCTCGGTGACGGACGTGGTCGTGCTGGTCGTGGCGGCGGATGACGGCGTGATGCCGCAGACGATCGAGGCGATCCGGCATGCCAAGGCCGCGAACGCCCCGATCATCGTCGCCATCAACAAGTGCGACAAGCCGGGTGCGAACCCCGAGCGCGTGCGCCAGGAACTGCTGTCGCACGAGATCGTGGTCGAATCGATGGGCGGCGACACCCAGGATGTCGAGGTCTCGGCGCTGAAGCGCACCGGGTTGGACAAGCTGGAAGAAGCGATCCTGCTGCAGGCGGAAATGCTCGACCTGCGGGCCAATCCGGACCGCGTGGCCGAGGGCTCGGTGATCGAAAGCCGTCTGGATCGCGGTCGCGGTCCGGTGGCGACCGTGCTGGTCCAGAAGGGCACGCTGCGGCGTGGCGACATCGTGGTGGCCGGCGCCGAATGGGGCCGCGTCCGTGCGATGCTGGACGATCGCGGCCGGCAGATCCAGGAAGCGGCGCCCGCCATGCCGGTGGAAATCCTCGGCATCGCCGGGGTGCCGGGTGCCGGCGAGCCGTTCGTGGTGGTGGATAACGAGAATCGCGCCCGCGAAATCTCGGAATTCCGCCAGCGCGTGATCCGCGACCGCACGGCGGCCGGCCAGACCGCCGCCCGCGGCACGCTGGACCAGATGCTGGCCCGCATCCAGGCCGGCGCGCAGAAGGAAGTCGCCGTCCTGATCAAGGCCGACGTCCAGGGTTCGGCCGAGGCGCTGCAGGCCACGGTGCTGAAGCTGGAGCATGAGGAGGTCAAGGTCCGCGTGCTGACGGCCGGCGTCGGCCAGATCACCGAAAGCGACGTGCAGCTCGCCAAGGCGTCGGATGCGGTCATCATCGCGTTCAACGTCCGCGCCACGACGCAGGCCCGCGAACTGGCCCAGCGCGAAGGCGTGGATATCCGCTACTACTCGATCATCTATCAGGTCGCGGACGACGTCGAACAACTGGTCAAGGGCAAGGTGGCGCCGAAGCACCGCGAGAAGTTCCTCGGCTATGCCGAGATCCGCAAGGTGTTCGACATCACCAAGGTCGGCAAGGTCGCCGGCTGCTACGTCACCGAGGGCGTGGTCAAGCGCGGCTGCGGCGTGCGCCTGCTGCGTGACAACGTCGTCGTTCATGAAGGCGAGCTCAGCCAGCTCAAGCGCTTCAAGGACGATGTCAAGGAAGTGGCGCGCGGCTACGAGTGCGGCCTGTCCTTCGCGGGTTACAACGACCTGCGCGAAGGCGACATGGTCGAGTGCTACGAGATGGAACTGGTTCCCGCATGAGCCGTAACGCCTCACGCGGCAAGGTGAACACGGCGGGGCCGGCGGGGAAACTCGCCGGCCATGCTGCTTCCGGGCCCACGCAACGCCAGTTGCGCGTGGGCGAGGAAGTGCGCCGCATGCTGGCCGACCTGTTCGCCCGCACGGAATTCCGCGATCCCGAGCTGGTCGATGTCCGCATCACGGTGACCGAGGTCCGGATCTCGCCCGACCTGAAGCACGCCACCGCCTTCGTCGCCCGGCTGGGCCGCAGCGACGTCGAAACCCTGCTGCCGGCGCTCAAGCGCGTGGCGCCGTTCCTGCGCTCGCGCCTGTCCACCGGCCTGCGCCTGCGGGGGGTGCCGGAAATCCATTTCCAGCCGGACACCGCGCTGGATTACGCGATGGAAGTCGATGCGCTGCTGCGGCAGCCGGACGTCGCGCGGGATCTGGATTGAGCCTGAGCGGGCCTCGACTTACCCCGGCACCGACTACTTCCCCTCCCCGACCAGCAGAACCCCCGGCGTCCGACGCACGGTCCGGGCCGCGTCATGCAGCGCCGCGCCGGCGGCCGCGATGTCGCGCCCGGTCGTGGCCAGGTCTGTGCGCGCGGTATCGGCGTCCAGCGCGCGCAGATCGGCCTGTACCTGCCGCGCCTCCACTATCACGGCATGCGCTCCCCGGGCGACGGCGGACATGTCCGCACCCCGATCATGGACCTGACGCCGGGCGGTTGCCTGCAGGTGATCGATATCGGTGTGGGTGACGGCCCAGGCGCGGCCGGTCTGCGTCTCCGCCCGGTTCAGGGCGGCAGCGGTGGCGTGTGCCCGGTCGCGCACGTCCAGAAAGCCGGCGCGCATGGGTGGCAGGGTGGCATCCATCCGGGTGGCGATGTTCCGGCCGTCCGCCCGTGCCTGCTGCCATTGTGCCGCCATGGCGTGGATCGGCAGGGTGGCCAGAGTGCGGCGCAGCACCTGCCAGTGGGATTCGCGGGCTGGGATTTCAATCAGATGTGACAGGCCGGGATGCGGCGGCGGGGACGGTCCGGGGGCGAAATCCAGGTCGATCCCGCTGCGTCCGACAACCAGGCTCTGGGAATGCAGGTGCGCCTGCAATCCGTCCCGCACCAGGTCGGCCAGGGCGATACGGCGCGGCCGGGACGTGCCGGGTGGCGGGATGACGCGGATCAGGTCGGGCCGGACGCGGATCGTGACCGGAATGATGGTCCGGCCCCGCGCGGGATCGGGCAGGACGTTCACCTGTTCGACCCGGCCCAGCGCCACGCCGCGGAATGTGACCGGCGCGCCGGCGCTCAGTCCCGGGACCGGGGTGTCGAAGACGACCAGCGCCCGTTCGGTCCGGGTCAGCAGGCCGAACCGCCCGAACGATCCCAGGATCGCGATCCCCGTTCCGATCCCGCACAAAATAAAGAGCAGGACGGCCAGTGCTGTCGGTTGCCGTGTCATCCGGTCTGTTTTGAGTACCCGTTCCGCCAAGGGAAACCTGGCATGGCACAATCCGGCATTGCTCCCTAGTCAGGGCTCGTCTACACGCACGCCTCTTCCGAGGTTCTGAAAAAAGGTTCTGCCCCATGCGACGCAAGCGCGGACGCCCGATCGACGGCTGGCTGGTCATCGACAAGCCGTCGGGCATGACATCGACCGATGTCGTCAACCGGGTGAAGCGCCTGTTCGACGCCCGCAAGGCGGGGCACGGCGGCACGCTGGACCCGCTGGCGACGGGGCTGCTGCCCATCGCCTTCGGCGCGGCCACCAAGACCGTGCCCTACATCATGGACGGCACCAAGCGCTATGAATTCACCCTGCGCCTGGGCGAGGCCCGCGACACCGACGACGCCGAGGGCGCGGTGATCGAAACGTCCGACGTCCGCCCGACCGACGATGCGTTCCGCGCGGCGCTGCCGGCCTTTCGCGGCGACATCATGCAGGTGCCCCCCATCTATTCCGCGATCAAGGTGGCGGGCGAGCGCGCCTATGACATGGCGCGCGAGGGCCGGGCCCCCGACCTGCCGCCCCGCCCGGCGCGGGTCGACCGGTTCGACCTGGTGGCGCGCCCGGACGCCGACACCGCGATCTTCGCCGTCGAATCCGGCAAGGGCGTCTATATGCGCTCGCTGGCGCGCGACATCGCGCGGGCATGCGGTACCGTGGGGCACGTGGCGGCGCTGCGCCGGCTGCGGGTCGGCCCGTTTTCCGAGGCGGATGCAATTCTTCTGGACAAAATTGTCCCAAGCGACGACAACGCGCCTGCCTCACCGGATCTGCTGCTTCCGGTCGCGACCGCGCTGGCCGACATCCCGGCGCTGGCCTTGACCCATGAAGAAGCGGATGCCCTGTCACACGGGCGGGCGGTCAGCCTGCTCGACCTGATGGGACGGATACCGGACGCCGTCGATCCCGCATGCGGGATCGTGCGGGGAATGGACGGGGCGCGCGTGATCGGGCTCTGCCGGCTGGAAGATGGCTGGCTGCGTCCGGACCGCATGCTTTAACCGAATCTGATATGGAGAACACGATGTCGATTACCGCAGAGCGCCGTACGGCGCTGATCGGCGAATACCAGACTGCCGCCACGGATACCGGCTCGCCGGAAGTCCAGGTCGCGCTGCTGAGCGAACGGATCACCAACCTGACCGAGCACCTGAAGACCCACGCGAAGGATTTCCATTCGCGTCGCGGCCTGCTGGTGATGGTCGGCAAGCGCCGTGGCCTGCTGGACTACCTGAAGCGCAAGGATCAGGCCCGGTACCAGACCCTGATCGGCCGCCTGGGCCTGCGCCGCTGATCTGTCGCGCGATCGGGCGGGGCCGTGCGGTGCATGGCCGTGTGTGATCGCGCCGGTCCGTCCCGCCGGCGGGGTGGCTCGGCCGCCCCGCACCGGCTGGACGGCCACACCCGCCGCCCAATCGTGGGCCGGGCAACATGCTGCCGCCATGTCGGTGGAGACATCCGGACCGGGTCGCAGCGTTTCAGGCCACATGGTGTATTGATGGGCAACCGTCATCGCTCCATGCCGTCCGAGACGCTGTCATTCCTCCCGTCGTCCGGGGACCTCCGACCCGCCTGGGCCGGCCGCCGGACAGGGAATGTCTGAATGTTCAATTACTACCGCAAGGAAATCGAGTGGGGCGGCCGTCCGCTGGTGCTGGAAACGGGCAAGATCGCCCGCCAGGCCGACGGCGCCGTGGTCGTGACCTATGGCGACACGGTCGTGCTGTGCACCGCCGTCGGCGCCCGCAGCGTCAAGCCGGGCCAGGATTTCTTCCCGCTGACCGTCAACTACCAGGAAAAGGCCTTCGCGGCCGGCAAGATCCCGGGTGGGTTCTTCAAGCGCGAGGGCCGTCCGTCCGAGATCGAGGTCCTGAATTCCCGCCTGATCGACCGTCCGATCCGCCCCCTGTTCCCCGAGAACTTCCGCAACGAGGTGCAGGTCGTAGCCACGGTGCTGAGCCACGACCTGGAGAACGATCCCGCGATCGCGGCGCTGATCGGCTGCTCGGCCGCGCTGACGCTGTCGGGCATCCCGTTCTTCGGTCCGGTGGCGGCCTGCCGCGTCGGTTACGCGGACGGGGCCTATATCCTGAACCCGACCCTGCCCGAAATGAAGGAAAGCGCGCTGGACCTGGTCGTCGCCGGTACGTCCGAAGGCGTGCTGATGGTCGAGTCCGAGGCGAGCGAACTGAGCGAAGACGTCATGCTGGGCGCCGTGACCTTCGGGCATGAAGCGTTCCAGGCCGTCATCGACGCCATCATCTCGCTGGCCGAGCATGCGGCCAAGGCACCGTGGGACCTGGCCGAGCCGTCGGCCGAGGAAATCGCGCTGAAGCAGCGGATCGACACGCTGGGCCGCGCCGCGATCGCCGAGGCGTATCAGGAGCGCGTGAAGCAGCAGCGCTACAAGAAGGTCGGCGCCGCCAAGGAAGCCGTGCTGGCGGCCCTGGCCACCGAAGGGCTGGACGTCACCGCGGCCAAGCCGATCCTGAAGGATCTGGAAGCCGACGTGGTGCGCAGCGCGGTGCTGGATACCGGCTACCGCATTGACGGCCGCGACCTGAAGACGGTCCGCCCGATCGTCTCCGAGGTCGGCATCCTGCCGCGCGCCCATGGTTCGGCCCTGTTCACCCGTGGCGAGACCCAGGCCCTGGTCGTCGCCACCCTGGGCACCGCCCAGGACGAGCAGGTGATCGACGCGCTGGAAGGCGAATACCGCACCAACTTCATGCTGCACTACAACTTCCCCCCCTATTCGGTGGGTGAATGCGGCCGCATGGGCTCGCCCGGCCGGCGCGAGATCGGGCATGGCAAGCTGGCCTGGCGCGCGATCCATCCGCTGCTGCCCGGCAAGGACACCTTCCCGTACACGATGCGCATCGTGTCCGAGATCACCGAGAGCAACGGATCGTCCTCGATGGCCACGGTCTGCGGCACCTCGCTGGCGCTGATGGATGCGGGCGTGCCGCTGAAGCGTCCGGTGGCGGGCATCGCCATGGGCCTGATCAAGGAAGATCGCGGCTTCGCCGTGCTGTCCGACATCCTGGGTGACGAGGATCACCTGGGCGACATGGACTTCAAGGTCGCGGGCACCGAATCCGGCATCACCGCGCTGCAGATGGACATCAAGATCACGTCCATCACGCCCGAGATCATGAAGATCGCCCTGGGCCAGGCGCGCGACGGCCGCCTGCACATCCTGGGCGAGATGTCCAAGGCGCTGACCGAAGGCCGTTCGGACGTGTCCTCCACCGCGCCGAAGATCACCACGATCTCGGTGCCGAAGGAAAAGATCCGTGACGTGATCGGCCAGGGCGGCAAGGTGATCCGCGAGATCGTTGAATATTCGGGTGCCAAGATCGATATCAACGATGACGGCACGATCATGATCGCGGCCTCGTCCGAAGATCAGGCCACCCGCGCGATCGAACGGATCCGCGGCATCGTGGCCGAGCCCGAGCTGGGCGCGATCTACACCGGCAAGGTGGTCAAGACCGCCGATTTCGGTGCGTTCGTGAACTTCCTGGGCGCGCGCGACGGCCTGGTCCATATCTCGGAACTGGCGCAGGGCCGGGTGGCGAAGACCACGGACGTCGTCAACCAGGGCGACGTGGTGAAGGTCAAGGTCCTGGGCTTCGACGATCGCGGCAAGGTCAAGCTGTCGATGCGGGTCGTCGACCAGCAGACCGGCGCGGACATCACCGAGTCCGTCGGCGAGCGCCCGGGCCGTCCGGCACGCTGAGGCCGGGCGCCAAGGCCGGGTGGCGGCGCGGGGCCCGGGTTCCGCACCGCCGCTTCCCGCCCGTCCGGGCGGGGCACACGCAGTAAAGTCCCGGCCCAGCGGGCCGGGGCGATGACGATAGGGTGATGATGAAGGCGATCAATGCGATCCGCATGGGCGGGGTGGATGTCCTGCCGCTGATCGAAGGTGGAAAGGGCGTGTCGGTTTCGACCGGCATATCGTCCGGACATTGGGCGGCGGCAGGTGGCGCCGGCACCGTGTCGATCGTCAACGCCGATTCGTACGACGAACAGGGTCGTCCGGTTCCGCAGGTCTATCACGGCCGGACCCGGCGGGAACGGCACGAGGAACTGATCCGCTACGCCATCCGGGGCGGCGTCGCCCAGGCCCGCATCGCCCACGACCTTTCGGGTGGCCGGGGCCGCGTCCACGCCAACATCCTGTGGGAAATGGGCGGGGCCGAGGACGTGATCACCGGCGTGCTGGAAGAAGCACCCGGCCTGATCCACGGCCTGACCTGCGGGGCGGGCATGCCCTATCGCCTGTCGGGCATCGCGATGCGGTTCGGCATCCATTATTATCCCATCGTGTCGTCCGCCCGGGCCTTCAATGCCCTGTGGAAGCGCTCGTTCCACAAGAGCGCCGACCTGCTGGGCGGCGTGGTGTACGAGGACCCGTGGCGGGCCGGCGGCCATAACGGCCTGTCGAACACCGAGGACCCGGGCAGCCCCGAGGACCCGTTTCCGCGCGTCCTGGCGCTGCGCAAGCTGATGCGCACCTTCGGCCTGGACGACACCCCGATCATCATGGCCGGCGGCGTATGGTGGCTGGAGGAATGGCAGGACTGGATCGACAGTCCCGAACTGGGGCCGATCGCCTTCCAGTTCGGCACCCGCCCGCTGCTGACGCAGGAAAGCCCGATCCCCGACGCGTGGAAGCGCAAGCTGCTGACGCTGAAGAAGGGCGACGTGTTCCTGAACCGGTTCTCGCCCACCGGCTTCTATTCCTCGGCGGTGAACAACCCGTTCCTGCGGGAACTGCAGGGGCGGTCGGAACGCCAGGTCGCCTATTCCACCGAACCGGTGGGCGAGCATACCGCGTCCTACGGCGTGGGCGCCCGCGCCCGGCAGGTCTTCATGACCGAGGCCGACCGCGAGCATGTCCGCCTGTGGGAACTGGAAGGCTATACCGAGGCGATGCGCACGCCGGATTCCACCCTGATCTTCGTCACGAAGGACAAGGCGCAGGAAATCCTGACCGACCAGGTGGACTGCATGGGCTGCCTGTCGGAATGCCGCTTCTCGAACTGGAGCCAGCGGGGCCCGAACTATACCAACGGCCACAAGGCCGATCCGCGTTCCTTCTGCATCCAGAAGACGCTGCAGGCCGTCGCCCATGCCCACGGGGACACGGGCGATGCGGCGATGGACAACAACCTGATGTTCGGTGGCACGAACGCGTGGCGGTTCGGAACCGATCCGTTCTATGCCAACGGGTTCGTGCCGACGGTGGGGCAACTGGTGGACCGGATTCTCACCGGCCGCTGAGGGAAGGCGAAGGTCGGGCCTTCCCCGAACCCGGCGAGGGCAAAACCTGCCCTCGCCCCCCGGTTCAGGCGAACCGGATATCCAGCGACCGCAGATAGGTCTGCAGCCCGGCATCCTGGATCGGCATCAGGAACGCCTCTTCGTCGCTTTCATTGTAATGGGCGTGCCACAGGCCCGGCGGGGTGATGAAGGCCATGCCCGACTGCCAGTCCTGGCGGATCGGGTTGATGATCTGGCCCTGCGCGTCCAGTGCTTCCCCGATCAGCGTGTAGCAGCCGTCGGGGCAGGACACGATATAGTCCAGCGCCACCGACTGGTGCCGATGGGGCTTCTGCACCGATTGCGCGGGCAGCAGGCCGAACATCGTCCAGATGACATGGGTGATGGTGCGCGTGGCGGGGAACCGGGCATTGCCCAGCAGGACGGATACGCGGCTGCGCGACCGGGCCTCGGGGCTGGCGGCGACGGCGCGCAGTTCGTCCATCGTCCGTTCGGCCGGATACAGCGTGGGCTCGAACCGCGCCTGGTCCGGGCGTACGCCCAGGTAGGCCAGCAACGGCGCGTCATGCACCAGGTACAGCGTCGCGTCGTCACTGGCGGCGTGCGCATAGTCCGTGCCGCCGGGCAGGGCGACGATGTCGCCGCGCTGCCAGTCGACCGACGGCAGGTGCCCGGCATCCGGCACCGTGCGCCCCGCCCCGCGAACGACGTAGAAGACCTGCGACGTTGCGGCGATCTCCGGGCGCAGCGTGTCGCCGGCATCAATCCGCACGAAGGCGGCGCACAGTCCGGGCGACGTCGCCGGCCCGGGGCAGCGCAATTGTTCGGACAGGTCCAGCGGGATGACCCGGCTGGGTCCCTCGGCCCAGGTTTCGGGCCCCCAGGACATGAAGGGCAGCCGGGGCGTCAGCCCGGGCCGGATCGGGTTCGCCGCGCGGCTGTATTCAAACCATTCGGCATCGCGCGTGACGGGCATGGTGGCACGGTCGAGCATCTGCGTTCCTCTTCTCTTTGCCATCCGGTTCTGTGATTTGCCGGACTGGACGCGGACTGTAGGGTACGGGCTCCGCCAGGCGGAACGGCCGGTTCGGGAAAAGAGTTTTGCGCGGTCCGGCACGCGGCGCAGAGACAGGAGGGGATGTGGACTACGTGACCTGCCTGCGCGTGCTGGTCGCCACCGCCGACGGCGGCAGCCTGTCGCGGGCGGCGGGGGTGCTGCATATGACCGTCTCCTCGGTGTCGCGGGCGATCACCGTGCTGGAACAGGACCTGGGCGCCGCCGTCTTCAACCGTTCGACCCGGGGATTGCACCTGACGGAAATCGGCGGCCGGTTCCTGGCCCGGGCGCGCGACATCCTGGCCGAACTGGATGATGCCCGGGCCGAGGCCGCGTCGCTGAACGCCGCCCCCCGGGGCCGCCTGCGGGTGCTGGCCTCGCCATCGGTCGGCCGGGCGGTGATCGCGCCGCTGCTGCCGGGGTTCCTGAAGGCCTATCCCGATATCGACCTCGACCTGCGCAGCGGGCCGGCCGGCGGGGACCTGTCGCACATCCTGATCGAAAGCGGGGCGGATATCGCGGTCGTCACCGGGCGGCCGCCGGATTCCGGCCTGCTGTTCCGGCCGGTGCTGACGGGATCATGGTGGCTGATGGCGCCGCCGGGGCGGGTGCCTGCCGATGCCGGGCCCGATGACCTGTCCGGCTTGCCCTGCCTGGCCCCGTCGGGCCAGGAGGCGGAATGGCGCTGCCATCGTGGCGGCCGGACGGTCGTCCTGCCCACGACAGGGCGGATTACGGCGGATTCGCCGGACATGCTGCGCGCCCTGGCGGCCGCCGGGGCCGGGCTGGCGCTGCTGCCGGACTGGATGTTCCTGCATGCCGCGCCGGGCGAGGCAGGGTTGGAGCGGGTTCTGGCCGACTGGCGCATCACGCCGGCCGCGGATGAATCCTGCGACCTGTCGGCGCTCTATCCCCGCAAGAAGGTGGTGCCGCCCAAGACCCGGGCCTTCGTGACCGCGCTGGGCGCCGCCGGCCGGGCCTTCGATGCGCGGATGATCTGTCTTAAATGATATTCCGCAGGACGATCCGGACGTGTTTTTCACCATGTGCCGTGCTGATGGCGAAGTCCAGCGTGCTTCCGGTCGGCCCTGTCAGAAGCGACCAGATATCTTCGGGCCGCAACGACGCGGCGGTGTGGCCATTGAGGGTATCGACGGTGTCTCCCACATGGATGCCGGCGGTATCGGCCGGGCCACCAGCATACACGACCGATACCGTCCATGCGTGTCCGTCTTCCGTCAGGCGCAGCCCTGCCCGGTTGAAAACATCCTTTTTGCCGTAAAGATGGTTGGGTTCCAGGATGATGCGCTGACGTGCATAGTCGAATGTCAGGTTGAACTGTCTGAGAATACCCAGGCCGATATTGCCCGATACGTCGCGGTTGGCATCAAACCCTGAATGCTGAAGGGAAATTCGTGTGACTGGGTCGTGGACGTCCGCGACGGGGCGTCCGTCCGGTCCGTCGAAGGCCACGGTGTGGACGCGCCTGCGGGCCCAGACCCCGTGCGTCGTGCTGACGGCCGATCCCGAATAGGGAAGGTTCGCCTGGTAGCGTTCTGCAAGATGATAGCGTCGGGCGAAGGGAGCGATCAGCAGCAGCGATCCGTTATCACCCGTATCGACCGCGAATCGCCCGGCTATACCGTCTATGGATCCGAAAATTTCCGGTTGATTATCCTGAAAATGAAAGGGCACGATCATCCCGCCGCCACGATGGACAAAACGATCAGGTTTCGTAAGTGTCATGACCTGTCGGTCGAAGTCGAAATGGACAACGAACCTCTGCAATGTCTCCAGCCCGATGAGCATGCGGTCCGGGTGATTCCTTTCGAACGCATATGTATGAAAGCCGGGGCGGTTCATGACGGCACCCCCGATCGACAGTGTTGCGAGCCTGCCCAGGCTCGTCGTCGAAAATCCTTCTCCGCCACCTGACATTTTCAAATGTCCTGTCGTGTCGGCATGCAGTGCCGCAACAATGGAAGGCTGCAGAAGCAGGCTTCCTCCGCTGTCGAACTCGGCTTCCGCGTTCAGCGTCCCGTTCAGGGTCACTGGTACGATGATCCGGTTGTCCGCGGTCAGGCGGAACGGAACGTCGATCCTGTCCATGCCTTCCGGCATCGCGATGTCCGATCGGGGGCGTCGGGGTATGGAATAACAGTCGTCCGGAACGGACGGATTGATGTCCACCCGATCGATTGTCGTCACGCTGTCGAATGTCGGATCGGACCCGTCGCCGACCCGGATGGAAAATGGAATCGTCAGGCCCGATACGCGGCGATAGTCGCCATAGGTCGTGACCACTCGGTCCTCGGCCTGCTGTTCGTCGATGCGGTACAGCAGGTGGGTCGTCCCGTCTATCCAGGCATCGAATGTCCGCCCACCCTCGGGCGTGGCGGTTATGACGTCATATGCATGCCCGTTCTCGGATCGGGTGCCGGTGCGGGCGATCGTCGCGGGGTGGCGATCAGGGTACCACCATGCCTGTGCGACGCGGAAGGCCTCGCTTTCGGCATCCAGGATGGCGTCTGTGTCCCCCAGCGTGTACGCGATCCCGCTGCGGGGCATGATCCAGGGCGTGACGCCGTCGAATCCCAGCCCACGCGGCGTGGGAAAGGCCGATGTCAATGTCACGGTGCGCCCCGTCATGACATCATCCTCGCGGCTGCCCGGCACGTCCATGCCGCCCGAACGGGTCGTCGTGCGGTAAGCGAGTGTCCTGACGCCGTCCCAGCGATCGCCGCCCGACGCGGCCTTCATCTGCCGCAGGATGCCGATGGCGGGGTCGCTGGTGTCCAACGGGTCCGACGCGATCGCGATCGGCGTTGAAAACGCGACGGACAGCAGGATGGCGGCAGGAAGGGAATATCGGATCATGGGGCGCAGATAACGCGATCCGCGGGCAGGCGTCTTGAACAGGACAAACATTCCACCGGCCCGCGTGCGCGACGGTCAGAACATTCGGTCCCCGCGCAATCTACCGGGCGATTGTCCCGTCGACGCCTTGACCAGACGGGTCATATGGCTCTGGTCACTGAAACCGGCCAGGTCGGCGACATCCGCCAGGCCGGACTCGCCGTCGTGCAGAAGGGACAAGGCCACTCCGACGCGCAGCCGGCGCATGTAGCGGCCGATGCTACAGCCGAATATGGTGCGAAAGGCGCGCGCCAGATGAATGGGATGCACGTTCGCCAGGGCGGCGAGTTCCCGCATCGAGGTCTGGCGGCCCGGATGGGCGTGAAGATAATCCCTGACGGCCAGAAGCCATTTCGCGCCGCGCGCGTCGGCCTGAACCGATAGACAGGCGTGATCCAGTATGTCGGATACGATGCTTTCCGTTTCGCATGCGTCCTTTGTGGACTTGTCGCGGATGGCACGGGCAAGCCGCATGCCCAGTCCGACAATGCCCGGATCATGGCGATCCATGGCGTCGCTGAACAATCCTGTTCCCTGCCGGTAATGATCGAGCGCGTGTGCGGCGATTTCGATAGTCAGGATCCGTGTGGGAGATGGTGCGTGCCGGTCGGCGTGATGCTCGCCCGGCGGGTGAACGATCAGCATGCCGGGGGTCGCCGTGCGGGCGCGCTGCCCGAAAACTTCCTGATAGCCGCCACTCAGGACAAGACACAGGCTGGCCAGTTCGTGATCGTGCCGGGCGATCCGCAGCGAGGGGGCATAAAGACTGTCTGAGACGACGAAATCCGACAGGACCACCTGCCGGCGTCGTGCGTCGTGCAGGTTGCCTGCACCGCGTGATGTGCTGCCCATCGGATGTCCTTCAATGAGGCTCGGCGTGCCGTATCGAACCGGGTGCGGTCGCGCGTGCCGGCGGGACGATCCCGCCGGGGGTACGGTGGATGCGTATTCAGTCCCCGGGCAGGCAGGCGTCACGGAACAGGGCGAAGGCCCGGGCGCGGTGGCTGATGGTGTTTTTCTCGGCCTCGGGCATTTCGGCGAAGGTCCGGTCGCGGCCCTCGGGGGTGAAGACCGGGTCGTAGCCGTGGCCGTGGGTGCCCCGCGGCGGCCAGGTGATCCGGCCGTCGATCCGGCCCTCGAAGCTGCGGATCGTGCCGTCGGGCCAGGCCAGGCACAGCACCGAGACGAACCAGGCCGACCGGTCGGGATCGTCGCCGATGCCCTCGTGGATACGGGCCATGGCGCCCGGAAAATCCTTCTCCGGTCCGGCCCAGCGGGCGGAATAGATCCCGGGCGCGCCGCCCAGGGCCGCGACGCACAGGCCGGAATCATCCGCCAGCGCCGGCAGGCCGCTGGCCTGCGCCGCGGCATGGGCCTTCAGGGCCGCATTGCCGACGAAGGTCTCGGCGGTTTCCTCGGGTTCGGGCAGGCCGAGCTGGCCGGCCGAGAGGACGGTGATGCCGTATCCGTCCAGCAGGGCGGAAAATTCCACCAGCTTTCCCGCATTGTGGCTGGCCAGGACCAGCCGGTCGCCGCGCGCCAGGCGGCGTGTCGCCTGCCCGCTCACGGTGCGGTCCGCGCGGTCAGGGCGGCGTCCACGGCCTGGCGCTGGGCGATGAAAAGCTGCGCGGTGCCGGTTCGCGCCAGACGCAGCAGCGTGTCGAACTGGTCCTGCGCGAACGGGGCGTGTTCGGCGGTCGCCTGGATTTCGACGATGCCGCCGGTTTCGGTCAGCACGAAGTTGGCGTCGGCGGCGGCGGCGCTGTCCTCGTCATAATCCAGGTCCAGCACCGCGCCGGCCCCGGTCAGGCCGCAGGATACGGCGGCGACCTGCGCCGTCAGCGGCAGGCGGGCCAGCACGCGGTTGCGCACCAGGGTTTCCAGCGCCAGGCGCAATGCGACCCAGGCGCCGGTGATCGACGCGCAGCGGGTACCGCCATCGGCGTTCAGCACGTCGCAATCGACGGTGATCGACATCTCGCCCAGCGCCTCCAGATCGACGACGGCACGCAGCGAGCGGCCGATCAGGCGCTGGATTTCCTGGGTGCGGCCCGACTGCTTGCCCTTCGCGGCCTCGCGGCCGCCACGGGTATGGGTGGCGCGGGGCAGCATGCCGTATTCGGCCGTCACCCAGCCCTTGCCCTGGCCGCGCAGGAACGGCGGCACCCGGCTTTCGACGGTGGCGGCGCACAGCACCTCGGTCCCGCCCATGCGGATCAGGGCCGAACCCTCGGCATGGTGGGCGAAGCCCGGTTCGATGGAAATGGCGCGCAGCGCATCAGGTGCGCGGCCCGAGGGGCGGGTGGTCATGAAGGCGGTACTCCGATCGGCAGGCCGAGGGGCCGGGCATAGCCCGAGCGGGGAACGGATTTCCAGTCCCGTGCTTGTCATGGCCCGCTTCCGGTTCCAGATTTAGGCTGGTCGTTTTTTCGGGCTGGCGTTTCCTGGCCGGTCGAACAGGGAGGAACCAAGGCCGATGGACCCCGCCACGCTGTCCCCCCGTCCTGCCCTGCCGCCCGGGCTGGACGCAAGATCCGCGGCGATCCTGCGTGAAATCGTCGAACAGTACGTGGAAACCGGCGAACCGGTCGGCTCGCGCACGCTCTCGCGCCGCCTGCCGCTGTCGCTGTCCCCGGCCACGATCCGCAACGTCATGGCGGACCTGACCGAGGCCGGACTGCTGTTTTCGCCCCACGCCTCGGCCGGCCGCCTGCCCACCGAAAAGGGCGTGCGGCTGTTCGTCGACGGCCTGCTGCAGTTCGGCAGCCTGACCGAGGACGAGCGCGAGACGATCACCCGCTCGCTGGAAATGCGCGGCCGGTCGCTGCAGGACATGCTGTCCGAGGCCTCGTCTATGCTCTCGGGCCTGTCCTCGGCGGCGGGTCTGGTCCTGGCGCCCAAGAGCGACGGTGCGGTGAAGCATATCGAATTCGTGGCCCTAGGGCCGCGCCGCGCGCTGGTCATCCTGGTGGGGGCGGACGGGCAGGTGGAAAACCGGGTGATCGAAACCCCGATCGGCCTGCCGCCCTCGGCTCTGGTCGAGGCGGGGAACTACCTGAATGCCCACCTGACCGGTCGCACGCTGGAGGGCCTGCGCGAGCATGTCAGCGCCAACATGGCCGCCAATCGCAATGAACTGCATCATCTGACGGCCGAAGTGGTGGCCAGCGGCCTGGCGACGTGGAGCGAGCTGGATCGCGGCGGCACGCTGTTCGTGCGCGGCCAGGCGCGGCTGCTGGCCGACGTGACGGAGATCGAGCGCCTGTCCACCATCCAGATGCTGTTCGAACGGCTAGAAACGCAGGAAACGATGCTGCGCCTGCTGGACCTGGCGCAGGAATCCGAGGGGGTGCGGATCTTCATCGGGGCCGAAAGCGGCGTGTTCGGCCTGTCGGGCATGTCGGCGGTGGTGGCCCCGGCGCGGACCGACAGCAACCGCATCGTGGGTGCGATCGGCGTGATCGGGCCGACGCGCATCAATTATGGCCGCATTATCCCGGTGGTGGATTACACCGCGCGGGTTATCGGCCGGATGCTGGGGTGACTGCCTCGCCAGTGCCATATTGTTTCGTTCTTTTTTGAAGAAAGAAGAAATCTTCTTCATGCAGGAGGCCCGAATGTCCCACCCAGACGCCCGCCAGGCGGGACTCTTCTCCATCGGCGGTGACATCCCGGTCGCCCGGATGGGTTTCGGCGCCATGCGCATCACCGGGCGCGGCATCTGGGGCGACCCGCCGGACCGCGATCGTTCCCTGGCCACCCTGCGGCGCGCGGCGGCGTGCGGCGTCACGCTGATCGACACCGCCGACAGCTACGGCTCTTGTGTCAGCGAGGACCTGATCCGCGCCGCGCTGCATCCCTATGATGGGCTGACGATCGCGACCAAGGGCGGCCACACGCGGCATGGTCCCGATATCTGGCGCCCGGTCGGCAACCCCAATTACCTGCGCCAGTGTGTGCTGATGAGCATGCGCCGCCTGGGCGTGGCGCGGATCGACCTGTGGCAGTTGCATCGCGTGGGGCCCGACTGCCCGCCCGAGGCGCAGTTCGAGGTGATCGCCGCGATGCGCCAGGAAGGGCTGATCCGCCATGTCGGCCTGTCCGAGGTCTCGGTGGACATGATCGAACGCGCGGCGCGCTTCTTCCCGGTCGCCACGGTGCAGAACCGCTACAACCTGGTGAACCGCGCGTCCGAGGACGTGCTGGAATACTGCATCGCGCACGGGATCGGCTTCATTCCCTGGGCGCCGCTGGCGGCGGGCGGGCTGACGCAGGGCCATACCGCGCTGGCCCGGACGGCGGCCGACCTGCAAGCCACGCCGGGGCAGGTGGCGCTGGCCTGGCTGCTGCGCCGCGCTCCGGTCATGCTGCCGATCCCCGGCACCGGCAGCCCCGACCATGTGGATGAAAACACCGCCGCCGCCGGGCTGGTGCTGGACGACGCCACGTTCGCGCAACTGGACAGGGAAGGGCGCGAGGAATGGCACCGGCTGTCGGGTTCCTGAGCGCGGGACGAGACGCGGGCGCGCGACAATGCTAGGACACCGCCTATCGTGATGGACCCTCTTGTGCTGGACATTGCTCCCTTGGACCTCGCCTGTTGGACCCCGGATGATTTTTCCTAACGGATCGGACCGCGACGGCCGGATGCTCGTCACCTCGCGCGTGGGCGGGAACGGCCCGTCGGACGGCGGGGCGCCCCCGGGCCGTACCGGCGGCTTCGGCCTGACCGGTCCGGGGGGCGGCCCGCGCCGGCCGCGCTTTCGCCTGGTGCGTCGCATCGCCGGGGGCGGGATGGCGCTGCTGATACTGGCGACGGCCGCCGGCGGCCTGGTCGCATGGACGAAATACGAACAACTGGTGTCCGACCTGCCGACGGTGGACGGCCTGCGGACCTACCAGCCCCCGGTCATGAGCCGGCTTTATTCCGGCGACGACCGCGTGATGGCCGAACTGGCGGCGGAACGGCGCGTCTTCGTGCCCTACAGCGCCATTCCCGACCGGGTGAAGAACGCCATCATCGCGGCCGAGGACCAGAAATTCTATACCCATGGCGGCGTCGATCCGTTCGCGATCATCCGCGCGGGCCTGACCGACCTGACCATGCAGAAGGGCCATCGGCCGCTGGGCGCCTCGACGATCACCCAGCAGGTGGCGCGCATCATGCTGCTGGGCACCAACGCCGTGTCGCTGCAACGCAAGGCCAAGGAGGCCCTGCTGGCAATCCGGATCGAGCAGACCCTGCCGAAGGACAGGATCCTCGAAATCTACCTGAACGAGATCTATCTGGGCGCGGGTGCCTATGGCGTCGCCGCCGCCGCGCAGACCTATTTCAACAAGCCGCTGGACCAGCTGGACAATGCCGAGGCCGCGTTCCTCGGCGCGCTGCCCAAATCGCCGACCAACTACAACCCCTATCGCTTTCCCGAGGCGGCGCGCGGGCGGCGCGACTGGGTGCTGCAGCGCATGGCCGAACTGGGCGCCATCACCGAGGACGAGGCCCGCATGGCGCAGGCCGAGCCGCTGGTGCCGCAGGCCTTCGTCCGCCCCGGCCCGGTCCCCGGGTCCGAATGGTTCGCCGAGGACGTGCGGCGCGCGCTGATCGAACGCTACGGGCTGGACACCACCATGCAGGGCGGCCTGCTGGTCCATACCAGCCTCGACCCCCATCTGCAGCAGATCGCGACCGGCGCGGTGCGTGACGGGCTGATGGCCTATGACCACGACCATGGCGGCTGGCGCGGGCCGGTCGGCCATCTGGACGGCGTTACGGCCGCCGCGAGCGTGCCCGACGCATGGCAGCCCGCGCTGGCGGCGGTGGCGAAGCCCGCCGGCATGCTGGAATCCTGGCGCCTGGGCGTGGTCCTGTCCCCCACGACGGGCGAGGTCGGATGGCTGGAAGGGCCGGCCTCGCACGGCGTGCCGCACACCGGACGGCTGCTGGCGCGTGACATGGCGTGGATGCGGCGCTGGCGCCTGCCGCGCGCGGGCGACCTGGTCATGATCGAACCCCAGGCCACGGGCGGCGGCGCCGCGCTGCGGCAGATCCCCCGCGTCGAAGGTGCGCTGGTCACGATGGACGTGCGCACCGGCCGCGTGCTGGCCATGGTCGGCGGCTGGTCGTTCGCCCAGTCGCAGTTCAACCGCGCGACCCAGGCGTTCCGCCAGCCCGGATCGTCCTTCAAGCCGTTCGTCTACCTGACGGCGATGGAACAGGGGATTTCGCCGTCGCAGAAATTCGACGATTCGCCGGTGTCCTACGGAACCTGGCACCCGAACAATTACGAAAAGGATTTCTGGGGCCCCACCACGCTGCATGACGCGCTGCGGGAATCGCGCAACCTGGTGACGATCCGCCTGGCGGCCCATATCGGCATGAAGTCGGTGGCGGCCATGGCCGCCAACCTGCATCTGGTCGATGCCATGCCGCATGTCCTGCCCGCCGCCCTGGGCGCGGTGGAAACCACCGTGCTGCGCGAGGCCGGGGCCTATGCCACCATAGCCTCCGGCGGCCGTCTGGTCACGCCCAGCCTGATCGACGACGTGCAGGATCGCGACGGCCACGTGCTGTGGCGGCCCACGGGCATGGATCTGCAGGCCGCGCCCGCCGCCCCGCCTGCCCAGGCGCCCACCGCTTCCGCCTCCCTTCCGGCGCTTCCCACCGTGCCGGCCGACGGGCCCGCGATCATCGATACCCGGCCGCAGGTCGTCTCGCCCGCCAGCGCGTTCCAGATCACCACGATGATGCGCGATGTGATCCTGCGCGGCACCGGCGTGCAGGCGGGGGCGGGCATCGACCGTCCCATCGTGGGCAAGACCGGCACCAGCCAGAACTTCAACGATGCCTGGTTCGCGGGCTTCTCGCCTGAAATCGTGACGGTCGTGTGGGTCGGCTTCGATACGCCGGCGACCCTGGGCAAGGCCGAAACGGGTGCCGCCATCGCCGGACCGATATGGAACCGGGTGATGAAGGCGGTGCTGGCCGACCGGCCGAAGCTGGATTTCCCGGTGCCCGAGGGGATCACGCTGGCACGCTACGACACCGGCATGGGCATGGCGGTGGACGCGTTCAAGCCGGACCAGGTGCCGGGTATCAGTTCCGACCTGTTCGCCAATGCGACGGGCGCGCTGACCGCCGCCGATACCGGGGCCGAGACCATGCCCGACTCCGAAAGCGACATGGCGGCCTCTCCCTCGGTCGGCACGCCCGAAGGCGGCGCGCCCGGCGTGGGTTCCGGCACCGGTCCCGCGCCGCAGGCGGGGCCGTCCGGACCCCCCGCGGCGCCTGCCGGCGGGGGTGACATCGGCATGGGCGGCCTGTATTGACGCCGTGCGCCCGCTGCGGCGGGCCCCCTTTTCCTGACGGAGACCTGTTTCATGTCTGCCGAGACCGATTCCCTCAACGAACAGATCAAGCAGTCGGTGGCGCTGCTGAGGAGGCATCTTTGACTGGGATGTCGCACTTGGCCGTCTCGCGGAACTGAACAACCGGGCGGAGGATCCGGATCTGTGGAACGATCCCGACACCGCCCAGAAACTGATGCGCGAGCGCACCCTGCTGGCCGGGCAGGTCGAGGGCGTGCAGCGCCTGGAAGCCGACGTCCGCGACACGCTGGACCTGGTCGAACTGGCCGAAATGGAGGGCGATGACGCTGTCCTGAAGGACGCGGTGCAGATGCTGCGCGCCCTGGCCGAGGAGGCCAAGCGCCGCGAGACCGAAAGCCTGCTGTCCGGCGAGGCCGACAGCAACGACTGCTATCTGGAAGTCAATGCCGGCGCCGGCGGGACCGAAGCCCAGGACTGGGCCGAAATGCTGCTGCGCATGTACACCCGCTGGGCCGAGCAGCACGGTTACAAGGTCGCGCTGATGGAAAGTTCGGAAGGCGAGCAGGCGGGGCTGAAATCGGCGACGATCCAGGTCACCGGCCCCAACGCCTATGGCTGGCTGAAGACCGAGGCCGGAGTGCATCGCCTGGTGCGCATTTCGCCCTTCGACGCGGCGGCGCGGCGACAGACCTCGTTCGCCTCGGTCTGGGTCTATCCGGTGGTGGATGATTCGATCGAGATCGAGATCAACGAAGCCGACCTGAAGGTCGATACGTTCCGTGCCTCGGGTGCCGGCGGCCAGCACGTCAACAAGACGGAATCGGCCATCCGCATCACTCATATCCCCACCGGGATCATCGTCGCCTGCCAGACCGACCGTTCGCAGCATCGCAACCGCGCCACGGCGATGACGATGCTGAAGGCGCGGATGTACGAGCAGGAACTGCAGCGGCGCGAGGCCGCGGCGGCGCAGACCGAGGCGGCGAAGACCGATATCGGCTGGGGACACCAGATCCGTTCCTACGTCCTGGCGCCCTATCAGCTGGTCAAGGACCTGCGTACGAGTGTCGAGCGCGGCAATCCCGACGCCGTGCTGGACGGCGACCTGGACGACTTCATGGCCGCGGCCCTGGCCGCCCGGGTGGGCGCCACCCGGTCGGAGGCGAGCGCTTCCGCCCAGTAACGGTGCCGCAGCAATGCCGCGAGGTCGCGCCGGATCGGGGCGGGGATGGCGGAGCCATCCCCGCCTTTTTTATGGCACGTCCGCACGCGCATCCCGGGCGGATTCGAACCGGACGGTGCCGCGCACGTTACACGAGATTGCGCTCCCGGTGCCCGTGGGTCGGGCCGGCACCGTTTTCGTATCGCCCCTGCACAGACAGGCGGCACGGCGCGAAAAATGGCAGAATTGATGGCCCGTGCTTAAAAATCGCCGGTTTTTGGCCATTTATGACAGGCGGTTAATATGGCCAATTTTTAGGCCAGTGATGACAAAATGCTCGTTTCGGATTGAGTAAATATCTTGCTTGACATGAGGGGGGGGCAATAGCCCAATTCAATGGCTTGGCGGCATTTCGATGGCTGTCCGGCCAGGTCGGAACGCAGGGGATCGTTGGGTCTCCGATGCTGTTTTCGTGTGTCCTGAATGCCTCAGCGGTCCGCGCCGCGATGCATGGTCCCGGTCTTCCGGGACGGGAGCCGAAGCTGCCTCAGTGGTGCTGATTTGTCGTGGGTTTGAGTGCCGAAACCGGCGCGGACGAGAGGTTAAGGAGGTTTCGACATGAACTACGCGGAACAACAACGCAGTCCGATGAAGCATATCGTCGGGATTACTGTCGTTGTTCTCCTGCACGTGGTTCTGATCTGGGCGTTGATGAACGGCCTCGGGGCGAAGATCGTCCAGGAGTTGCACCCGCCCATCCAGACCAAGATTATCACCGAGCCCAAGCCGCCGCCGCCGCCCCCGCCGCCGCCGCCGCCGCCGGTGATGACGCAGCCGCCGCCGCCGTACATTCCGCCGCCGAAGATCCAGATCCAGCCGCCGCCGCAGCAGGTGATCCGCCAGGTGACGCACACGCCGCCGCCCAAGCCGATGCCGCCCGCGGCCAGCGTGGCGCCGCCCGCGCCAAACGCGCCGGTCGGTCCGCCGGTTCCGGATCATCTGGCGGGCGCGCGCCCGGTGAACAACGTCAAGCTCGAATATCCCGAGGAGGCGCTCGAGGAAAATCGCGAGGGACGCGTGACCGTGCTGTGCGACGTGGAAGCGACCGGCGAGACGACCAACTGTGCCGTCACCAGCGTGCAGGGCGGGCAGGAATTCGCCCAGGCCGCGCTGGATTACGTCCGCCGCGCCAGGTATCAGCCTGCGGTCAAGAATGGTGTTCCCATCAAGGAATTCCACCATCCGTATACGATTACCTTCAGGCTCAGCAACGACTGAAGGTTACCGAAGTTGCCGGAGCCGGCCGGGTGAACCCGACGGCTCCGGGGTTCCGGAAAACGGGCCATCTACCACAAAGGATTTGGAGTACATGACCAGACTGCACCGTGTTCCTGTCGTTGCCGCGTCGGCCCTGGCGGCCGTTCTGAGCGTCTCGTCGCCCGTCATTGCGGTCGCGCAGGATGCACAGTCCGCCGCTCCGGCCGCCGCTCCTGCTCCTGACGCGTCCGCTCCCGCCGCCCCCGCTCCGGGTGCGCCGGCTGCCGCCGCTCCGGCCGCGCCCGACGCTTCGGCTCCGGCTGCCCCGGCCGCCGGCGCTCCCGCCCCGGATGCCTCGGCTCCGGCCGCGACCCCCGCTCCGGACGCGTCCGCGCCGGCCGCGCCCGCGGTGACCCCGCCGGCCGAAGACGCCGCCGCGGCCAAGCCCGCCGGCAACCCGTACGGCCTCGATGCCCTGTGGCGGAACGGCGACATCATCGCGCGCGGCGTTCTGCTGATCATGGTCGCCATGTCGCTGGGCACGTGGTACATCATGGTCACGAAGTTCTTCGAACAGGCCCGCATGTTCTCGGCCGCCAAGGAGGCTTCGAGCGTGTTCTGGACGAAGTCCTCGATCCAGGAAGGCGCCGCGGCGCTGAAGCCGACCTCGCCGTTCCGCTACATCGCCGATACCGGCATCGTCGCGGCCGAGCATCATGAGGGCACGATGCAGGAATCGATCGACCTGCATAGCTGGACGTCCATGTCCATCCAGCGCGCGGTCGATACCATCCAGTCGCGCCTGCAGGGCGGCCTGGCCTTCCTGGGCACCGTCGGTTCCACCTCGCCGTTCGTCGGTCTGTTCGGCACCGTCTGGGGTATCTATCACGCCCTGACCGCCATCGGCATCGCCGGCCAGGCGTCGATCGACAAGGTTGCCGGCCCGGTCGGTGAATCGCTGATCATGACCGCCATCGGTCTGGGCACCGCCGTTCCGGCCGTGCTGGGCTACAACCTGCTGGTTCGCCGCAACAAGGGCGCGATGGACAAGGTCCGCAACTTCGCCGCCGACCTGCAGTCGATCCTGCTGGGTGGCTTCCGTCACGGCGTGACGCCGGACATCGTGGTGCGCCCCGATGACTCGCCGACCACCACGACGACCTCCAACCGGGTTGCCTGAACATGGCGATGCAAGTCGGAGGCGGCGGCGATGAAGACGAGGTGGTGTCCGCCATCAACACCACTCCGCTTGTCGACGTCATGCTGGTGCTGCTGATCATCTTCCTGATCACCATCCCGGTCGCAACGCATACCATCAAGGTGACCCTGCCCAAGGACGCCAACCAGCCCACCCAGACCAGGCCCGGAAACGTGGTCCTGGCGGTGACGGAAAACGGCCAGATCTACTGGAACGAAGTCGCGGTCAAAAGCCGCGCCGACCTTCTGGACAGGCTGGAAAAGGTGGCCGTCATCAAGCCGCAGCCGCAGATCCAGATCCGCGGCGACGCCAAGGCGCGGTACGAATCCGTGGGACGGGCGATCGCGACCTGCCAGGAGGCCGGGATCTACCACGTGGATTTCATTACCGAGCAGCCGCACTCGGACTGACGGACGGCGTGACCCGGTTCCGGCCTGCCGGAACCGGGGACACCGGGGGATTCACATCCGGGCACTGGCCCGCGTATTTAGAGAGTACACCGCCATGGGCATGAATGTCGGCGCTGAAAGCACCACCGAAGACGAAGGCATCGTCGATATCAACACGACGCCGCTGATCGACGTCATGCTGGTGCTGCTGATCATGCTGATCATCACCATTCCGCTGCAGACCCATTCGGTCGCGCTGGACCTGCCGCAGGGCAATCCGCCGCCCTCGACCGAGGTGCCGAAGGTCGTGACCGTTGCCATCGATTTCGATAACAGCATTTCGTGGAATGGCGAGCCGATCACCGACGAGGGCTCGTTGCAGGCGCATTTCGTCGCGGCGGCGGCGCAGCCCGACCAGCCGGAAATGCACATCCACCCGAATCGCCTGGCCGATTACAAGACGGTGGCGCATGTCCTCGCGGATGCCCAGAGGCTTGGCATGACCAAGCTGGGTATCGTAGGTCAGGATCAGTTCATGGAAGGACAGTGAGCTGATGTCATCGAGTCTGTTCCGCGCCGGCCTTCTCGCCGGTGCGATCGTTGCACTTCCCTTTTCGATGTCCGTCGCCGGGTCTGCCCAGGCCGCGGATACATTGAGCATGAAGGTCGGCAAGCCGCTGCAGCAGGCGCAGACCGCCCTGGCCGCGCACAAATATGCCGCGGCGATGAGCGCCGTCGACACCGCCGAGGCGGTGCCGGGCAAGACCGACTACGAAGAATACACCATCGCGCAGATGCGCGCCGCCGTCGCGGCGCAGTCGGGTGACGTGGCGGCCGCCACCGCCGCCTATGACAAGCTGATCGCCTCCAGCCGCACCCCCAAGGATGCCAAGCTGCAGATGATGATGGCCGAGGCCACGATGGCCTACACCGCCAAGGACTATCCGCGCGCGGTGACAGGGATCGAGCGGTACCTGCACGCGGCGGGCAGCAATCCGGCGATGGAAACGCTGCTGATCCAGTCCTACTACCTGCAGCGGGACTATGCGAACGCCGCCCGGGTGCAGCAGGCGCAGATCGACGCGGAAGTGAAGGGCGGCAAGGTCCCGACCGAATCCCAGCTTCAGCTTCTGGCGGCCTGTCAGACGCAGCTCAAGGACCTGTCGGGCCTGAACCGCACTTATGTCACGCTGGCGTCCTATTATCCCAAGCCGGAATACTGGGCGCTGATCCTGCATGGGCTGATGGTCAACCCCAAGGTTCCGCCGGGGCTGCAACTCGACATCTATCGCATCCGTCAGGCGGCGGGCGTGCTGACCGCGCCGGCCGACTACATGGACATGACCGAACTGGCCATGCAGGCCGGGTTGCCGCAACTGGCGCTGGACCTGATGAATGCCGGCTATGCCAGCGGCGCCCTGGGCAAGGACGCGGGCGCCGCGCGCGAAGCCCGGCTGAAGGCCATGGTCGTGAAGGCGGTTGCGGACAAGAAGGCTACGATCGCGGCGGACGAAGCCGCCGCCGTCAACGCCCCGACCGGGAACGCCCTGCTGACCGCAGGCTACAACTATGTGACCTTCGGCCAGGTGGACAAGGGACTGGCGGTGATGCGCCAGGGGCTGGCGAAGGGCCCGCTGGACCGAACATCGGCAAGCTGCATCTGGGCCTGGCCCAGGTGGCGGCCGGCCGTACCGCCGACGGGATCGCGACGTTGAAGACCGTGGACGGCGACAATGGCGCGCGCGACATCGCGCAATTGTGGATCCTGAAACTGACCCCCGCTGCGGCGGCTCATCACTGACAGGGCGCCGTCAGGGCTCCGGACGGCAGACCCACGACGCGGATCGGCAGGGCCGGGCGGAATACTCCGCCCGGCCCTGCTGTTGTTATGATATTCTTCCTGTCCCATTCTCTTCAGGATGATGAATACAACCGTGACGATGTCCCAGACCGCTTCCGACGGCGACCTGCCTGCCCGTATCCTCGTTGTGGAAGATGATCCCGGCATGCGCACCCTGCTGGTCAGGGTGCTGCAGGGCGATGGCTACCGCGTGCGCGGCGTGCAGGATGGGCGTGAAATGTGGTCGGCGCTGGCGACCTCGCCGGCCGATCTGATCGTGCTGGACGTGATGCTGCCCGGCACCAACGGGCTGGATCTGTGCCGGTCGCTGCGGCGGGGTGGGGTGCCGGTCGACGGTGTCGTACCCGACCCCCAGATTCCCGTCATCATGGTATCGGCCCGGGGTGAGGAACTGGACCGGGTCGTCGGCCTGGAACTGGGCGCCGACGATTACGTCGCCAAACCCTTCGGCCAGAAGGAACTGCTGGCCCGGGTCCGTGCCGTGCTGCGGCGCGGGACGGGCGGCGCGCCCAATGGGCTTGCGGGGGCGCCCCGGCGGGAAACCCTGAAATTCGCGGGCTGGACGCTGGACCTGCGCCGGCGGGAACTGACCGATCCGTCCGGCACCATCGTCGAGATTTCCGGGGCGGAGCACGACCTGCTGGCCAGCTTCCTGGACAATCCGCAGCGGGTGATCGGCCGCGACCGGCTGCTGGAACTGTCGCGCACGCGCCTGGGCGACGTGTCGGACCGCAGCGTCGACGTGCTGGTCAGCCGCCTGCGCCGCAAGCTGGGCAATGAATCGGAAACCCTGATCCGCACCGTGCGGGGCCTGGGTTACATCTTCACCGCGCCGGTGGACCGAACCTGAACCCATGGCGGGCCCTGCTTCCCAGAACGCGCCGCCCGGTGTCCGGCGGATCACGCTCTGGCCGCGCGGGCTGGTGGGGCGGGTCACGGTCGTGCTGCTGGCCGCCGTCGCCCTGGTGTTCATCGGCAGTTCCGTCTTCTACGAGGAAGCCGAGACCTATACCGTCGACGACGCCCAACTGGACCAGATCGGCGAACGGCTGACGATCGACGCGCGGGTGCTGCTGGCCACGCCTGTGTCGCAGCGGCCCATCCTGGCCACCATGCTGTCGACCGGCGACCTGACGCTGGACTGGAGTGCGCCGGAACCCGTCGCGCCGCCGCGTGCGGAACCGCCGGCCCTGCGCGACCTGCACGGCCGGCTGGCGGCGAACCATGATTTTCTGCGCGGCCCGGCGCTGAACCTGGCGCCGACCAAGATCGGGACGGCCGATATTCGCGGCATCCTGCGCCTGCCCGACGGCAGCCGGATCGGCTTCGTCGCCCCCGATATCCTGCAGCCGCACCACACGACCCGGGGCGTCGCCTCGGCCGCGGTGCTGGCCGGGGCGGTGCTGATGGCGGCGGCGATGCTGGTCCATACGCTCAGCATGCCGCTGCGGGCGCTGGCGGATGTGGCGGACGGCGTGGGATCGGGCCAATGGATTCCGGTCGAGGAAAAGGGCCCCCGGGAAGTGCGCTACCTGGCGCGGGCGATCAACGCCATGCAGGACCGCATCCGGCGGTTGATCGCGGACCGGACCGAGGCCCTGGCCGCCGTGTCGCACGACCTGCGCACGCCGCTGGCGCGCCTGCGCCTGCGGGCCGGCTTTCTGGACGACCCGGAGGTGCAGGGCGCGATCGAGAGCGACGTGGCCGAGATGGAGGCGATGGTCGGCGGGGTCCTGGCCTATCTGTCCGGCGAGAACGATCCCGAATCCGCCCGTCCGGTCGACCTGGCCTCGATCCTGATGACGCTGGCCGACGACGCCGCCGACCAGGGGCGGGACGTCAGCTATGATGGGCCGCCGCAATGGCAGGCCCGGGTGCGGCCGCTGGCGATGAAGCGGGTCTTCGGCAACCTGATCGACAATGCCGTCAATTACGGCCGCCGGGCGCGGATCAGGCTGTCGGTGGAACCCAGGCAGTTGCGGATCCGCATCGACGATGACGGGCCGGGCCTGCCCGAGGCCGAACTGACGCGGGTGCTGACCCCGTTCTACCGGGTCGAGGGCTCACGCTCGCGCGCCACCGGCGGGCTGGGGCTGGGGCTGGCCATCGTCAACCGCGAGGTGGCGCGCGAAGGCGGGCAGTTCGTGCTGTCCAACCGGACCGGCGGAGGATTGCGGGCGGAAATCCTGTTGCCCCGCACCGGTCACGGCGTGGGCGGCGCCGGCAGGTCGGCCATCGACAGGTGAAGTGCGGGTTCGTTGGTGTTCAGCCAGATCCCGTGCGGCGAGCGGCCGGTGCGGATGGTGTCCACGATCTCGCCGCTGTTGGGGTCGATGATCGCGACATGCTGGCGCCAGCGCAGCGTGGCCCACATCTTGCCGTCCGGGGCGAAGACAATGTCGTCCGGCCCGCCGGCCACGTGATAGGACTGCACCACGTTCATCGTGTCCCAGTCCAGCCGTTCGATGATCCCCGATGCACGGCAGGTCACATACAGGTTCTTGTGATCGGGCGAGATGAACAGGTTATGCGGCCCGGGCGCCATCTCGATCCTGCGGTCGATATGACCGTCGGCCGGGTTCACCACCGCGACATAGTCGGTGCCCATGACCCCGACCAGGATCTTGCCGTTGTGCCACAGCACGCCCGCCGGCGTGGACCCGACATCGGTGGTCCACAGCACGTTGCCCGTCGCGGTCTCGATCGCCATCAGCTTGCCGGTGTCCTGCAGGCTGACATAGACGACCGACGAATCGGGCGCGTAATTCATGTGGCTGGGCATCGCATCGGCATGCAGGCGATGCAGCAGGTGGAAATCCGACGCATCGTAGATATCGATCTGGTTGCGGGCCAGGCCGGCGATGGTGAAGAATTTTCCGTCCGGGCTGAACTGCATCTGGTAGGGGTCGGAGAGCGTGATCTCCTTCACCCGCGCGCCCGTCACAGCGTCCAGGAAGAACAGCATGTTGCCCGAGGTATCGCCCACCAGCAGGTATTTGCCGTCCGGCGTGGGCGCCGTGTGGTGCGGTTCGCGCAGGACCGGGACCCGGCGCACTTCCTGATGGGTGTCGATGTCGAATTCGCTGATCGTGGCGTCGGCGGAATTCAGCACGAAGGCCAGCCGTTCGGCCCGGGCAGCCCCGGCGGAGAAGACGATCATCGACGCACAGGCCGCCGCCAGCCAGCCGGCGCGGCGGGACATGCGGGGCGTGTGGCGGAACGGGACGAAAAACATCTTGGGTCGGTGCCTCGGAATCGAAGATGGAGCGCCCGTCACGGATCGCATCCTCTGGGCGGGCCTGCGCCCATGCAAGGCCAGAGCACCCATGACGTGTCAATCCATTTCACACGCTCCGGCCGCCTTTCGCCATGACCTTGCGCAAGGACGCATTGCGTTTCCGTCATCCATGTCCCATGCCCGACCATCCGGGGGCTTGTTTCGGCGGCCATCCTGGCTCATCTGGATTGTAATCGGACTGGTCGAGTCCGCTTTCTGCTGCTCCCCTGGAACAAAGGCCCCCCGATGTTCATCGAAACCGAAGATACCCCTAATCCCGCGACCCTGAAGTTCCTTCCGGGCCGTACCATCGTGCCCGGTCGCGCCACGGCGGATTTCGTCAGCCCCGATGCGGTGGCGGGCCGGTCGAAGCTGGCCGACGCCCTGTTCGGCCAACCGGGCGTCGCGCGCGTCTTCCTGGGTGGTGATTTCGTGGCGGTGACCAAGGACGAGGCCACCGACTGGTCGGTGCTGAAGCCGCAGCTTCTGTCCGTGCTGGTCGATTTCTTCGTCTCCGGCATGCCGGCGATCGAGGACGACGCGGCGGTCGAGGAAGAACTGATCGCCCCGGAGGACGAGGAGATCGTCCGCCAGATCAAGGAATTGCTGGACACGCGGGTGCGGCCGGCCGTGGCCGGCGACGGGGGGGATATCGTGTTTCGCGGCTATCGCGACGGGGTCGTGCGGTTGACGATGCAGGGCGCGTGCTCGGGCTGTCCGTCCTCGCGCGCGACGCTGAAGCATGGTGTCGAGAACATGCTGCGGCATTACGTGCCGGAAGTGGTTTCGGTCGAGCAGGTGGACGCATAACAGGAAAACGACATGGTTCTTGACGAGGCCGGGCTGGACCTGCTGTTCCGTACGGCACGCACGCCCGGGCGCTGGCGCGACGAGCCGGTGCCGGACGAACTGCTGCATCGCCTGTACGACCTTGTGCGGCTGGGCCCGACCTCGGGCAACTGCTCGCCCGCGCGCTTCGTTTTCCTGCGCACGGCGGACAATCGCGAACGGCTGCGTGCCGCCCTGTCCGAAGGCAATGTGGACAAGGTGCTGTCCGCGCCGGTGACGGTGATCGTCGCGCATGATCCGCTGTTCTTTGACCGGTTCGGGACTCTCAATCCCGAACCCGGGCTGCGGGCCTGGTTCGCCGCCGATGTCGGCCTGGCGGACGAGACCGCCTTGCGCAACGGCACGCTGCAGGGCGGCTACCTGATCCTGGCGGCGCGGGCGCTGGGGCTGGACGTGCTGCCGATCTCGGGCTTCGACGCCTACGCGGTCGAGGATTCGTTCCTGGCCGGACAGGGCTGGCGCGCCAATTTCCTGGTCAGCCTGGGCTATGCCGACGGACAGCCGGAGCAGCCGCGCGCGCCGCGCCTGTCCTTCGACGATGCCTGCCTGCTGCTCTGACCCCACGGCGGACGCGATGCGGATCCTGGTCCTGAACGGCGCCCCGGCGGGGGCGGACGCCGCCGCCCTGCTGGGCTGCGTGGAGCGCGTGGACGGCGTGCTGCGCCCGGTGCGGATGCTTGACCTGCCCGCGCGGGGCGGGGCGGAGGCAATGCCGGCGCGCTGTGCCGCCCTGCTGGCGGAATGCGGCTGGCGGCCCCGGAACCTGGACCTGATCGCGGCGGTCGTCGGACCCGGATCGTTCACCGGCCTGCGGGCGTCGCTGGCCCTGGCGCAGGGGCTGGCGCTGGGCGCGGGCTGCGACCTGCTGGGGGTGACCGCGGGCGAGGCCCTCGCCTCCGCGCTGCAGGATGAGGCCGGGGCGGGGGCCACCGTGCTGTGCCTGTCGGTCGCGCGGCGCGGGCGCATCTTCGTCGAACAGCCCGGTGGCAACGGGGACGGGACGGTGCGGGCTCAGGCCCTGGACGGGTTTGTCCTGCCGCCGGGGCCGCTGCTGCTGGCGGGCAATGCCGCGGCGGAAACCCGGGCGGCCCTGGGCGGCGCGCGGACGGATATCGCCCTGTCGCGCTGGACGGCGCCGGACGGGGTGATGATCGCCGGGGCCGCGCTGGCGCGCCGTGCCGCCGGCCGGCCGGCGCGCGATGTCCTGCCGCTCTATGTCGATCCGCCGGAGGCGAAGCTGCCGGCCGCCGGCCTGCGGCCGGCCCCATCTTGAATCCTTCACCCTCGAATCCGTCATCCGGGCCGGTGATCCACGCGGCGGGGCCGTATGTGGGGGGCCTGCTGGCCGCGCTGCATCACGATGCCTTTCCGCCCGGGGACCGCTGGGACCGGCCGGCGATGGACACGCTGCTGGGCCTGCCGGGCGTCATCGTCGGGCTGGGCCGGACGGACTGTGCCTCCGTGCCGCAGGGGTTCGTCATGGGGCGTGTGGCGGCGGACGAGGCCGAGATCCTGACCCTGGCGGTATCGGGCGCGGCGCGGCGCCAGGGGCTGGGCCGGGCGCTGCTGGACTGGCTGGGCGCGCAGGCCGTGACCCGGGGCGCGCGGCGCCTGGTGCTGGAAGTATCCGACCGCAACCAGGCGGCCCGGGCCCTGTACGGGGCGGCGGGGTTCGCCGAGATCGGCCGCCGCCGGGCCTATTATGCCGACGGGGCGGACGCCTTCGTGCTGGCGCGCGCGCTGGACGATGCGATGCCCACGGCTTCGTGACGTCAGGCCGGTGCCTTGACGATCAGGATTTCGTGGACCCCGTCGCCTTCATCCGTCTGCTCGGTGATGGCATGGCCCAACTGGCGCACGCTGCGGCTGACATTGTCCAGCGGCACCGTGCCGCGCAGCCTTACCCGTAATTGTCCGCCCCCCGGCAGCCGGTCAAGAGCAAGGCGCGTGCGGACGAACGTCATGGGACAGGTCTCGCCGGTGATGTCGAGCCGGGCGGTTTCGGTATCGATCATTGGACGTTTTCTTCCATCGGGACGTGGTTGCGGCTCTGTCTCGTTCAACTATATAGAGACCCGGTTTATTTGACTGGCGGGATTTAGGTATGGCCAACGAAACGGGTAAGGGTGATCTGAGGGATCTGACGGCGCAGATCACGGCGGCCTATGTCTCCGGCAACAGCGTGGAGACGGCGGCACTGCCGGAGCTGATCCAGAAGATCTATGTCACGCTGGACGGGCTGGGCCGCGTCGTGGCCGAACCGGAGCGTCCGGTCCCCGCGGTATCGCCCAAGAAATCGATCTTCCCGGATTATATTGTCTGCCTGGAAGACGGCAAGAAGCTGAAAATGTTGAAGCGCCATCTGAAAACGGCCTATAACCTGACCCCGGATGAATATCGGGAGCGCTGGGGCCTGCCGCACGACTACCCGATGGTGGCGCCGAATTATGCCAGCCATCGGTCGTCCCTCGCGCGGAAAATCGGCCTCGGAACGAAGCGCGAGGAATGAATGTGGCGTGCCGCGCGGCGGCACGGCCCGATCAAGGGGAGGCGACGCTTCGTTGGACCACACGTCTGATGTTCGGGTTGGGCCGTCGACATGGTAGCGGCAGGCGAGGCTATGGAATCGCGCATCGGGCGCATGTGTATCGAGCGCGGCCTGAAGATGACGGGCCAGCGGCGGGTGATCGCGCGCGTCCTGTCCGAGGCCGAGGACCATCCCGACGTGGAGGAACTCTACCGCCGCGCCGCCGCCCTGGATTCGCGGATTTCGGTCGCGACCGTGTACCGCACCGTGCGCCTGCTGGAAGAGAAGGGCATTCTCGAGCGGCGTGATTTCGGTGGCGGCCGCGCGCGCTACGAGGCGACCGAGGACGGCGACCATTATCACCTGATCGATGTCGACACCGGCAAGGTCGTCGAATTCGAGGACGCCGAACACACTGCCCTGATGCGGCGGATAGCCGACCGGCTGGGATTCGAGCTCGTATCCCATCGCATGGAACTGTTCGCGCGCAGGAAGCCGGCGACGCCGGTCGCGTCAGATGGGGCGGCCGCGCAGCGCGCCGCGGCAAGCAAGGATGAATCACGGCGGTGAGCATCGAGAAACCGACTCAATCCCTGTCGACCCTGGAACTCGACCGTGACGGCTTTCCCGAATTGCGGGGGGGCAACCTGGGGGTGCGCATCGCGGCCAACGACGCCGAGCGTGATGCCGCCCAGGCCCTGCGCTATCGCGTCTTCTACGAGGAAATGGGGGCCAGGCCGGACGAGCGCACCCTGCGCACCCGTCGTGATGTCGATGAATTCGACGAGGTCGCGGACCATCTGCTGGTGATCGATCACGCGATTTCCTCGGGCGCCAAGGGCGTGGTCGGGACCTATCGGCTGATGCAGGGGGATAACGCGCGGAAGCTGGGGCGGTTCTACAGTTCGGGCGAGTACGACCTGTCGCCGCTGACCGACTTTCCCGGACGGCTGCTGGAGGTCGGGCGATCCTGCGTCGATCCGCGCTATCGCGGCCGGGCCGCGATGCAGCTGCTGTGGCGGGGCATCGCGTCCTATATCTTCCTGCACCGGATCGACGTGTTGTTCGGCTGCGCCAGCCTGCCGGGTGTCGACCCCCTGCCGCTGAGCGACGAGCTGACCTACCTCTATCACAACCATCTGGCGCCGCCGGCGCTGCGGCTGCGCGCCCTGCCGCATCGCCGGGTCGAGATGCTGCGTGCCGACCCGCACGCGCTGGACCACCGGCGGTGCCTCGCCCGCCTGCCCCCCCTGATCAAGGGGTACCTGCGGCTGGGCGGTTATGTCGGCGACGGCGCGGTGGTGGACGACCAGTTCAACACGACCGACGTCGCGATCATCGTCAAGAGCGAGCTGCTGGCCGACAAATATTACCGTCATTACGAACGACGGCTGCGTGACGCTCTCGACTAGGGCCATGGCTGCCGGGCCGGCAAGTCCGGCCTGGTCCTGGCGCGCGACGGCGGACCGCGTGTCCGGCGCCCACGGCTGGCGGGCGGACCTGCTGATGCTGCTGGTCGGTGCGCTGGGCGCGCTGGCCTTCCCGCCCGTCGATCTGTTCCCGATCCTGGTGGTATGTTTCGGCCTGCTGATGCGGGCGATCGACCGCGCCGCGTCATGGCGGGGCGCGGGGCGCCGGGGCTTCATGTTCGGGCTGGGTCTGCACACGGCGGGGCTGTACTGGCTGACCGATGCGATCCTGGTCCGTGCCGACACGTTCTGGTGGCTGGTGCCGCTGGCCGCCCCCGGCTGCGCGCTGATCCTGGCCCCGATGGCGGCGGCGCCCGCCGCGCTGTGCCGCCTGGCGCGGGCGGGCTGGCCGCGCTGGCTGGCGTTCGCCGGGTTGTGGACCCTGTTCGACATGGCGCGGGTCTTCATCTTCAGCGGCTTTCCGTGGAATCCCCTGGGCAGCACGTGGGAACTGGATGGCCGGGTGGGTGACGCGATGATCCAGCCCGCATCCTGGATCGGGGTGGACGGGCTGACCCTGTGTACGGTGCTGCTGGCGCTGCTGCCGCTGGCGGGGCGGCGGGGCATCGTGATGGCGCTGGCCGGGCTGGCGGTCTGGGGCGCGGCAGGCTGGGCGCGGCTGGCCGCCCGTCCCGTTCCGGCCGGGCATAATCCGGTCGTCGTGCTGGTGCAGGGCAACGTGCCCGAGACGCAGAAGATCGCCGCCCAGGACGACGCGGCGATCTTTCGCCGCTACCTGGCGCTGACCCGGTCCGGCGTGGCCCAGGCGATGGCGAATCCGGCCTGGTCGGCCGACCATCCGGCCGTGTTCGTCTGGCCCGAAACGGCGTTTCCCGGACTGTTGCAGGAAGACGACCTGGCGCGGCAGATGATCGCCCGGGCCGGCGCCGGGGCGGCTGCGGGCGTGATCGGCAGCATCCGCAGGGATGAAGACGGCCATTGGCGCAACAGCGTGATGGCGGTGGCCGAGCCGGACGGACGGGTGGCCGCACTCTATGACAAGGCGCATCTGGTGCCGTTCGGCGAATACCAGCCCCGGTTCCTGCCGTTCCACGTGGTGCCGGGCGACGGGATGGCGGCGGGGCCGGGCGTGCGGACCTGGCACGTGCCCGGCATGCCGGCGGCCGGTCCCCTGATTTGTTACGAGGTCATCTTCGCGGGCCAGGTTGCCCAGGAAACGGACCGGCCGGACTGGCTGGTCAACGTCACCAACGATGGCTGGTACGGCGACACCGCCGGCCCGCGCCAGCACCTGGCCGCCGTGCGCATGCGCGCGGTCGAGGAAGGGCTGCCGGTGGCCCGGGCCGCGAACACCGGAATATCCGCCGTGTTCGACGCCCACGGGAGCGAACTGGGGCGGCTGGGATGGAACCGCCAGGGGGTGCTGGTCGTTCCCGTGACGGGGTCTCTGCCCATGACGCCCTTCGGCCGTTTCGGCCGCTGGATACCCATTGTGTTGGCGCTGGCCTTAATCATGCCCACTTTGTGGCTTCACATATCCGTGCGGATATTTCGCCGGGCTTGATGCCACGGTCGGTTTTCGTCTTGTCCGATTTGTCTGTTTGTGGCCCTCGGCGGTCTTTTCCGCCGCGCTGGCCATGTTGTCCGTGCCGATCACAGGGAAAATGCGACCGCATCGCATTCCTGATTGCATTACCGGAATTTAATTCCCAAATTCCCAGTTAGCAGGCCACCCGTATAATGGTAAACTATTCATTAATGCAGCATTCTTCGGATAATCGTGATTTCAAGGGGCGGAAAGACGGTTTGACTGACAAGCCAGTTTCGGGTCCCAGCCCCGTGGACGTCCATGTCGGTGGCCGTATCCGGCTGCGCCGGACCCTGATGGGTCTGTCCCAGGAGCGTCTGGGTGACGCCCTGGGGCTGACCTTCCAGCAGGTCCAGAAATATGAACGCGGCACCAATCGCGTCAGCGCGTCTCGGCTGTACGAACTGTCGGAAGTGCTGGACGTGCCGGTCAGCTTCTTCTTCGACGGGCTGGACAGCGGCCAGGCCGGGTCGAAGGCGACGAACGCGATTCCGGGCTTCGCCCAGGCCCAGGAAGCCTTCGGCGGCGCGCCCGAGGGCGCGGCCCCGGCGAGCGAGATCGCGCTGTTTTCCCGGCGCGAGATGATCGAGCTTGTCCGTATCTATTACCGGATCGAAGATCCCGCCATGCGGCGCCGGGTGCTGGACCTGATCCGCATGATGGCGCCGCCGGAATGACCGTCTTCCGTTTCTGAGGACAGAAGCAGCGCAGGCGTCCGGCGCCGGTTACTCGCGCCGCAGCACCTGGTCGTTGATGAATGAGGCCAGCCGTCCGGCCACGAAGTCCCGGCGCAGGCGGGCCTCGTCATATTCATCGCGCACCCAGTCCAGGAACGGCAGGCGGCCCTCGGCTTCGTGCCGGTAGCGCAGGAAGAACGCATCCAGGATACCGGTGCGCGATCGGTTGAAATGACCGAACCGCCAGGAAAGTTGGCGCAGCGCCTGCTCGGCGGTGCCTCCTTCGAACAGGATCACCAGGCCCGATGCCAGTCCCGCGCGGTCGGCGCCGGATTTGCAGTGCATCAGCATGGGGAAGTCCAGCGTGGCGTACATCGCCGCGAAGCGCAGGATGCGGTCGCGATGGGGCGCGCCCCGGCTTTCGAACGCCATGTCCAGGTGGGTCAGGCCGATGCGCGACGCGGCCTCGCGCGACAGGGCGTCCGACCCGCATCGGCGATGGCCACGCAGGTTGACCAGCGTGCGCAGGCCGTAGCGACGCGTGGCGGCCGCCAGGCGGCGGGGCGTGGGGTGGTTGCAGCGATAGACCTTGCCCGGGATCACGGCGGCGAAATTGGTCCAGGGCAGGCGAAAGACCGCGTGATCGACGAACAGGCTGTCGATCCAGGCCCGGCGTCGGCTGCCCGGCGCGGCTAGGGTTCCGTCGAACAAGGCTGGCTGCTTCCTGGCGCAAGGGGGCAAAAAGAAAGGGCGTCGGATGTGTCCCATCCGGCGCCCTGTCCGTCAATCATTTCAGTCGGTCGCATCCGCCGGCTTGCCCGGCGGCGCGGGATCAGATCTTGCGTTCCAGCTGCAGTTCCTTGATCCGGGCGATGGCCTTCGCCGGGTTCAGGCCCTTGGGGCAGGTCTGGGTGCAGTTCATGATCGTGCGGCAGGCATACAGCTTCAGCGGATCTTCCAGCGCATCCAGCCGCTCGCCCGCATGTTCGTCACGGCTGTCGGCGATCCAGCGATAGGCCGCCAGCAGGGTGGCCGGGCCCAGGTACCGGTCGCCGTTCCACCAGTAGGACGGGCAGGACGTGGTGCAGCAGAAGCACAGGATGCATTCCCACATCCCGTCCAGTTCCGCACGTTCCTCGATGCTCTGGCGGCGCTCCGAATCCGGCGGGGGCGCCGTATCGGATTTCAGCCAGGGCTCGATCGAGCGAAGCTGGGCATAGGCGCCGTTCAGGTCGGGCACCAGGTCCTTGACGACCGGCATGTGCGGCAGCGGATAGATCGACACCGCGTCATGCACGTCCTTGATCGGCTTCAGGCACGCAAGCGTGTTTTCGCCGTCGATGTTCATGGCGCACGACCCGCAGATCCCCTCGCGGCAGGACCGGCGGAAGGTCAGCGTCGGATCGACGTTGTTCTTGATGTGGATCAGCGCGTCCAGCACCATCGGGCCGATCGTATCCAGATCGATCTCGTAGGTGTCGACGACGGGGTTGGCACCGTCGTCCGGGTTCCAGCGATAGACCCGGAACGGCTTGACGTTCTTGGCGCCGGGTGCGGCCGTGAAAATACGGCCTTTCCCGATCTGGCTGTTCTTTGGCAGGCTGAATTCGACCATCGTCTCGTCCCTTTTCCGCCGCTTCGCTTAGTAGACGCGCTTTTTGGGGGGGAAGACCTGGACCTCGTCGGTCAGCGTCTTCATGTGCACCGGGCGGTAGGACAGTTCCACGCCACCCTTGTCGTCCAGATGGGCGACGGTGTGCTTCATCCAGTTCTTGTCGTCACGCTCGGGGTAGTCGTCGTGCGCCTGCGCGCCGCGGCTTTCGTGCCGGGCCTCGGCGCCCGCCATGGTAACGGTGGCGTTGGCCAGCAGGTTCTCGAATTCCAGCGCTTCCATCAGGTCGGTGTTCCAGATCAGCGAGCGATCGGAAATCGACAGGTCGGGCACGCCCGTCCATATGTCCTTTATCTTCTCGACGCCTTCCGCCAGGCTCTTGGTGTTGCGGAAGACGGCGGCATGCTTCTGCATCGTGCGCTGCAGCGTGTCGCGCATGACCGACACGTGGGTGCCGCCCTTGGCCGAACGCAGACGGTCCAGGCGGTCCAGCGCGGCCTCGCCCGCCTTGGGGGGCAGCGGGGCGATGGTCTCCATGGGCTTGATCAGCTCGGCGGCGCGCTTGGCGGCCGCGCGGCCGAACACCACCAGGTCCAGCAGCGAATTGGTGCCCAGGCGGTTGGCGCCATGCACCGACACGCACGCGGCCTCGCCCACCGCCATCAGGCCGGGCACGACAGCGTCCACATTGTCGGCCGTCGGGCGGATGACCTCGCCATGATAGTTCGTGGGAATGCCGCCCATGTTGTAATGCACGGTCGGCAGGACGGGCACCGGCTCCTTGGTCACGTCGATGCCGGCGAAGATGCGCGCGGTCTCGGAAATGCCCGGCAGGCGCTCATGCAGCAGGTCCGCACCCAGATGCTCCAGGTGCAGCAGCATGTAGTCCTTTTTCGGGCCGCAGCCGCGACCCTCGTTGATCTCGATGGTCATCGAGCGCGACACCACGTCGCGCGACGCCAGGTCCTTGGCGGTCGGCGCGTAGCGCTCCATGAAGCGCTCGCCCTCGGAATTGGTCAGGTATCCGCCCTCGCCACGGCAGCCTTCGGTCAGCAGGCAGCCGGCCGGATAGATGCCGGTCGGGTGGAACTGGACGAATTCCATGTCCTGGGTCGGCACGCCCGCGCGCATCGCCATGCCGCCGCCGTCACCCGTGCAGGTGTGGGCCGACGTGCAGGACTGGTAGGCACGGCCGTAGCCGCCGGTCGCCAGCACCACCGTCTGGGCGCGGAAGCGGTGGATCGAACCGTCTTCCAGGCACCACGCGATCACGCCGCGGCAGGCGCCCTGGTCGTCCATGATCAGGTCCAGGGCAAAATATTCGACGAAGAATTCGACGTTATGCTTCAGGCACTGCTGGTACAGCGTGTGCAGGATGGCATGGCCGGTGCGGTCGGCGGCGGCGCAGGCGCGGGGCACCGGGGCCTCGCCGTAATTGCGCATGTGGCCGCCGAAGGGGCGCTGGTAGATCTTGCCTTCCTCGGTGCGCGAGAACGGAACACCCAGATGTTCCAGTTCCTGCACGGCGGGAACCGCCTCGCGGCACATGTATTCGATGGCGTCCTGGTCGCCCAGCCAGTCCGACCCCTTGACGGTGTCGTACATGTGCCAGCGCCAGTTGTCCTCGGCCATGTTGCCCAGGGACGCGCCGATGCCGCCCTGGGCGGCGACGGTATGGCTGCGGGTGGGGAAGACCTTGGTGACGCAGGCGGTCTTCAGGCCGGCGGCGCCCATGCCCAGCGTGGCGCGCAGACCCGATCCGCCGGCGCCGACGACGACCACGTCATAGGCGTGATCGACGATCCGATAGGCATTTGATGAAGGGAGAGTGATCGCGTTCATTTCTTGGACGTGTCCCGATGCTCGTCCGGCCCGCGGGACGGCTTGTGTCGCCGCCGGGCCGGAACTGTCTCTGTATCGCTGTCTCTGTACTCACGGACCGCGCGGGCCCGATCCGCCATGTCAGGCGATTGCCTTGCGCGACGGGGCCAGTGCCAGCTTCAGGACGGCGATCACGGCGAACAGCCCGATCAGGAAGGCGGCGCCCTTCATCAGCAGGCTGACCGGCAGATGCGCCTTGCCATGCACATAGTCATCGATGATGACCTGCAGGCCCAGCTGCATGTGGTAGAAGGTCAGGACCATCAGGGCCAGCAGCATCGAGGAATTGACGGGCTTGCCGCCCCATTCCACGACATCTTCCTGGCTGGAGCCCGCCAGGCGCAGGACCTGCAGCACGAACCAGCCCGACAGCGGCACCAGGGCGACGGCGGACATCCGCTCCATCCACCAATGGTCCACCCCGGTCTTGGCCGAGCCCAGTCCCCGTGCCCGGGACAATTGCGAGCGCATGACATCCATGCGCGGCGTATGGGACGCGTTCATGTCAGGATGCCTTCTTCTTTCTGGAACGGCAGGCCGCAAGGCCGAAGATGGTGGCGACGAGCGCCAGCGTCGTCCCCACCGTCACGCCCACCGCGATGGGCCCGTCCTCGTTGATCTCTTTCTTCTCGAAGCGGTAGCCGGCATCCCACGAGAGATGGCGCAGGCCCGCGACGAAATGATAGACCAGCGACAGCGTCCAGCCCACAAGGGCCAGCTTGCCCAGGGGATTGCGGGTAACCTTCTGAACCTTCTTGAAGGATTCAGGGCCTTTCGCGGCTGCATTCAGCCAGCACACGCCGAGTACCGAACCGGCGGCCGCCGCGACGCCGGCTGCCCGGTTCGCGATTGAAAGGAACATTGAAAGTCGGAAGCGATAGACCTGGAGATGCGGGGACATGGGTCGCCGGGTCAGTGTTCCGTCGCTTCGGTGCCCTATATAGAGCGCATCACGGACATCCTGCATGGTCGTCTCGTCGATTTCCCTGATTATGGCTCCGGTTTGTTCCGTCGCCTTGTGTCTGTATCGGTCCTACGCCGGGGAGGGGGCGCGGTCAACGCAGGGGGGAACACGAGGTCGCGAGACGCGTGATTGCAGTGCCGTGGCACGCAACCGGAACGATTTCGTACCGTTCCGGTTTTTCGTGGTGTCGATCAGGTGGCCTTGTGGTGAATCAGGTCCAGCGCGATCATGGTTTCCGCGATCTGTACTGCATTCAGCGCGGCCCCTTTGCGCAGATTGTCCGCCACGCACCAGAAGGCCAGGCCGTTGGGTACGGTCGGGTCGATCCGCAGGCGCGACACGTAAGTTGCGTCCTCACCAACACATTCTGTCGGCGTGACGTAGCCGCCATCCTCGCGCTGGTCGTGCAGGATGACGCCCGGCGCCTCGCGCAGGGCCTCCCGCGCGCGCTCCAGGTCCACGGGTTCCTCGAACTCGACCGTGATGGCCTCGGAATGGCCGATGAAGACCGGCACGCGCACGCAGGTAGCGAAAACCGAGATGTCAGGGTCAAGGATTTTGCGGGTCTCGACCGTCATCTTCCATTCCTCCTTGGTCGCGCCGTCATCCATGAAACGGTCGATATGGGGAATGCAGTTGAAGGCGATCTGCTTGGTGAACTGTTCGGCCTTCAGCGGGTCGCCCACGAAGCTGGCGCGCGACTGGGCGAACAGTTCGTCCATGCCTTCCTTGCCCGCGCCGGCCACCGCCTGGTACGTGGCCACCACGACGCGGCGGATGGTGAACAGGTCGTGCAGCGGCTTCAGCGCCACCACCATCTGGATGGTCGAGCAGTTCGGGTTGGCGATGATGCCGCGCCGCGCCCGCTTTAGCGCGTTCGGGTTGACCTCGGGCACCACCAGCGGCACGTCGTGTTCCATGCGGAAATGCGACGTGTTGTCGATGACGATGCATCCGGCCTTGGCCGCGCGCGGCGCATGCACCGCCGAAACCGACGCCCCGGGCGAGAACAGGGCGATGTCCCAGCCGGTGAAGTCGAAATGCTCCAGGTTCTGCACCTTCAGCACCGTCTTGTCGCCGAACGAGACCTCCTGCCCCGCCGATCGGGCCGAGGCCAGGGCGACGATCTCGTCTATCGGAAACGCGCGTTCGGCCAGCGTCTTGAGCATTTCCCGCCCGACGGCGCCCGTGGCGCCGACGACCGCAACGCGGTATCCCATCGATCCATTCCCTGATCTGCGCGCCCGGCCTGCCCGGGGGCTGCGTGTTTTCTCCTGATTGGAGACGCTGACAGGTAGTGCCGTCCCGGGTGCTATGCAAGCAGGACAAGCGGGGCCTCGCGGGTTGCGGTCTCGCATCCTTGTGTTGGCACGGTGCGTTGCCGCTCCGCCCCGCCGGGTGTCTGATGGCCGGACATGACAGCCGTTCGTGATCTGGCGCAAGGTCTTCCCCCGCGCCGGCGTCTATGCTCGGGCTGCTGGCTGTTCAGGAGAACTATCCGTCATGTCCTTCTCTCGCGACATATCGTCGCCGGCGCGCGCCCGGCATGCCATCCCCCCCTCGGGCAGCAAGCCGGCCCCGGCCTCCACGCTGGTGGTGTTCGGCGCCCATGGCGACCTGACGAAGCGGCTGTTGATGCCGGCCCTGTACAACCTGGCGGGCAGCGGATTGCTGGACCCGGATTTCCGCATTATCGGCATCGACCGCGTGCCGGGCAGCACGGCGGAATGGCGCGACGGGCTGGCCGCGACGATGCAGGAATTCACCCGCGACCGCGATGCCGAATTCTACACCCCCAGCATCGACGCCAAAGCCTGGGGCTGGGTCGCGGACAGGCTGGAATACGTCCAGACCGATTTCTCGGACCTGGCGCAGGTGCGGGCCCTGGGCGAGAAACTACCGGGCAGCGCCGTGTTCTACCTGGCGGTGCCATCGCGTTTCTTCGGGTCGCTGGTGGCCACGCTGGGCCAGGCCGGGCTGCTGGCGGAACAGGACGGCAGGTTCCGCCGCGTGGTGATCGAAAAGCCGTTCGGCTCGGACCTCGCGACCGCGCGGGCGCTGAACGCGCAGATCCTGTCGGTGCTGGACGAACGCCAGATCTATCGGATCGACCATTTCCTGGGCAAGGAAACGGTCCAGAACATCCTGGCCATGCGCTTCGGCAACCTGATCTTCGAGCCGCTGTGGCGGAACGAGTATATCGACCATGTCGAAATCACCGCCGCCGAGACCATCGGGGTCGAGCAGCGGGGTGCGTTCTACGAACCGACGGGCGCGCTGCGCGACATGGTGCCGAACCACCTGTTCCAGCTCTTCGCCATGGTGGCGATGGAACCGCCGGCCTCGTTCTCGGCCGACACGGTGCGCACGGCGAAGGAGCAGCTGTTCGAATCCGTCCGCCCGGTGGCGCCGGAGGACGCGGTGCGCGGCCAGTACCGGGCCGGGACCGTCGACGGAAAGCCCGTGGCCGCCTATCGCGACAGCCCGGGCGTCGCCCCCGACAGCGTGACGGAAACCTATGTCGCGCTGAAGCTGCATGTGGATAACTGGCGCTGGTCGGGCGTGCCGTTCTATCTGCGCACCGGCAAGTCGCTGGGCGGCCGCCGGACCGAGGTCGTGGTGCAGTTCAAGAAGCCGCCGGTCGCCATCTTCCGCGGCACCGCGACCGACGCGCTGCCGCCCAACCGCATGATCCTGAACATCCAGCCCTCGCAGGGCCTGACCATCGGGATGGCGGCCAAGCATCCGGGCCCGGCAATGGACCTGGCCGAGGTGCAGGTCCGCTTCCGGTACGAGGACGCGTTCGACCTGCAGCCCAATGTCGGCTACGAAACGCTGCTGTATGACTGCCTCAGCGGCGATGCGACGCTGTTCCAGCGCGCGGACAATATCGACGCCGCCTGGGCGGCAGTGGACCCGGTCCTGCAAGCCTGGGCCAAATCGTCCGATAGCCTGGAATTCTACGATGCCGGCGCCACCGGCCCGGCCGGGGCGGACGCCCTGCTGGCCCGCGACGGCCGAAGCTGGTACCCGCTGGACGGCGTTTAAGAACCGGGCTTGTCTTATGACTTTTTTGTCGCGGTGAGCGATAAAGGGCCGTTCAGCCGGGGTGGCCACCCCGGCTGAACGGGAAGGGGACGGGTCGCCTGGGCTGGACCATAGCGGGTCGTGGCGGAGTATGACCGCCCCTTCTTTTCCTTGTGCCCTGAACGGATACCGGGGGGCTTGAGCCCCGGATGACAAGCATAGGACATGGAAAAGATGATCGCGATCGCCTCCCGTGCCAAGCCTGAAATGCGCGATACCCCGATCACGATCGGGATCGACGTCTCGAAAGATCACCTTGATGCCGCGCTTCATCCGGGCTCCGCGACGCGGCGGTTCGATAATGACGCCGCCGGTCATACGGCCCTGCGCCGCTGGATCGGCAAACGGGCGGTGGCCCGTATCGTGTTCGAAGCAACGGGGATCTATCACCGTGCCCTTGAGCGCCGCCTGACCCAGGCGGGCCTGCCCGTCTGCAAGGTCAACCCGCGCCAGGCCCGGCGCTTTGCCGAGGCGACTGGCACGCTGGCCAAGACCGATCGTGTGGATGCGCTCATGCTGGCCCGTTTCGGCGTGGCGCTGGAGCCCGCGATACGCCAGGCCCCCAGTGAAAAGCAGGCGGAACTGGCCGAACTCGTCGCCGCCCGCGAGGGGCTTTCGCGTGACCGGACGAGAACCCTGAACCGCAAGGCCGCCACGGAGAACGGCCTGCTCCTGCGTCAGACCCGCCATCGCCTGCGTCAGATCGAAGCGCAGATCGCGGCCATCGACAAGGCGGTCGCGGCCCTGATCGACGCCGAACCCGTAATGGCGCACCGGCGCGATATCCTGCTCAGCATTCCCGGCGTGGGCGCCACCACAGCCCATGCCCTGCTGGCCAACATGCCCGAACTCGGCAGCATGGAGGAGGGGCAGGCCGGCGCGCTGGCCGGCCTCGCGCCCATTACGCGCCAGTCGGGAACCTGGCAGGGAAAGAGCGTCATCCGGGGCGGCCGCGCTCAGCTGCGCCGGGCCCTCTACATGCCGGCACTGGTCGCCATCCGGCATAATCCCGATCTCAAGCGCCAATATGACGCTCTCGTCGCACGCGGAAAACCGGCCATGCTCGCCATCACCGCCGTCATGAGGAAGCTCATCGTCCTCGCAAACGCACTCCTGCGACAGGATCGCTCATGGGCACCAAAAATAGCTTGATCAAGACGGATACTCAGCCCGGACCCGGCAGGGCATGATGCCCTGCACCCCGGATGACTGGGTTTCCAAAGGGCCAAGCCCTTTGGCGGGTCCAGGGCAGCGCCCTGGCCTTCAGGTCAATGCTGGTCCCGTCCGTCCGAATGACGGAACAGGGTATCGGCCTCTTTCTTCTGTGCGTCGCTCAGGCCGTTATACAGTGTGCGGAACGCCATGTTCAGCGCCTGCAGGTTCTGCGCGCGCTGCGTTATCAGGTCGGCATAGGACTGCATGTTGTCGGGCGCGCTCATGCCCGCCAGCTTCTCGCGGCGCTGCAGGATGGCGTCGTGGAAGCGGGTGGCGTTGTCGCGCATCACCTGGACGAACGCGCCCCAGGCGGTTTCCTGCGCGGATGTGATGCCCAGTTGCTGGTGTAGGGTGGCGATGTGCGCCGCCAGCAGGTCGGGCGCCGAGTCATGGGGGGTATGGACCGGAACGGCCGAGCCCTGGCTGGAAGGGGCCTGGCTGGACGGGCCGGGGGTGCCGGAAGCGGGAGCACTGGAAGCAGGGGTGCTGGGGCTGGCGGTGCCCGGACCTGCCGTGCCGGGGCTGGCCGCCGTCTGGCCGGCCGGCGCGGCGCCCGGTGCGGCGGGCGGAGGCGCGTCGGCGGCCGCGAGGGCCGGGGCCGGGAGCAGGGTGAGGGCGGCGAGGAGCGTGAACCGGCGAACGGTCATGAACGGATGACTCCGGTAAAGGCGGGTGGACGGAAGGGGGCCGGCCGCATCAATAGGGCGACGGTCCGTACGACGTCTGGGGGTAATAAGCCGGCGGCGGGGGCGGAGGTTCCGCCTGCGGGGAATAGGCGGCGGGCGGCGGCGCCGCCTGCGACGACAGCGCCCCGCCGACCAGCGCGCCGACGGCCAGGCCCGCAATGCCGGCACCGACGACGGCCCCGACTCCCGGGCCGCGATGATAGCCGCCGCCACCGCGCCAGCCGGGGCGGCCCCGGCCCCAGTCGCGATGCTCGATATGACGGCCGCCGCCGTGCCAGCCGGGGCCGCCATGACCGCGCTGGGCCAGCGCGGCCTGCGGCAGGGTGGTGGCGATGGTCCCGGTCAGGCAGATGCCGGCCAGAAGCAGGGGCAAGGTTTGAACCCGCATGATGGGGCTCCTTTATCGATCAGTAACGTCCTCGGAGCGTACTATCGGCATCAATCTTGGCGGAATCGCGGCTTCCCTTTCCGCAGGCGATGGTCAGGCGGCGCGCGACAGGCGCTTGGCCAGGGCAGAGAGGCGGTGGCGGCGCAGTTCGCTGCGGGCCTTGGCGCCGGTTTCCATGTAGTTGAGCTGGATCGTGTAGCGCCGGCCGACATATTGCCGGTGGCCGTGCCACGTGGTCGGCCCGTTGGGGAAGATCAGCAGCGTGCCGTCCACGGGCGGGACCTCGGCGGCGAAATCCTCGATATCGTCCGGGCCGCGCAGTAGGCGCACGCAGCCTTCCTGCCGGGCCCAGGACGCGCTGGCCGGGTTCAGGTACAGCAGCACCGTCACGCGCTTGGCCACCGAATCGCAATGGATGCGCCCGTCCTTCTCGCGGGTGCGGCCCCGCAGGGTCAGCATGGTCGGCGCATCGTGCAGGTCCAGGCCGAACTTGCGGGCGATGATCCCGCGCAGGACCGGCCCCTCCATTTCCTCCATCACGCCGCGCACCAGCGGGGACACGGCCAGGGCGGAAGGGGGGAACGACCCGCCGGAGGCCAGCTCCGGCAGCGACGCCACCAGGGCTTGCAGGTCATCCGGCCGGATGAAGTGGGGGACGACCGCATGGGGGAAGGGATCGTCGGAAACCGGGGCGGCTTCCAGCGCGGCATAATCGGGACGGATCGGCGCGGTAATGGTCATGGTACCTGCGAAGGGCTGATGGAGACCAGATTCCAATTCCTAGGCCCGGAGGTGCCCCGGAATCAAGGCATTGGCGCGCACCCGCCCCGCCCCGTCTCAGCCCGCCTCGGCGGCCTTCTGCACCGCGTCGATCACCCGGGTGGAATAGACCGCCGCCGCCCCGGCATTCAGCGCGACGGCGACACCCAGCGCCTCGGCGATTTCCTCCTTCGTGGCGCCGGCGTCCACCGCCGCCCTGGAATGGACCGCGATGCATCCGTCGCAGCGGGTCGTGACCGCCACCGCCAGCGCGATCAGTTCGCGCGTCTTGGCGTCCAGCCGGCCGGTGGTGACGGCGGCCTCTTCCAGCGTGGTCAGGCCCTCGACCGTACCGGGTGTCAGGGCAGCCAGCTTGGGCATGGTCTGGCCGAGATAGCGGCGATAGGCGGACCAGTCGATCATCGCGCAACATCCTTGTTTCGTGGTCGTGAATACGGTTTCAAGTTCACCAGATAGAGAGCAGGCCTGTCACGACACGGTTTGGCGACCGCACGCTCTTGCTGAGAATGGTTGCTGGCGCTATCGGCGTTGTTATGGAAGCCGCCCTTTCGCTCTTCGCCTCGGACCTGCATCTTCCCCCCGGAACGGGACCCCTGGCCGCGTACCAGGCCCGGGTGAATGCGGGCCTGCTCTCCGCCGATCCCGAACAGGCCAAGGCCGCGGCGCGTCTGGACCGGCTGTGGCGGGAACTGCCCGGCTATCACCCCGTGGTGCGCCGGCCGCCGCCGCAGGGGATTTTCAGCCACGGGCTGCTGGGCAAGGGGCTGGGCAGCCTGAAATCCCGCCTCGGCCTGGCCGGCGGTGCCGCCCAACCGCCGCGCCCGCGCGGCGTGTACCTGGTGGGGCAGGTCGGGCGCGGCAAGACCATGCTGATGGACCTGTTCTTCGAGCTGGCCCCGGTGGAACACAAGAAACGGGTGCATTTCCATCGTTTCATGCAGGACGTCCACCAGCGCCTGCACGCCATGAAGATCGCCCATCCGGACCTGACCGATCCGATCCCGCCGCTGGCCCACGCCATCGCGGACGAGGCCTGGCTGCTGTGCTTCGACGAATTCCAGGTGAACGACATCGCCGACGCGATGGTCCTGGGCCGCCTGTTCGAATATCTGTTCGCCGAGGGCGTGGTCGTGGTCGCGACCTCGAACACCGAGCCCAAGGATCTGTTCCAGAACCGGCCGGGCGCGGACGCCTTCCGCCCCTTCATCGCCATCATCCAGCGCGAGGTCGACACGGTGGAACTGGATTCCCCGCGCGATTACCGCAGGGGCGGCATGCGCGGCATGGCGACCTGGATCGTCCCCCCCGGTCCCGACGCGGAGCTGGAGTTGGATTCGCTGTTCATGCGCCTGGCCGACGGCGCCCCGGTGCGCCCGGTGAAGCTGGAGGTGATGGGCCGGACGTTCGCGGTGCCGGTGGCGGCCGGTCCGGTCGCGCGCTTCACCTTTCCCGATCTGTGCGGCCGGCCGCTGGGCGCGGGCGACTATCTGGCCCTGGCCAACCGCTTCGCGGCGCTGGTCCTGGACGACGTGCCGCGCCTGGGCCCCGACAATTTCGATGTCGCCCGCCGTTTCATCGTGCTGATCGATACGCTCTACGAACAGAAGGTCAAGCTGTTCGCCTCGGCCGAGGACCAGCCGGACGCCATCTACCAGAAGGGTGACGGCGCGCAGGCTTTCGAACGTACCGCATCGCGCCTGGAAGAAATGCAGAGCGCTGCCTACCTGGACCTGCCGCACCTGTCCTGACCGGGGCGCCGGCCGCCCGACCGCCCGGGGGCGCCGTTTCGCCATTCCTGCGCATGTTCCTTACGGTCACGGCATCGTGACGGTTATGGCGAGGGTGTGACTGGCGGGGCGGTAGGCAAGTGGTTCGCGCTTTGCTTGGGTAGGGCGCCTGTTCCGTTCGGCGGAAACGGAAAGGTGAGTATGCGTGCAGAGCAATCCAGCCCGTGGCGAATGATGGCGGCGGATGGCCCGGGGTGACGCTAGGGTTGGGACGACAAGCGGTGCGGGCCGGGAAGGGCGTCATGATCGGCGGCCAGGGCGCGAAACCGGACAATGACGCGGCCAAGAAGGCCGCCAGTGAGGAGATGTCTTCAAGATGGCGGGCGTAGATATCCTGTCGACCGCGTTCAGCGGAGCAAACACGGCCTATCTGGCCGAACTGTACGCCCGCTGGGCTTCGGACCCCGGCAGCGTCGATCCATCCTTCGCATCCCTGTTCTCGGCGATGGACGAGGAAGGGGCGGCGATCCTGCATGACGCGGAAGGGGCCTCGTGGTCCCCGCGCGAGTCGATGATCGATGGCGGCGAGGCCCCGCCGGCGGCATCCAAGGGCGCCCCCGTTTCGGTGGCGAGCCTGCATGCGGCGGCGGACGACAGCCTGCGCGCCACGCAACTGATCCGCGCCTATCGCGTGCGCGGCCATCTCGAAGCCCGGCTGGACCCGTTGGGCCTGCAGATCCCCAAACCCCATGCCGACCTGGACCCCGCGACGTACGGGTTCGGGCTGCAGGATCTCGATCGCCCGATCTATCTGGGCCATATCGTGGCCAACCTGATCGGCACGCAGACCGCGACGATCAACCAGGTGCTGGACGCGCTGCGCGCCGTCTATTGCGGGCCGATCGGCGCCGAATTCATGCATGTCCAGGACCCCGAACATCGCAACTGGCTGCAGAAGCGGCTGGAGGGCGACAACTGGCGCGCCGGCGTGTCGGCGGACGAGAAGAAGGTCATCCTGCACCACCTGACCGAGGCCGAGGGGTTCGAGGCCTTCTGCCAGAAGCGCTATGTCGGCACGAAGCGCTTCGGGCTGGAGGGCGAGGACGTCACCATTCCCGCGCTGCATGCGATGATCGACCAGGTGGCCAAGGACGGCGTGCGCACCGTTGCGATCGGCATGCCGCATCGCGGCCGCCTGAACACGCTGGTGAACGTGGTGCGCAAGCCCTATACCGCCATCTTCAGCGAATTCGCCGGCGCGTCCTTCAAGCCTGACGACGTGCAGGGCTCGGGCGACGTGAAATACCATCTCGGCACCTCGACCGACGTGGATATCGACGGCAACCCGGTCCATATCTCGCTGCAGCCCAACCCGTCGCACCTGGAAGCGGTCGATCCGGTGGTGATCGGCAAGGTGCGCGCGACGCAGGACGATGACGACCCGCATGCCCGCAGCCGCCACATGGCGCTGCTGCTGCATGGTGACGCCGCCTTCGCCGGCCAGGGCCTGGTGTACGAGACCATGGCGATGTCGCAGCTGATCGGCTATCGCACCGGCGGCACCATCCATGTCGTGGTGAACAACCAGATCGGCTTCACCACCGTGTCGGCCCATGCCTATTCCGGCCTCTACTGCACGGACATCGCCAAGGCGGTGCAGGCGCCGATCCTGCACGTCAACGGCGACGAGCCCGAAGCCGTGGTGTATTGCGCCCGCCTGGCCGCCGATTTCCGCCAGAAATTCGCGACCGACATCGTGTTGGACATCGTGGGCTACCGCCGTCACGGCCATAACGAGTCGGACGAGCCGTCCTTCACCCAGCCGACGATGTACAAGGCCATCGCCGCCCGCCCGACGGTGCGCACGCTGTATGCCGACCGCCTGGTGCGCGAAAGCGTGGTGACCGAGGCCGAGGCCACCGCGCAGTGGGATGCGTTCCAGGACCGGCTGGAGGAATCCTATCAGGCGGCGCAGACCTACAAGCCCAACAAGGCCGACTGGCTGGAAGGTGCCTGGACCGGGCTGAAGCCCCCGCCGGTGGGCGCGGTGGATGCCGAACCTGCGACCGGCGTCGCGGTCGAGGCGCTGCGCAAGATCGGCGAGGCGCTCAGCACCGCGCCGTCCGATTTCAACATCAATCCTAAGATCGCCCGCCAGCTCAAGGCCAAGGCCGCGATGTTCCAGTCGGGCGAAGGCATCGACTGGGCGACCGGCGAGGCGCTGGGCTTCGGCTCCCTGGTGTTGGAAAAGCATCGCGTCCGCCTGTCGGGCGAGGACTGCCAGCGCGGCACGTTCAGCCAGCGCCACGCCGTGCTGACGGACCAGGTCAACCAGAACACCTATGTGCCGCTGAACAACATCGACGCCGGCCAGGGCGTGTTCGAGGTCTATAACTCGCTGCTTTCGGAATTCGGCGTGCTGGGCTTCGAATATGGCTATTCGCTGGCCGATCCGAACGCGCTGGTGCTGTGGGAAGGCCAGTTCGGCGACTTCGCCAACGGCGCGCAGGTCATCATCGACCAGTTCATCGCCTCGGGCGAGACCAAGTGGCTGCGCATGTCGGGCCTGGTGCTGCTGCTGCCGCACGGGTACGAGGGCCAGGGTCCGGAACATTCCTCGGCCCGCCTGGAACGGTACCTGCAGCTCTGCGCCGAAAACAACATGCGGGTCTGCAACCTGACCACGCCGGCGAACTATTTCCACGCCCTGCGCCGCCAGCTCAAGCTGGACTATCGCAAGCCGCTGGTCATCATGACGCCGAAATCGCTGCTGCGGGCCAAGCTGGCGGTCTCCGAACCTTGGGAGTCGCCTCGGGCCACGACGTTCGTCCCGTTGATGGCGGAATCGATCCGATCGCCAAAGGGCGACGCGATCGAACGGTTCGTGACTGCTCCGGGCAAGGCTATTTACGACCTGCTGGCCGAACGGCCCGAGCGTGCGCTGGACAAGGTCGCGATCCTGCGGCTGGAACAGTTCTACCCGTTCCCGGAAAAGCTGCTGGCCGAGCAACTGGCCCTGTATCCGAAGGCGAAAGTCATCTGGTGCCAGGAAGAGCCCGAGAAAATGGGGGGGTCAGACCTTCGTCGTTCCCCTGATCGAAGGCGTGATGCCCAAGGCGGGTCGCAAGGGCGGCCGTCCGACCTATGTCGGCCGTGTCGCGGCGGCCAGCCCGGGCACCCGGCCTGGCCCGCGTCCATGCCAGCGAGCAGGCGGCCCGGGTCGCCCAGGCGCTGGGCGTCGGCTTGACGGAACGCCCCGGCCGCGGGGCCGGGGCATTGAAAACTGGCCGGAATGGCGGTGTCGTTCCGGCTTCAGTCCGGTTATGTTGAAAGGTGCACAAGCCGGCAGACGACGGGCGAGGGGCATGCGAGCCATGTCCTGGTCGGGGGCATGCGGTCCCGGTCCAGCGCGCGCGGATCTGTCCGGCAGGGGGAATGGAAAGAAACGATGTCTGCCGAGATCAAGGTCCCGACTCTGGGCGAGAGCGTGACGACCGCCACGATTGCGAAATGGCTGAAGAAGCCCGGTGAAGCGGTGACGGCCGACGAACCGGTGGTGGAACTGGAGACCGACAAGGTCAGCGTCGAGGTCGCGGCGCCCGAAGCCGGCGTGATGGGCCCGCAACTGGTGGCCGAGGGTGACGAGGTCGAGGTCGGCACCGTCCTGGCCTCGGTCGAGGCCGGCAGCGGCGCCGCCGCCAAGCCCGCGGCCGCTGCCCCGGCGCCGAAGAAGGCCGCCGAGGCCCCGAAGGCCCCGGCCGGCGTGCAGGCCCAGCCGACCACCAGCGGCCCCGTCGCCCGTCCCGCGACGCCGCCGTCCGACGTCGCGGCCCAGGGGGCGGCCCATGCGCCGATGCCGTCGGCCCAGAAGATGATGACCGAAAAGGGCGTGACGACCGCCGAAATCGGAATCGGCACCGGCAAGGACGGACGCGTGACCAAGGGTGATGTCCTGGCCTTCCTGTCGCAGCCGCCGGTGGCCAAGGCCGCCGCGGCCCCGGCCGCCCCGCGCACCGACGACCCGCGCGAGGAACGGGTGAAGATGACCCGCCTGCGCCGGACCATCGCCCGCCGCCTGAAGGACGCGCAGAACACCGCCGCCCTGCTGACCACCTTCAACGAGGTGGACATGTCGGCGGCCAAGGCGATGCGCGCCGAATATCGCGATCTGTTCGAGAAGAAGAACGGCGGCGTGAAGCTGGGCTTCATGTCGATCTTCGCCAAGGCGGCCATCGCGGCGCTGAAGGAATTCCCGGCGATCAACGCGGAAATCGACGGCGACGACGTGATCTATCGCGAATTCATCAATCTCGGCATCGCGGTCGGCGGCCCGAACGGGCTGGTCGTGCCGGTCATCCGCGACGCGGACAAGCTGAACTTCGCGGGGATCGAAAGCGCGATCGCGGGCTTCGGCAAGCGTGCGCGTGACGGGTCGCTGAAACTGGACGAACTGTCGGGCGGCACGTTCTCGATCACCAACGGTGGCATCTACGGTTCGCTGATGTCCACGCCGATCGTCAATGCCCCGCAGTCGGGCATCCTGGGCATGCATGCCATCCAGGACCGTCCGGTCGCCGTGAACGGCCAGGTCGTGATCCGGCCGATGATGTACATCGCCCTGACCTACGATCACCGCATCGTCGACGGCAAGGAGGCTGTCAGCTTCCTGGTGCGCGTCAAGCAGAACGTGGAAGACCCGCGTCGTCTGCTGCTCGAGGTCTGATGCGCCGGGCCGGGTCGGGTTCCTAATCCCAGCCCGGCCCGCCGATCCATCCGACCCATCGAACGCAGGACAGAAACATGACCATTGAAATCAAGGTGCCGACTCTCGGTGAGAGCGTCACGACCGCCACGATCGGAAAATGGCTGAAGCAGCCGGGCGACAGCGTTGCTGCCGACGAACCGGTGGTGGAACTGGAAACCGACAAGGTCAGCGTCGAGGTCGCGGCCCCCGCCGCCGGCCGCCTGGGCGCGCATGCCGTCGCCGAGGGCGAGGAGGTCGCGGTCGGCGCCCTGCTGACCAGTGTCGAGGAAGGCGCCGCCGGTGCCGCCCCCAAGGCGGCTGCCCCAGCCGCCGCCAAGCCCGCGCCGAAGGCGGAGGCCAAGCCGGCCGCCGCTCCGGCCCCGGCCGCGACCCCTGCCGCCGCCCCGCCGGCGGAAACCGATTACGACGTCATCGTCATCGGGGCCGGCCCGGGCGGGTATGTCTGCGCCATTCGCGCGGCGCAGCTTGGTTTCAAGGTCGCCTGCGTCGAGAAGCGCGCGACCCTGGGCGGAACCTGCCTGAATGTCGGCTGCATTCCCTCGAAGGCACTGCTGCAATCGTCCGAGAACTATCATGCCGCGGCGCATGACTATGCCGGGCACGGCATCGTGCTCGACAGCGTGAAGCTGGACCTGGCCCGCATGATGGCCCGCAAGGGCGAGGTGGTCGAGGCCAACGTCAAGGGCGTCGAATTCCTGTTCAAGAAGAACAAGGTCACCTGGCTGAAGGGCACCGGGAAGCTGGAAGGCACCGGCCGCATCACGGTGGACGGCAAGCCGGTGACGGCGAAGCACATCGTGATCGCCAGCGGCAGCGACAGTGCCGGCCTGCCGGGCGTCGAAGTGGACGAGAAGGTCATCGTGACCTCGACCGGCGCGCTGGAACTGTCCGCCGTGCCGAAGAAGATGGTGGTGATCGGCGGCGGCGTCATCGGCCTGGAGCTGGGCAGCGTGTGGCACCGCCTGGGCGCCGAGGTGACGGTGGTCGAATTCCTCGACCGCCTGGTACCGGGGACCGATGGCGAAATCGCCAAGCAGTTCCAGCGCATCCTGACCAAGCAGGGCCTGCAGTTCAAGCTGGGCCACAAGGTCACCAAGGCGGACAAGACCGGCAAGGGCGTGACCCTGACGGTTGAGCCGGCGGCGGGCGGCACGGCCGAGACGCTGGAGGCGGACATCGTCCTGCTGGCGATCGGCCGCAACGCCTACAGCAAGGGCCTGGGTGTGGAAGAGGCCGGCGTCGCACTGGACAAGCGCGGCCGGATCATCACCGACGGTCATTTCGCGACCAGCGTGCCGGGCGTCTATGCGATCGGCGACGTGATCGCCGGCCCGATGCTGGCGCACAAGGCCGAGGAGGAAGGCGTCGCGATCGCGGAAATCCTGGCCGGCCAGGCGGGCCATGTGAATTACGACGCGATCCCGGGCGTGGTCTATACGTGGCCCGAGGTCGCGACCGTGGGGCGGACCGAAGAGGACCTGAAATCGTCCGGCGTGACCTACAAGGTCGGCAAGTTCCCCTTCACCGCCAACGGCCGCGCGCGTGCCATCGGCATGACGGACGGCTTCGTGAAGGTGCTGGCCGAAGCGACCACGGACCGCGTGCTGGGCGTGCATATCATCGGCCCCGGCGCCGGCGAAATGATCGCCGAGGCCACGCTGGCGATGGAATTCGGGGCTTCCTCGGAAGACATCGCCCGCACCTGCCACGCGCATCCGACCCTCAGCGAGGCGTTGAAGGAGGCCGCGCTGGACGTCGAGAAGCGCGCCATCCACATCTGACCGACCGGCCGCACGGATGGGCGGCCCCTGGGCCCGCCCATCCGTGCATCACGTCCCGTCCGGGAACGCGAAGCCGTGCCGGGCGTCATGACACAGGGTTGTTATGACGCTGCCGGGCCGGTGGCGGGGCTGAGAGGCTGTTTCAGAAGTTCTGATGCTGAGCGAGAGCGGCCCGAAGGGCCGCGCCCGGCGTGTGTTTCAGAGCACCGAAGCGGAGCGGCCTTGTGGGCCGTGAGCAGCGGAGCGCAGGAAACGCGCGTCGGATCGCCAGCAGCGGGGCTTTTGAAACAGCTTCTGAAGGGGGGCGCATGCGGGCAGTCTATTCGATGGTCGGGACGACCATCGCGGGCGGTGTCATCCTGGCCGCCGCGCTTTCGGCCTGTGCTGCCTCGCCTGTCCCCGCGCCCCCGGCCGCCGCCCCGGCGACGATCGTCGCCCCTGCCGAAGACAATCCGGCCATCGACATTCCCCCGCTGCCTGCCCTGGACGATGATGCCGCCCGGGCCGAGGCCGCGCGCCTGGCCACGCTGATGCGGCGCGACATTCCCCATTTCCAGCCGCTGTCGCCGGCCGACGAGGCGCGTTGGATCGGGCTGGCCCGCGCGCAGATGGCGCAGTCGGACGTCGTGGTCGATCGCGCGCAGTTGCTGATGGTGGTCGATCGCAGTCCCCGCGTGCAGCGTGTCTGTTTCGTCCTGGCCCTGCCGGGGACTGCGCCATGGCAGGTGCTGGGCGGCACACGTGTCTCCACCGGGCGCACCGGGCGGAAGTTCAATTACGTGACCCCTACGGGGGTCTTCATCAATTCGCCCGATCGGCTGGGCTATCGTGCCCAGGGCACGCGCAACGAAAACGGTATTCGCGGCATCGGCGTGCGGGGCATGCGGGTGTGGGACATGGGCTGGCAATGGGCGGAAAAAGGCTGGCTGCCCAGCCGCGAGAAGGGACAGATCCGGCTGGAAATCCATGCCACCGACCCGGATTTTCTGGAATCCCGCCTGGGCCATCCGGCATCCGAAGGCTGCGTGCGTATTCCCTCGGCGTTGAACGTCTTCATGGACCGTCACGGCCTGCTGGATGTGCTGTACGAACAGGCGGCCAGCTATGACGGGCGGTTCCGTGCGCTGTTGCCGCGTGATCGTGTGCCTTCGCCGATTGCGGGGGATGCGTTGGTGGTGGTGGATTCTTCTTTTTCTGAAGAAAAAGAAGCAAAAAGACTTTGATTCGTTAAGGGGACTCGTGTGTCCCAGCAAAAAATCCCTGAACGGATCAAAAGTTTTTTGGTTCTTTTTTTCAAAAAAAGAACAGGGACCATCGCTTCCCAACCTTCCCCGGTTCGCTCATGATAATGTGATGAAAAAGATCGGACCGACCCTGTGCCTGTTCCTGCTGGCGGCCGTGCCGGGCCATGCGGCCCCTGCCGCTCCGGACACGCCCACCCCGGCCAGTGTCGCGGCCGCCATCCAGAGGGACGGCGCGGCGCAGGCGCTGGGCGGCCTGACCGATTCCGACGGGTTCGATACGGTGACGGACGGAATTGCCGGGGCCGATCCGGCGTGGGTCGCGCTGGTGCCGGCCATGGCCCCGGGGCTGGATTCCGATAGCGGGCCGGCCGTGACGGCGGCGCTGGCCCTGGCGCTGCCGCAGAACGCGCCGCTGGTGCTGCAGGCGATGGATGCGCGCTATCCGGCGCTGGACCCGCAACGCGTCTGTGCCCGGCCCTTCATGCATGACGAGGTGCCGGACATGAAAGGCTATGTCCGCCGCACCCGCGCCGCGCTACGCCATGTGCGGGACGGGGCGCTGCGCGCGGTGCGGGACCAGTGCCTGGCGGTCCTGGGCGGGGTGAAGCGGTAGGACGATTCTACGCGTGGCCGTTTACGCGCCATGCGCCTTCCAGGCCCGCAGCGCGGCCAGGCTGCCCGTGATGTGGCCCGCCGGGGCCATGGCGCTGTAGGCGGACAGGATGTGCCCGTCCGGCGCGATGACATAGGACGTGCGGCTGGCATAATGCAGCAGCGGCATCTTGGAATCGTAGGAACTGGCGATCCGTCCCGCCGGATCGGACGCGACGGGAAAGCGGCTGCGGCATTCGCTGACCGAAAACCGGTCCAGTGTCTCGATCTTGTCCATCGAAATCCCGATGACCGTGGCCCCCAGCGCCTTGAACTGATCCATCGCGTCGGCAAAATCATGCGCTTCGATGGTGCAGCCGCGGGTGAAGGCGGCGGGGTAGAAATACAGCACCACCGGCCCGTGGCGCAGGGCGTCGGCCAGGGCAAAATGGAATTGCTTGCCGCCCAGGCTGGCCGGCGCATCGAACAGCGGGGCCATGCTGCCGGGCGGCAGCGCGGCCCGCGCGGGCGACAGCGAGGTGACGGCCATGAAGGACAGCGCGATCGCCAGGGGCAGCGCCATGCCCAACCTGACGCAGCGGCGCAGAAGAAGAGTGCGGAGCATGATGGGCCCTATACGCTCAGGTACGTTGCCATCAGGACCGCGAATCGGGGGAAATGACAACACAATTATCCGCACCGCCCGACAGGCGGCGGCAGGCCTCGATCGCCGCATCGTGTGACAGGCCGGTCAGTCGCGCGCGATACAGGTGCCCGCTGGCGATATGCACGCTGGCCACCTGCGGCCGGGCGGCGCCCAGCACGGTGGCGGCGCGCTGGCGGGCATGGCCCGCCGCCTGTGACGCCAGCGCGGACGAACCGAACGCCCCGACCTGAATGGCCCAGTCGCGGGGGGCCGGCGCCAGGCTGGACCGGCGCAGCAGGGGCGCGGGCTCGGCCATCGCCGGGTTGACCAGGTGGAAGCCGTGCCCGCTGGCGGGGCCTGCCGCCGGCGGGGCGGCGGGCAGCGGCGCGAGCGGCGGGGCCGCCGCGGCCAGGGCCGGGGGCGTGGCGGGGCTTTCGTCCTCGGGCCGCGCACGGGCGGCCCAGGCGGCGCGGACCGCGTCGGCCGGTGTTCCGCCGCCGGCGGGGGCCACGCTCTTCCAGGCCGTATAGGCGGGGGCGGGCGCGCGGTCGGTCTCGGGCGGGGCCTCGGCGACCTGGACGGGCTGGGTATCGTCGGTGCCGCCATGGTCGGCGCGCCGGGCCCAGGCCATGCGGACCGAGCGGGTTTCCGCGCTGGTCTGCGCGGCCGCGTAGACATGGCCGCGCGCCACGTCGTGGGCTTCGACCATCAGGTCGGCCTGCGAGCGGACATTGGGCGTGATGCCGGCGATCTGCGGGCCGATCGCGGCGACATAGTTGCGGGTTTCGCGCGGCAGGGTCCGGTTATGGACCAGGAAATCGTCCAGGCGCCCCGGTCCGGTATTGTACGCGGCCAGGAAGCCGGGAGAGCCGTAGATGTCGTACATCTGCCGGATATAGGCGGTGCCGGCCAGGATGTTGTCATGCGGGTTGAACGGGTCGTCGCCCAGCCCGTACTCACCCTTCAGCTCGTCATAGGTGGGGGGCATCAACTGCATCAGGCCCATCGCCCCGGGGGCCGAGGTCACGAACTGGCCGTTGCGGAACAACTGGCCGCCGGATTCCCGCTGCATGACGGAGCGAATCCATGTATCCGGCACGTCGAAACGCTTGGACGCTTCCTCGATATACGGGCCCCACGGGTCCTCGGGCGGTCCCGGCGGGGCGTAGTAGGATTTGGCATGCGCGCGGTAATTCGCGGCTTCCTGCGTCACGGGGATCTGCGGGCCCGACGTGCCGGCACAGGCCGCCAGCAGCCCCGCCAGCCCGGCCACCCCTGCGACGCGGGCCGCCACGGCGCCCGCGACCCTGGGCGCAACGGTGGCCCCGGCCCCCCGGTCGTCCTGTTTGTGCCGGAATGGACGGGGGGCGGAACCGTGCGGGCGTCGGGTCATCAGGGACTCATCCGGAACAGGCGCCGGGCCCGGACGGGCCACGCCGTGAAGAGGACAGACGTTCGGGACCGATTGTGGCGAAATTCTGGACCACTTCAGGTCGATGGAAAGGAATGTCCTCTAAGGCTTTACAGAAACCCGATCTTTGGCGCAACAGAATCGCGTGCGCCGCCTGTCTCCTCAGCTTGCGATCTGCACCCGGATCGATTCCGTGCGCTCGACCACGTTGATCGCGACCTCGTTGCCGACGCGGACCAGGCGTACCGTCACCCGGTCGCCGCCGATTTCCAGGTTGTACAGCGTCATCTCGTCCAGGAATTCCGGCAGGCGCGGCCGCTCGAAATGCACCGCCACCGTCGCGGGGTCGAAGCTCAGGCCGAGGGTAGACTGGATCAGCGCCGGCAGCGTCGCCGCCGCCCAGCCCTGTGGCGAACAGGCCACCGGGTAGCGCACCGGCCCCTCCGCCCGGTTGCGGGTGAAGCCGCAGAACAGTTCCGGCAGGCGCCGCAGGTCGGTATAGAACGCGGCCTCGAACATGCCGCGGAACAGGCGCGCGGCCTCGTCGCGATAGCCGTGGCGGGCCAGCCCCAGCCCGATCAGCGCGTTGTCGTGCGGCCAGACCGATCCGTTGTGATAGGCCATCGGGTTGTAGCGCGCCTCGCCCTCGGGGATCGTGCGGATGCCCCAGCCGGTGAAGGACGACCGGTGCATCAGCCCCTGGACCAGGGACGGCACCCGGTCCGGGGTCGTGATGTCGGTCAGCAGGACATGCCCGGCATTCGACGACCGGACGCGGCACTGTTTCTTGTGGCCGTCCAGCGCCAGAGCGAAGGTGCCCAGTTCCTCGATCCAGAAGCGCGCGTTGAAGGCCACGCGCAGCGCCTCGGCCAGGTGGTCCTGCCGCTCGGCATAGGCCGTCTTGCCCAGCCGGCGCCCGATGGTCGCGGCGGCGCGCCGCGCGGCGTAGACATAGGCCTGGACCTCGCACAGCGCGATCGGGCCTTCGGCCAGCGTGCCGTCGGCGTGGAAGATGCTGTCGTAGCTGTCCTTCCAGCCCTGATTGATCAGCCCGTCCTTGTTGCGGCGGCCATATTCGACGAACCCGTCGCCGTCGCGGTCGCCGTAGCGGTCGATCCAGTCGATCGCGCGTTCGATGTTCGGCCAGATCATGGTCATCAGCGCGACGTCGCCCGTCCGCTCCAGATACTGGCCCGCCAGCATGACGAACAGCGGCGTGGAATCGATCGATCCGTAATAATGCCGGAACGGTACCTCGCCCAGTTCCGCCATCTCGCCGTGCCGGACCTCGTGCAGAATCTTGCCCGGCTCGGCGTCGGCGACGGGGTCCTCGACCCGGGCCTGGTGCCGGGCCAGGTAGTTCAGGACCCCCCGCGCGATCTCCGGGTCCAGCCACAGCGTCAGCATGGCGGTGATCAGCGCGTCGCGGCCGAAGGCGGTGCTGAACCACGGCACGCCGGCATAGGGGTACGGACCGGTCTTCTTGTCCGTCAGCAGCATGTAGATGTCGCAGATGCAGCGGCGGATGGCCTCGTTGAAGATCTCGTTGGACGTGGCGATCGCCGCCGCCCGGGACGAGGACAGGCGTAGCGCCCGCCGGGCCTCGACCGCGCCGGTCAGGAAGCGGCGGTTCGGCTGGGCGTCGTGGACGCCGTCGGGGTCGCACTCGACCTCGTAATGGATCAGCACCCGCTGCCCCGGCGGCAGGTCGAAGCGGAAGGCGGCATGGCGTGCGTCCAGCGATGCCGGCGGCGGCCAGAAGCGCAGCAGGGTGGTCCGCCGCCGCCCGTCCAGCCCGTCATAGGCCAGCGTTACCTCGCTGTCGGTGACCACGGGTTCGCGCTGCGTGCCGCGACGGGCGCGGGTGGAACCGCGGGCCTCGAACAGGTCCGCGAAATCGGCCAGGAAGCGGATGTCCAGCAGCGCGGTGCGGGGTTCCACGTCGAAATTGCGGATTTCGACCCGTTCGTAGCACACGCGGTTCCACAGGAAGCGCGACCGGCGGACATGCAGCAGGTCGTGATTCATCTTCCGGCCGTCCGGCCCGTCGATGTCCGTGTTCGTCAGGTCGACCGACAGCAGCACGTTGTTCTCGCGCACCGTCGAGGACAGCAGGATCGGCCGCACGCCCTGCAGGGTCATGGACAGGCCGGATAGGTAGCGCGTGTCATGGAAATACAGCCCGTCCGCGATGCCGTCGCCGAACAGGATGTCGCCCGTCTGGTCGAAGACGCCGAACATGTCCCCCTGCTTGAGGGTGTGCAGCCGCCGTTCCGACAGCAGCGACTTCGCGGCGACCGGAAAGCCGTCCAGGTCGGCGGCGGGCGGCGGCGGCGGATGGGTCTCGGATTGAGTGTCCATGACGGTATGTCCTTCGCGGTTGCCGGATCGTCTGTTCCGGGGTCCGGACTGATGGGGGCCGACCCGACCGGATGGGGTCAGAGCAGTTTGGCGAATTTCAGCAGCAGCCAGGTGATGACCATGAAGAGGAAGCAGACGCCGCCGGCCTCGACAGTGCCCATGGCGCCGGTGGCCAGGAACATCCCGCCGGTATTCATGCCGAAGAATCCGGTCACAAAAGTGGCGGGCAGCATCAGCGTGGTGACCACCGACACGGTATACAGGCGCCGGTTGGTCTCCTCGGCCTGGCCCGATGCCAGTTCGTCCTGCAGCGAGCGGGCGCGGTCCTGAAGCGCCAGAAGATCATCCAGCGCCGCGTGGATCTGCCGCTGCGAGCGGTCGCGGATGTCGTCCTCGGCCCATTCCGGCAATTCGAGGTCCTCGCTGTGGAAAATCCGGTCGACGGGCGAAATGACGCGGCGCAGTTCGGTCGACCGGCGCCGCACCTTGCCGATCAGGCCGCTGATGCGGCCGAAATCGGTATGCTGGTCCAGAGTCAGCAGAAGATCCTCGGCCCGGTCAAGCTGATCGTCCAGCATGGCGATATTGCGCCGCACCGTGTCGGCGAATTCCAGCAGCGTACGGTCCACGATCTCGGCCGGCGTGCGCGGCGTGTCGCCGCGCTGCAACCACCGATAGGCGGCGCCCAGGGCCGGAACCGGATGCCGCCGCGTGGTGATCAGCAGGTCCGGCAGCACGGCGAAGCGCCAGGCCGACACGTTGGTGTCGTCGTCGCTCATGCTGTCGTCGAAGCCGGGAAGGGCGCCGTACACCAGCTCGCCATCCGCTTCCAGCCGGGTGCCCCGGTCGGTACCGCCCAGGGTGGCGCGGGCTTCCTCGGGCAGGCAGCCGATCGCCTCGACCCGGGCGCGGCTGGCGGTATGGACGACGTCGTAATGAAGCCACACCCAGCCCCGATCGGCCGCGGCGCCGGGCGCGGCGTCCTCGCCGTCCAGGCGGGCCGGCGGATGGTCGTTCAGGTGCAATGTTGCTTCGTGCGCCGACAATTGCACCGGCCGATGTCCGGGCACGCACGACACCGCCCAGACCAGGCCGTCGGCGGCATCGGTCACGGGCGTGTCGACAAGGGAGATCTCGGTCTGGGCAATCGTATCGGGCATGGGGGACATCCGGGACCGCTCGGGACGCAAGGGCACACTTGGCATGCCCGTCTTCCGGTTGCAATCCCGCGCCGCGCCCGGGGACCGGCCGGGGGGGCGGGGGGATCAGCCTGCCGGCGGGCCGTCGCACCAGAAGCCCGCATGCGGGCCGGCGGCTTCGTCCTCCAGCATCGGGCCCAGCACCGCGACGGGGTGCTGCCCACGGGCGAATACCTCGCGGCAGGGCAGGGCGAAGGTCGGGTTTTCCGGGTGCGCGCCGGTCAGGGCCAGCAGCCGGTGCTCCGACAGCGCGTAGACCACGCGGCGGATATTGGTCCAGTAGACCGCGCCGGCACACATGCAGCAGGGCTCGGCGCTGGTATAAAGCGTGCAGTCCGCCATCGCGTCGGGCGGCAGGATGCGCGCGGCGCCGGCCACGGCGCGCAGTTCGGCATGCTGCGTCGGATCGCCTTCGGGCGGCATGGAATTGTTGATGGCGGTGCTGACCACCCGCCCCTGCGCATCGGCGACCAGCGCCGCGAACGGATGCCGCCCCTGCGCGCGAGCGTCCGCCGACAGCGCGATGGCCCGCCGCAGCAGGTCCAGGTCGGTCGGTGTGGGGGCTTCATGCATCGGTTGCGTCCTCGCAGGGTCCGGTCCGGGATATCTGGTCCGGGGACAGCAGCAGGTTCAGCGTCACCGCGCAGAACGCCGCCATGAACACGCCGCTGGCGGTCAGGATGCGCAGCGGACCGGGCAGGTGGGCGAACAGGGTCGGGCAGGCCATCGGCAGCACGCCCGCCCCGATCGCCACGGCGGCGACCAGCGCGTGCGCCGTGCCGGAGGGGCGGATGCGCGCCAGGTCCTGGATGCCGGCCATCGCGGTCATGCCGAACATCAGGATCGCCGAACCGCCCAGGACCGGCCGGGGCATGCAGGCGACGGCGGCGCCCAGGCGGGGAAACAGGCCCATTGCGACCATCAGGGCGCCCGCCGCCGCGACGACGAAGCGGCTGCGCACGCCGGTCAGGGCGATCAGCCCGGTATTCTGGGCGAAGGCGTTATAGGGCGTGCCGCCCAGGAATCCGCCCAGCAGGGTGGACAATCCATCGGCGGCATAGGTGCGCGCCAGCACCGCGCGCGATGCCGTCCGCCCCGCCAGGCGCGAGACGGCCAGGCAGTTGCCGGTGGTCTCCACCAGGATGACCATCATCGCCATGGTCATGACCAGGATCGGCACGGTGTGGAAGGCCGGTGCGCCAAATGGCAGCACCGGCGGCGGCGCCATCCACGCCACCTGGCGCATGGGGGTGAAATCGGCCTGCCCGGTCAGGATGCCCAGCACGCAGCCGGCCGCCATGCCCAGCAGGATGGCCAGCGTCCGCCCCATGCCGCCGGCCCGCGCGGTGATCAGCAGGGTCAGGGCCAGGGTCGCGAAACCCAGCAGCAGGTGCGCGGGCGCGCCGAAGCCGGGGTCCCCCGGCCGCCCCCCGCCCAGCCAGTTCGCCGCCGCCGGCATCAGCGACAGCCCGACGACGGTGATCACGCTGCCGATCACCACGGGCGGGAAGAAGCGCGTCAGCCGGCTGGCCAGGGGCGCCAGCAGGCAGGTGGCCAGCCCGCCGCCGATGACCGCGCCATAGGCGGTCGGCAGGTCGTATTCCCGCGCGATCATGACCATGGGCGGCAGGGCGATGAAGGACGATGCCTGGATCAGCGGCAGGCGTGCGCCGAACGGGCCCAGCCCCAGGGTCTGGACCAGCGTGGCGATGCCGGATGTCAGGATGCTGGCATTGACCAGCATCGCCTGCTGTGCGCCGTCCAGCCCCAGCGTGCTGCCGATGATCAGCGGCACCGCGACGATCCCGGCATAGATCACCAGCACATGCTGCAAACCGCAGACCAGAAGCTGCCAGGGCGGCAGGCGCGCCTCGACAGGGTCGGGCCGGTTCGCGACATGGTTCATTCAGCGGGTCATTTCAGGTCGTCGGGAACCTTGCCGCCATTGTCCGCCAGCTTCTGCATGACCTGCCTGTGCAGCCAGGTATTCATTCCGGCGGAATCGTTCATGTCGCCGGTATAATGCAGTTCCTCCGCCAGTTGCTTGCGCGCGGCCAGCGAACTGTCCAGGCCCAGCAGCTTCATCAGGTCGACGATCGACTGCCGCCAGTTCAGCGGTTGCGGCGCCTTGGCTGCCAGGGCGGACAGGATGGCGGCGACGTCGACCGGCTGCGCCGGAGCGGTGGCTGCAGCCGGAGCTGGGGCTGGGGCCGTGGTCGGGGATGCGCCCGGCGGCGTGGCCTGGGGGGCGGCCGTGCCCGACGGCGTCAGCGTGACCTGCGGATTGGCCGTGGACGCGCCCGCGGGCGTGACGCCGGCATGGCCGAAGATCGTGGAAAGAATGGTTCCGAAGATGCTCATGGTCTGAAACTCCCCTGGTCGTTGGTCCCGGGGACCGGATGCGACCGCATGCAATGCGGCGCATCCGGTGCGCCGGACCGTCAGTACCGGTACAGGTCGTTCTTGAACGGCCCGTTGACCGGAACGCCGATATAGTCGGCCTGTTTCGCCGTCATCCGCGTCAATTCGGCGCCGACCTTCGCCAGGTGCAGGGCCGCGACCTTTTCGTCCAGGTGCTTGGGCAGGGTGTAGACCTTGCGCTCGTACTTGCCGGCCGGCGCGGTCCACAGTTCGATCTGCGCCAGCGTCTGGTTGGTGAAGGACGCCGACATCACGAAGGACGGGTGACCCGTCGCGTTGCCCAGATTGACCAGACGGCCCTCGGACAGGACGATCAGGCGCTTGCCGTCGGGGAAGACGACCTCGTCCACCTGCGGCTTGATGTTGTCCCAGGGGAAGTTGCGCAGCGCGTCGATCTGGATCTCGGAATCGAAATGCCCGATATTGCAGACGATGGCGCGGTGCTTCATCTCGCGCATATGGTCGATGGTGATGATGTCGACATTGCCGGTGCAGGTGACGAAGATGTCACCGCGCGGGGCGGCGCCTTCCATCGTCACGACCTCGTAGCCTTCCATCGCCGCCTGCAGGGCGCAGATCGGGTCGGCCTCGGTTACCAGAACGCGGCAGCCGGCATTGCGCAGCGACGCGGCCGATCCCTTGCCCACGTCGCCATAGCCGGCGACGACGGCGATCTTGCCGGCCATCATCACGTCGGTGCCGCGACGGATCGCGTCCACCAGGCTCTCGCGGCAGCCGTACAGATTGTCGAATTTCGACTTGGTGACGCTGTCGTTGACGTTGATCGCGGGCACGGCCAGCGTGCCCTTCTTCGCCATTTCCCACAGGCGATGCACGCCGGTGGTCGTCTCCTCGGACAGGCCGCGCACGTCCTTCAGCATGTCGGGGTACTTGTCGTGCATCAGCACGGTCAGGTCGCCGCCATCGTCCAGGATCATGTTCGGCGTCCAGCCGTCCGGACCCTTCACCGTCGCCTCGATGCACCACCAGAATTCGTCCTCGGACAGGCCCTTCCAGGCGAAGACCGGCACGCCCGTCGCGGCGATGGCGGCGGCGGCGTGGTCCTGGGTCGAAAAGATGTTGCACGACGACCAGCGCACGGTGGCGCCCAGCGCGGTCAGGGTCTCGATCAGCACGGCGGTCTGGATCGTCATGTGCAGGCAGCCGGCGATGCGCGCGCCCTTCAGCGGCTGGCTGGCACCGAATTCCTCGCGCAGTGCCATCAGGCCGGGCATTTCACCCTCGGCGATCGAAATCTCCTTGCGGCCCCATTCGGCGAGCGAGATGTCCCGTACCTTGTAATCCGTGCTGGCGGTCATGTTCCGTCCTGTCCGTAGAGAAAAATCCCGGCAGGTATAGGCGGTCACGTTCCCCGGGGCTAGAGCCGGCGTCCCGTCAGGATGCGGCGACGTCCTCGGCCGCCCGCAGCACGCGCAGGAAATTGCCGCCCCAGATCGCGGCGATCTGGGCCGCGTCGTAGCCCCGGCGCAGCAGTTCCGCCGTCAGGGCGGGGGACTGCGCCGCGTTGCGCCAGCCCTCGATGGTGCCGCCGCCGTCGAAATCCGACGAAATGCCGACATGCCCGACCCCGATCCGGTCCACGACATAGTCGATGTGATCGACATAGTCCGCCACGTTCACCGGCCGCTTCCGCCGGGCCTCGCGCGGGCGCAGGAAGGCATCGACCGCCGTGATATGGACCACGCCGCCGCAGTCGCGCAATGCGTCGAGCTGTTCGTCGTCCAGGTTGCGCGGATGGTCGCACAGCGCGCGGACGCAGGAATGGGTGGCCAGGACCGGGCTGCGCGACAGGCGCACGGCCTGCATCATGGTGCTGCGCGCGGTGTGCGAGATATCGACCATCAGGCCCAGCCGGTTCATCTCCGCGATCGCCTCGCGCCCCAGGCCGGACAACCCGCCATGGCGGCTCTCGACGTCGCCCAGCGCGGCCGAGGGACGGGCGGAATCGGCCAGTGCGTTATGCCCGTTATGGGTCAGGGTCATGTAGCGCGCGCCCTTCGCGCGGAACCGGGCCAGAAGCGACAGGTCCTCGCCCATCGCGTAGCCGTTTTCCACCGCCGGGACGATCGCGGTGACGCCGTCGCGGAAGGCGGCCTCGATCTCGTCCGCCAGGGGGCAGATCCGCGCCTCGCCGGTCGCGCCACTGCGGCCGATCGCATCCAGCATGTCCAGCGCCTGCTGCCCGATGGCGGCATGGGTGTCCGCATCGGTCGGGCCCTGCCCGACATAGGCGACCAGGCAGGCGGCGGCGATGCCGCCCCGCCGCAGCTTCGGCAGGTCGACATGGCGGTAGGATGTCTCCTGCGCGATGTCGCCCCGGTCGGGCCAGGGAATGTCGATATGCGTATCGACCGTCAGGATGGATCGGTGCAGGGCCTGGGATTCGGTCATGGCGGAAATGTAGCCCGGATTACGCCATCCCGTAAGAGTTTGTCCGCATGCGATGCGCCCCCCGAAGCGACACGCCCCCGGGCGGGGGCGCATCGCGGCGGGCGGTTAGGTCGTCAATGCTGGGTTTCGGTGTTGATCGGGATGCGCCGCCCCTGCGGGGCTTCCGCCCCCTTCGGCATGGTGACGGTCAGCACGCCGTTCTGGAACCGGGCGGTGGCTTCGTCCTCCTTGACGCCGTGCGGCAGGGAGAAGCGGCGTTCGAAGCGGCCATAGCGTCGCTCGCTGTACCCGCTGGACGCATCCGTGCTTTCCTGGCGGCGTTCGCCGCAGATGCACAGCACCCCGTTATCGACGCTGAGCGTGACATCCTTTTCGGTCAGGCCCGGCAGTTCGGCGGTGACGGTCATCGCGGTATCGGTATCGGCGACCTCGACACTGGGCCAGGTGCTGCCGGTGGGGCTGCGCGGATCCCATGCCTGCATGAAATCGTCGAACAGCCGGTCTATTTCCCGCTGGAGACTCATGAACGGACCGCCTTGCCGGTCCTGCGCCGGCATGGGTGGCCGACTGTCATCCCGTCCCCAGGGCATCAGAGAGCGCATAGCCATTGGTTCGTTCCCCTCTGGAATGCGTGATCGGGTAAACCCGATCACGCATTCCAGGCTTTTGTTTTCAGAGCATCTTCACGTGATCAGGTGATCTTACCTCATCACGATCTGCTCTGGCATGGCCGGGGACGCCACGCTGACCGTGGCTGCGACCCGGCCCCTGGAAGCTGGGACGACAGGGGTCGATATCAAGAGGTATTCCTGAAATCTCCTGACGGATAAACAATTGATTTCCGAAGTCGCCTTCCCTTCCGTTCCCTCATCCGGCCAGGGACCGGCGGCCCGGGTCGCTGTTGCGCTCGGCCAGCAGGGCCTCGGCGGCTTCGACAAGGGTCTGCCAATGGATGGTCCGGAGCTCGTCATTGGCTTCCCGGGCCTGGACCAGGTACATCCGGGCGATCAGCACGGCGTCGGGTCCGTGGCGCGCGACGAGTTCGACCGCCTCGGCCGGGACCAGTTTGCGATGGTTCTGCATGGCCTGCCTCCCTCTCTGATGGCGGTCTGCCAGAGATTGGCGGCAGGGCGGCGGGGTTCAATATCGCGACGGGTCGCGGGCAAAAAAAAGCGGGCGCCGCATGGCGCCCGCCGGAGCATGAAGGGGGCGGCATCGCCGCCCCCGGCTGGCCGTCAGAAAGCGGTCGAGACGGTGCCTGTCATCGTGAAACGCGGTTCGACCATGAAGGAATTTCCAGTGCCGGTCGTGTTGGCGTTCTGATCCGTGGCGCGATAGACCACGCCCATCGGGCCGGTGCGGACGATGGAGCCGGTCAGGTTCGTGAAGTTCAGACGGAATGTCGGAGACTTGGCGAACATGAACGGCTTGAAGTGATAGCCGAGCGACAGCGTGTTGGTGACGTAGCCCGGCATGCGCTGGTCCCCGGCGACGCTGACCGACTGCGCGCCGGTATAATGCACGCTGCCGTTGGCGAAGAATCCCTTGTAGGTATAGGTCAATCCGAAATTGGCCATGACGTGCGGCGCCATGACCGCCTGCGTGCCCTTCGAATGGATCAATGTCGGCACGGCCTCGTTGAGGTCCATGACATTGCTGTCCTGCCGGGCGTTGAGGTATTCGATCGACGCATAGGGGCTGAAGCCGTGGATGGAGCGGCCGGATACCATCAGGTCGAAGCCGCGCATGGTCTGGTTGCCGATCGAAATCGGCTTGAAGCTGTTATAGCCGATATACTGGTTCACGATACGGTTGGTGACGTTGTAGTTGAACAGCGCCAGGTCAACGATGACGTATTTGTCGTGATAGCGGTATCCCAGCTCTTCCTTGATGGAATACTGGTTTTTCGGGAAAGCGTTGGGGGCGGTGGGCAGCCAGCCCATGTCGACGGCGCTGGGCTGGCGATAGTCGCCTTCCGCGTTGACGTAGATCTGGTGATGCTCGTTGAACGTATAGCCGATGGACAGTTGCGGCAGCGGCTCGGTCGTGTTGGTGCTGTACCGGTTGTACGGGTCCGCGGTCCAGGTATTGGCCATCACGAACTTGAATCCGGCATGGATGACCAGCTTGTCGTGCAGGTATTTCGCGGTGTCCTGCAGGAACAGCGAGTGCAGCTCGTATCCGGCGTTCTGGCCGTAGGGCGAGGTGGTCTTGTACAGGTACCACGGGCTCGGCGGGGTGCCGTCGGCATTCGTCGCCCCGCTGGGATAGGACTGGTCGGTGTAGTTGTTTTCGTACCAGTAACCCAGCGAGAACGCGTTATGCGGGTCGATCTGGTAGCCCAGCTTCGTCACCGCGCCCACCTGGCGGGTGGCGTTCTGCAGGAAGAAGCTCGTCTGGTTGACACCGTCGACGACGCCGCCCGGAGACGCGTCCCAGCCCTGCCCGAAGCTGAAATAGGGCTGCAGGTCGAAGCTGAAGCGTGCCGGCAGAACGATATGCAGCGGCGCGGTCAGGAAGACCTGGTTCCAGTGATCCTTGTTGTTCTTCCAGTAATTGTCGTCCGAAGGATTGGCCGAACGGCCCCAGCCCTGCCCGGTGTGCTTGAAGGTGTAGAATTCCTGCGCGGTCGGGTAATTGTCGATGGTGAAGTTTTCGTTGTTCCACGACACGAAGACCTTGGCGGTCGAGCCGTTGGCCCAGTCCTTCTGCACGCCGAAATCCAGGTGGTGGCGTTCGTTGATGCCCGCGCCCATCCAGGCCCTGTCATGCGTGTTGGAAAACGAGACATAGGCGCGCACGCCGCTGTTGCCGATATCGCCCGATTCCAGACGCAGGAACTCGCGCGACAGGTTGTTGGTCCCGTACGAGAAATCCATCAGCCCGCCGGCCTTGTGCGATGCGATGTGCGACTGCTCGTTCATCACGCCGCCGGCGGCCGACATGACCGGCAGGTCGATGCCCGAGCTGCCGGGGGTGACGTTGACCTCTTCCAGGTTCTCGGAATCGATGTCCTCGGCCATGTATTTGGCCGCCGCCGCGGGGGCGCCGTCCACCATCAGGCCCATGTCCAGGTCGGTCAGGCCGCGCACCTCGATCATGCCGCCCTGCATGCCGCCGGTATCGGGCGTGGACACGCTCAGGCTCGGCAGGTTCTTGATCAGGTCGAGCGCCGTGCTGGTTGGCGCGCGCATGTCGATATATTCCTTGGCCACGGTCTGGACGGTATGCGGCGCCGTTTCCAGCCGCATCATGCCGCCGCCGCCGTTCAGCGCCTGGCGTGACGAGACGACCGAGATGTCCTCGGGCGAGGCAGCCCGCGCCACCGTGGTGCGCGGCGCGGCGGCGCGCGGGGTCACGGGGTGGGCTGCGGTCGCGGCATGGGCCGCCGGGGCGGCGGGGGCATGGGCCGCGGACGTGGCGGCGGTGCTGGACGTGGCATGACGCTTGGGCGGCGTCGTCGTGGTCGTCGCGGCGCGGGTTTCGGCACCCGACAGGGCAACGCTGCAGACGACGCCGGCCAGACAGGACATGGCCAGAAGCCGGCTTCGCAGTCCGGGCTTCCGGGGGTGATGCGTCATTCCTCGATCCTTCTCAGTTCGTCCTGTTCCGCACGTGTCAGGTCGTGCGGAAATCGTGGCTCGCAATACTCCAAGACGGGCGTGCCTGACACCCGTCTTTCGTAACGAAATTGGCCCCATGCGCCGAAAATCAGTTCATTTTCGAAACTTATGGATGGCCCGCAGGCACCTCAAGGAAAAAAGAATCATCAGGCTGTTGCTGCGATGAGCACACGTGGGAAATACTGCTTCGCCCCGCGGCCATGACCTGGCCATGCGTGGGACCGGCCCCTATGTTCCATAGCAGTAATGACGCGGTGCGTGGCGGGATGCGCCGACTGGCCGCCGTTGCCCGGCAGCGGCGATTCAGAAGATATCCACGATAAGGATCGTCGCCGGTCCCCTGTCGGCTATCGCACGGTCGGACGATGGAGGGACAGGTCGTCCACGACCATATAGGCGATTTCGCCCTGTTCGGCGTTGGCGCCCTGGGCCGGATCGGCGGCATAGAGGGCGTGAAGCAACGCCCTGTCGAACGACGTGAGGCGGGAGGGCGCCGTCTTCTGGAAATGGCTGTCGTTGAACAGGCTCATGATGGAGTTCTGGTTGAAACTCTCTCCGAGTCTCGGTCCGGAAAGAACGACGAAAGAGATATAATCTGCCAGTTGTCCCCAGGTCGATCCCGAAGCAAGTGGTAAATCCACGATAACGATCGTTGAACCTGTTTCGGATTGGGTTGTCTTTTTTATCCAGTCCCCTCCCGAATAGGATTCGAATTCAGGAACTCCTTGTTCGTTATGCTCGCCAATACCGGGGACGAATGCGTCCATTGCACCAGGTGCCGGGACCCTGAGATTGCTTCGATACCAGCGCACGGGGAGATTTTTCCGAAGGTCCGCGGCCGCGATCTCGGGTGGGATCGAAATATGTCTCCCGATGCCCCTGGGAGGTTGTTCGCTGCCGAGCATCGGGGCGCGCGCGATAATCGCATTGAATGCGTCCGTCCCGTTGTCTGCAAACAGGACAATGACGTTCGCGGTGTCGCAATGTTTCGAGATGCCTGGGATAACCGATTCGGCGGCTTTGTTCAGACGATCGACGACGAAGCTGCGAAAGCGCTCGGGAAGACCCGAGACCAGTGGGCAGAATGAACTGTCCCATCGCACGACCTGCCGATACCACGGCGCATAGACCATTTTATCGACTTCCTGCCGGACCTCGTCCCGGGACATGCCGTTAACGACAATGGTCTCGTGTGCCGGATTGCCAGCGGGTCCGGGAAGGTCGGCTGCGTGGGCACAGGATAAGGATACGGCGGCGAAAGCCCCTGCCGCCGCGATTCTTTGCAGGCCCACCCTGAAGCTGCGGCGTGTGGCGGTCCGCCGGACGCCATTTTGCTCACACGGTTGCATTCTGTGCTCCCTCCCTGTCTTTACCGAATGGTAAAGTGGAGTCGATCAATCAATGTAACGTGTCACGAATTTACATTCATTGACGGTTTGCGTGGTGATGTGAAGGCGGCAAAAGCTTTGGACCGTAACATTACTGTGCGGCATCTTCCATGCTGCCGACAGGATGCCTGTCCGCGGCATCGTCATGCCATCTGTTCCAGTCTTCCCGTCGCGAGACCTGTCGTAAGAGTCGCAAGAAGCGTACCGGCAAGGAAAAACAATCATGGGGCAGCCTCGACCGACCGCGCGGTCGCAGGCGGACGACGTCCGCAAGCGGGCGAATGACGGATCAGCGCCGCCGGGATCGCCAGGGAGCCGGAGATCGGCGAACGTCAGCCTACCGGTGCCTGAGCGCGGGGAATATCTGGCGATTTATTGTGATTTGTCGCTTGAATGGTGCCCAAGGGCGGAATCGAACCACCGACACTGCGATTTTCAGTCGCATGCTCTACCAACTGAGCTACTTGGGCACCGGGCCGTCATCCGGCGCGGGCGGTGCGGTTGGACCGTGCCGCCGTGGGGGTGTGATCTATCCCACCTCATCGCCGGGATCAACCCGTCTCGGGTCGTTTTCGTCGAAGATTTGTCCGTCCTCGCCGTGGTCCCATCCCTGGTCCGGGTCGGGCACGCGATAGGTTTCCGAGAACCAGCGGCCCAAATCGATGTCCCCGCAGCGCTTCGAGCAGAAGGGACGGAAGGCCGTCTGCCCCGGGCCGGCCGCAGATCGGGCAAGGGGGCAGGGGGGCAAGGTCGGTATTCGTCGGGGTGGGGTCGGTCATGGTCGTGTGTCCCGGTCGTATGTCCAGCCCTGGGGCGCCAGGGCGGGGTCCAGCCGCCAGGCCGGCTGGTGGCCCGACAGGCGCAGGGCGTCGGCGATCGCGTCCGGATCCTCGGCCAGGGCGCGGGCCAGGTCGGTGCCCACGCGCAGGCCCGGCGGCCGTCCGGGCTGGCCCGCCGACCGGCGGACCCAGTCATCCAGCATCTGCAGCGCCCGGCCCGGCGCGCCGGACAGCATCTCGTGCAGCGGCGGGCGGATGCGGGTCCGCAGGATTTCGGCCAGCCCCAGGGCGGTGAAGCCCAGGAAGCGCGGCCGCAGCGGGTCTTGGGCCAAGGCGGCCTCGATCGTCTCGCGCAGGGCCTGGCGCTTGCGGATCGCCAGTCCCGCCACGTCCAGCACGATGGCGCCGGACAGGTTGCGCAGGCGGATCTGGTGCAGCAACGCCGGCAGCGCGTCGCGGTTGGCGGCGAATTGCGCCGTCTGCTTGGCGCGCCGGTCGGTGCTGGCGCCTCCGCCGTCCATGTCGATCGCGACCAGCGCCGGGGTGGGGGTGATGCTGGCGCGCATGCCGCCCGGCAGCGCCACCACCGGGTCGGCCAGTGCCGCGCACGCGGCCTCGGTTTCCTCGTCGAAGGCGCGGGGGACACGTTGCATCCGGGGCCGCAGGCCGGGCGGGAGGCGTGCGGCGATGGCGGCGTCGTCGATCACGATCGGCGCATCCGGCCATGCCTGGGCCAGCGCGTCCAGCGGGGTGGGGCCACGCGCCAGCAGCGCGGGCGGCCCGGCCGCGTCGCTCCCGCCTTCGGCCTTCAGGCGCGCGCCCTTGCCACCCTGCGGGGCACGGACCACGCGGACCAGCACGGCATCGCCTTCGGTCGGGGCCGTGCCGGCCGAGTCCGGCAGGAAGCCGGCGGTGCCGTCGGCCAGGTCGATGAAGGTGCCGCCCAGGGCGGGCATGCGCGCGCCGGTGCGGCCGCGATGCAGGTCGCCCACGCCGTCGGGGCGGCCCGGGCGCCACAGGGCGTAGTCGCGCAATCCGGTGTCGTCGGTGACGGCGATGCGGATCTCGCCCGGCGCGCTGGCGGCCAGGATCCGCGTCGTCACCGGATCCAGTCCCCTTTCTGGCCGCGCAGCATCTGCGCGACCTCGAACAGCGGCAGGCCGATCACGGCGGAGGGGCTGCCGGACAGGAAGCGGATGAAGGCGGCGGCATGGCCCTGGACGGCATAGCCCCCGGCCTTGCCGTCCCAGTCGCCCGCATCCAGCAGGGCGTCGATCTGCCGGTCGGTCAGGCGGGAGAAGGCGACGGTGCTGAAGACCACGCGCTCGGCCGGGCGCCCCGCGGTCCACGATGCCGTCGGGCGCAGGGCCACGGCGGTCAGCACCGTGTGGCGCCGGCCGGACAGCAGGGACAGGCACTGCTGCGCGGTTGCGCGATCCTCGGCCTTGGGCAGGATGCGCCGGCCCAGTGCCACCACCGTGTCCGCGCCCAGCACCAGGGCGGGTTCGTCCAGCGTGGCCGCGACATGGGCGGCCTTTTCCCGCGCCAGGCGCTGGGCATAGGGGCGGGGCAGTTCGCCGGCGTGCGGCCGTTCGTCGAGATCGGCGGCGATGATTCGCCCTGGTACCAGTCCGATCTGCGCCAGCAGGTCGCGCCGGCGGGGCGAGGCGGAGGCCAGGACGAGCCGGGGCTCCCCCACCCCCGGATCCCCCACCTGGGGCGGGGCGCTGTCGGACATGGAGCGGTCCGCCTTACTTGAAGCGGAAGGTGATGCGACCCTTGCTGAGATCGTACGGGGTCATTTCGACATTCACCCGGTCGCCGGCCAGGACGCGGATGCGGTTCTTGCGCATCTTGCCGCTGGTGTGGGCCAGAATCATGTGCTCGTTGTCCAGTTTCACGCGGAACATGGCGTTGGGCAGCAGCTCGGTCACCGTGCCGCTGAATTCGATCATGTCTTCTTTAGACATCGTGTCCTTCGATCATCTTGTTGACCGGCGCCGGGCCGGCAGAACGGTGCAGGCGGAACCGCTGGATCGGCCAGGTGGCGCGATCCAGCGGCCCATGAAGTGGAATGCAGGCGGATATGTGCGGATTGTAGGCACTGCGGTCAAGCTTTGTCGGACTCGCGCGCCACGGCGTCCAGCCGCGCCGACACGCTCAGCGCGTGTGCGTCCAGCCCCTCGGCCCGCGCCAGGGCCACCGCCGCCGGCCCGATCCGGCGCAGCGCGTCCGGCCCCGCGCCGATGAAGGTCGTGCGCTTCAGGAAGTCGAACACCGACAGGCCCGAGGCGAAGCGCGCGGTCCGGCTGGTGGGCAGGACATGGTTCGGACCGCCGACATAATCGCCGATCGCCTCGGCGCATTGCCGGCCCAGGAAGATCGCCCCGGCATGGCGGACCCGGGCGAACAGCGGTTCCGGATCGGCCAGCAGCAGTTCCAGATGTTCGGGCGCGATCGCGTCGATCAGCGACGCGGCCTCGTCCAGGTCGCGCACGGTGATGATGGCGCCGTGGGCGCCCCAGCTCGCCCCCGCGATGGCGGCGCGGGGCAGGGTGCGCAGTTCGGCCTCGACCGCCTCCGCCACCCGGTCGGCCAGGGTGGCGTCCTGGGTGATCAGGATCGACTGCGCCAGGGCGTCATGCTCGGCCTGCGCCAGCAGGTCCAGCGCGACGATGCGCGGATCGGTGCCGCTGTCGGCCACCACCACGACCTCGGACGGGCCGGCGATGCTGTCGATGCCCACCCGGCCGAACACCTGACGCTTGGCCTCGGCCACATAGGCGTTGCCGGGTCCGACCACGCGGTCCACCGGGCGGATGGTCGCGGTGCCGTAGGCCATGGCCGCCACGGCCTGCGCCCCGCCGACGCGATAGATCTCGGTCACGCCGGCGCGTCGGGCGGCGGCCAGCACCAGCGGATTCAGCACGCCGTCCGGGGTCGGCACGCACATCGCCAGCCGCGCCGCCCCCGCCACCCGCGCGGGCATGGCGTTCATCAGGACCGAGGACGGATAGGCCGCCGTGCCGCCGGGCACGTACAGCCCGACCGCGTCCAGCGCCGTCCAGCGCATGCCCAGATCCACCCCGTCCGCGTCGGTATAGCGCAGGTCGGCCGGCATCTGGGCGCGGTGGAAGGCCTCGATCCGGGTGGCCGCGACATCCAGGGCCGCCAGCAGGTCGGGCGGGACCCGGGCGCAGGCGGCCTCGATCTCGGCCTCGGTGATGCGCAGGCGGTCCGGCGTGACCGGCATGCGGTCGAACCGGGCGGTATAGGCGCACAGCGCCTCGTCGCCCCGCGCACGCACGGCGGCCAGGATCTCGGCGACCGGGGCATCGACGCGGGCGGTGTCGCCCTCGCGGTCGTCCAGCAGGCGGGCGAAGGCGGCACGGAAATCGGGTTGCGCGGTATCCAGCCGTTTCATGCGCTGACGGTCTCCGCCACCGTGGACGCGGCCAGGGCGTGGCGGAAGCGCGCGATCAGCGCGCCGATCCGCTCCGGCTGGGTCTTCAGCGCCGTGCGGTTGACGATCAGCCGGCTGGTGACGGTCGCGATCGTCTCGGTCTCCTCCAGCCCGTTGGCGCGCAGGGTGGACCCGGTATCGACCAGGTCCACGATCAGGTGCGACAGGTCCAGCACCGGGGCCAGCTCCATCGCGCCGTGCAGGTGCACGATGTCGGCATTGATGCCGCGCGCGGCGAAATGGCGGCGGGTGATGGCCGGATATTTGGTGGCCACCCGCACCCGCGACCAGCGCGCGGGATTGTCGGTTCCTTCCTGCCCCCTGGGCCGGGCGACCGACACGCGGCAGGCGCCGATCCGCAGGTCCAGCGGGGCGTAGATCTCGGGATAGTCGAATTCCATCAGCACGTCGGCGCCGCAGATGCCCAGTTGCGCGCCGCCGAAGGCCACGAAGGTCGCGACGTCGAACGAGCGCACGCGCACCACGTCCAGCATCGCATCGTCGGTGGGAAAGCGCAGGCGGCGGCTGCCCTCGTCCAGGCAGTCGGCGGCGGGCGTCAGGCCGGCCCCGGCCAGCAGCGGGGCGGCGGCCTTCAGGATGCGTCCCTTGGGCAGGGCGAGGATCAGCTTCGTGTCCTGGGTTGTCTCCCGGGTTAGGGCGGTCATGCGGTCTCCAGCTACAAAACGCGCGCCCCATGCGATACCGGCCAGGCGCCATGTGGGCTGCGCCTTATCACATTCCGCCCCGCCGCAGGAAGGGCGCGCGCCGCATCATTCCCGAACGCGCTCGATCTGCGCGCCGCAGCGCGCCAGCTTCTGTTCCACGGCCTCGTAGCCCCGGTCCAAGTGATAGACGCGGCTCAGGATCGTCTCGCCATGCGCTGCCAGCCCCGCCAGGATCAGCGAGAACGAGGCCCGCAGGTCGGTCGCCATCACCGGCGCGCCCGACAGCGAATGCACGCCGCGAATGATCGCGGACGAACCATGGACGTTGATGCGCGCGCCCATGCGGTTCAGTTCCGGCACGTGCATGAACCGGTTTTCGAAGATGGTCTCGGTGACCATCGACGCGCCCTCGGCGACCGACAGCAGGGCCATGAACTGCGCCTGCATGTCGGTGGGAAAGCCGGGATAGGGCTCGGTCATGATGTCCACGCCGCGCAGCGCCCCGGTGCGGCGCACGCGCAGGGCGTCGTCCTCCTGGAACACCTCGACCCCGGCTTCCTCCAGCGCGCGGACCACCGCGCCCAGATGGTCGGCCCGGCCGCCGATCAGCCGCAGCTCGCCGCCCGTGATCCCGGCGGCGCAGGCATAGGTGCCGCATTCGATCCGGTCGGGCATCACGCGGTGGGTCGTGCCGTGCAGCGCCTCGACCCCTTCGATGGCCAGCGAGCCGGTACCCGTGCCGGTGATGCGCGCGCCCATGCCGTTCAGGCAGGCGACCAGGTCCGCGATCTCCGGCTCGCGCGCCGCATTGATGATCTCGGTCCGCCCGCGTGCCAGGCAGGACGCCATCAGCAGGTTTTCCGTGGCGCCGACCGAGGCGAACGGCAGGATGATGCGTTCGCCCACCAGCCCGCGCGGCGCGCGGGCGTTGATATACCCGTTTTCCAGCGAGATCTCGGCGCCCAGCGCCTCCAGCCCCTTCAGGTGCATGTCCACCGGGCGGGTGCCGATGGCGCAGCCGCCGGGCAGGGACACCCGGGCCTCGCCGCAGCGCGCCAGCAGCGGGCCCAGCACCAGGATCGAGGCGCGCATCTGCGACACGATGTCGTATGGGGCCTCGGTGTTCGTGATGGTGCCGCCGACGGCCAGGGTGCCGCCGTCGCCCTCCAGGTCCTCGACCGTGACCCCGTGCTGTTCCAGCAGCCGGCGCATGGTCGTGATGTCCGCGATGCGCGGCACGTTGCGCAGCACCAGCCGTTCGGAGGTCAGCAGCCCCGCGACCAGCAGCTTCAGCGCCGCGTTCTTGGCGCCGCCGATGACGATGTCGCCGCGCAGCCGGTGGCCGCCGTGAATGATGAAACGGTCCATGGCCGGGCTCCTACATCCGTGGGGTCGCGACGCCGCGCTGTCCCATATATTTGCCCGCCCGGTCGGCATAGCTGACCTCGCACGGCGACGCGCCCTGGAAGAACAGGAACTGGCAGATCCCCTCGTTGGCGTAGATGCGCGCCGGCAGGGGGGTGGTGTTGCTGATCTCGATCGTCACCTGGCCTTCCCATTCGGGCTCCAGCGGGGTGACGTTCACGATGATGCCGCAGCGGGCATAGGTGGACTTGCCCAGGCAGACGACCAGCGTGTCGCGCGGGATGCGGAAATATTCCACCGTGTGCGCCAGCGCGAAGCTGTTGGGTGGAATGATGCAGACCGGCCCCTCACGCGTGACGAAGCTGTTGGACGCGAAGTTCTTGGGGTCGACGATGGCGTTGTCGACGTCGGTGAAGATCTTGAATTCCGATGCCACCCGCGCGTCGTACCCGTACGAGGACAGGCCGTAGGAAATCACGCCCTCGCGCGTCTGCTGCTCGACGAACGGTTCGATCATCCCGGCCTCGCGGGCCTGCTGTCTGATCCAGCTATCGGGCATAATCGGCATCAAAGATCCTTCCGTCGCGTGGAGGGTGACCATCCTCCTCCCTGCCAGCCCCGACCACTAGCGAAGGCCGCGCCCGACCGCAATCAGCTCTTTGCGCCGTCCTCGGCCGCCGCGTCCGGGACGGGCGGCGCGGCGGGCGCGTCGGCGCGGGCGCGCGACTGCTGCTTGCGCCGGCGCAGGTTCTCGCGCAGGGCGGCGGCCTCGCGCGCCAGGCGCTCCTGCCGGGCGGCCTCGGCCTTCTCGGCCTTGCTCTTTTCGGTCATCGCCGCCGGGCCGCCCACAGCAGCACCAGCGACCCCGCCATCAGCAGCGCGCCGGTGCAGTCCAGGACCAGGCTGGGCCATCCGTGCCACAGCAGCGGCCAGTGCCACTGGGACTGGCCGATTTCCAGCAGGATGCTGGTGCCGAAGCAGAACACCGCCAGGCTCTGCGCCCAGGACACCAGGGACGTGGACAGCCGGGCCGGGGGGCGCGGGGCGGCGCGCGTGCCGCGCCGCGACGGGTTACTGGACATGGGCGGTTCCTGTGAGGTCGGTTCTGTCGGGGGGCGTATCCCCGGGCGTGGCATCGGGTGTGGCATCGCCTTGGGCGGCCTGCCAGGCGAACCATCCGGCCAGGCTGGAGCCCAGGATTTCATCATACACCGCCAGGGTGGCCTGCTGCATCGCGGCCGTGGTGTAGCTTGCCTGCACGCTTGCCCGGGCGGCGGCGCCCAGGGCGGCGGCGTCTTCGGGCGCCATGTCCAGCACCGCGCGGATCGCCCCGGCCAGGGCGGAGGCATCGCCGGGGGGCACCAGCAGGCCGGTCTGCCCGTGCGCGACGGTTTCCATCGCCGCGCCGTGGGCGGCCACGATCACCGGCCGGGCCATGGCCTGGGCCTCGATCACCACGCGGCCGAAGGGCTCGGGCCGCAGCGACGGCATGACCACGACGTCCGCCAGCGCCAGGGCGGCGGGCATGTCCGCGCACAGGCCGGCGAAATAGACCCGCCCGCGCAGGGCGGGCTGGGTTTCCGCCATCTGCGTCAGGCTGCGCGCGAACCGGTCGCGGCGCCGCGCCGGCCCGACGAAGACGCAGGCCCAGTCGCGCCCGCTGCCGCCCCTGGCCTGCTCCTGGGCCTCCATCCGCGCCAGCGCCTCCAGCAGCAGGGCCTGGCCCTTCCAGGGGGTGATCCGGCCGGGCAGCATGATGATCGCCGCGTCCTCGGGCAGGCCCCATTGCTCGGCCAGGGCCTGGATGCGGGGGCCGCGCACGATGTCGGGGTCGAAACGCGCGGTATCCACCCCGCGCGGGATCAGCCGCAGCCGGTCCGGTCCCACCCCGTAATCGCGGGCCAGGCGCTGCGCGATGAAGGCGCTGATGGCGATGACCCGCCGCCCCGATGCCATGACGGCATTGTACCGCCGCTTGCCCGGAACGCTCTCGCGGTACACGCCGTGCCATGTCGTCACCAGCGGCACCCCGGTGCGCCGGCAGGCCAGCGCCGCCGACCAGCCGGGGGCGCGCGACCGCGCATGGACCAGATGCACCCCCTGCGCGCGGATCAGCCGTGCCAGCCGCCGTGCATTGAGCAGGATTCGCAGCGGGTTCTTCGTGCGCAGGTCGATCGGCATATGCACGCCGCCGGCATGGCGCAGGCGGGCCAGCAGCCGGCCGCCGGCGCACGCCACCAGCGCCACGCCCCCGGCGCGGGTGATGGCGTCGGCCATTTCGATGGTGCCCTGCTCGATCCCCCCCGCGTCCAAGGCGGGCAGCACCTGAAGAATGACGGGGCGATGCGCAAGCGACTCCATGCGCCCGCTTAGCATGAACCGGCGGCCAGTGCATCGTTCCGCCCGCGTTGCGCGAAGGGGGCGGGCTTGACCGCCGCCTCCCGGCCTGCGCCAAATCACCCCATGACGGTCTCGGTGCTTCAGTGTCTGCCCGGAAACGCGCGCCGAAACGTGCGCCGGCGACCGCACGCGGCCTTGCCGGGGGCGGTGCCGGCCCTGCGCATGGTGGGGGCGGGGCTGCTGCCGGCGTGGCTGGTGATGGCCGCCCCGGCCGGCGGGCAGGCGCGGGCCGTGCCTCCGCGACATGATCAGGCCCGGCCCGTTCCCCTTCCGGAAGCGGTGTCCGGCCCCTCGCTGGCAACCTGCCTGTCGCATCTGCCCGACGACCCCGACGGTGCGCGGGATTATGCCGCCGCCTGGGCGGCGCGGGGCGGCGGCGTGCATCGCCGCCGGGCGCTGGGGGGCGCTGGCGCAACTGGCGCTGGGCGACGCGCACGGCGCGGCCGTCGCGCTGGACGGGCTGGCCCATGCCCCCGGCGACCCCGCCACCCGGGCCGCCATCGCGCGGGACGCCGCGGGCGCCTGGGCGGTGGATGGCGACCCGCCCCGGGTCCTCGACAGCGCCGGATACGGGCTGATCCTCGCCCCGAGGGACGCGGGACTGCTGATCCTGCACGCACGCGCGGCGGTGGCCGGTGACCGCGCCGCCCAGGCGGTCGCCGACCTGACGCCGCTGCCGTCCGATCCGGCGGCGCAGGCCGAGGCCCTGGTCGTGCGGGCATCGGCCTATCGCCGGCTGGGGCGGATCGACCTGGCCCGCGCCGATATCGACCAGGCGCTGCGCCGCACGCCGCAGGATGCCGCCGCCCTGCTGGAACGCGGCATCGTCCGGCAGCGGCTGGGCGACATGCCCGGCGCCCGCGCGGATTGGGAACAGGTGATGGAGGTCGCCCCGGACTCCCGCCAGGCCGACCTCGCCCGCCAGGACCTGGCGGTGCTGGAAGCCGACCCGGACGCCCCCTGATCCCGCTCGGACAGGCACGCAGGGGTGGCACTGTCACGTTCGCGTCATATGTGATCGTGTAACATCGACTCCGCCCCAGACTGTGCTACGGATAGGGCATGAGGTGCGTGCCACCTCCAAGAAGATAGAAGAACAAGAAGAAACAAGAAGAGACGGAAACCTCCATGAAGAAGGGTAGCGCTGCCGCTGTCCCTTTTTCCGGCGTCGCTCCTGATTCTGCCAAACCAGAATCCGGCCCCTCGGGGCGACGCCGGTTCGTCCCGCCGGTTCATGGTTGGGGCGGCCTTCTTTTCACGCGGGACATTCTGGCCTAACGAGAACGCATGACGCGCATTCTCGTGATCAAGCTGGGTGCGCTGGGCGATCTGGTCCAGGCCTTCGCCCCCTTCGCCGCCATCCGCGCCCATCATCGTTCTGCCTCCGTCACCCTGCTGACGACCGCCCCGTTCGCGGCCCTGATGCGCGCATCCCCCTGGTTCGACCGGGTGGAGGTGGATTCGCGCCCGTCCTGGCGAAACCTGCGCGGGCTGGCGGCGCTGCGCCGCACGCTGGTCGGGTACGACATGGTCTACGACCTGCAGACATCCGGCCGGTCGTCGCGCTATTTTCGCCTGGCGGGCCGTCCCGCCTGGTCGGGGATCGCGGCGGGCGCGGGCTGGCCGCACGACAATCCCCACCGCGATGTCATGCATACCCGTGCCCGCCAGCGCGACCAGTTGCGCCGTGCCGGCATCGCCCAGGTGCCCGACCCCGACCTGTCCTGGCTGGCGGGGGGCGGGCCGGTCCTGCCCGCGCCCTATGCGCTGCTGGTGCCGGGCGCTGCCCCGCACCGGCCGGCCAAGCGCTGGCCGGCCGAACGGTTCGGGGCCCTGGCCTGCCGCCTGCACCAGCGCGGCCTGACGCCGGTGATCGTGGGCACGCAGGCCGAATCCGGCCTGGCCGCCATCATTCGCGCCGCCTGCCCGGCCGCGCGCGACCTGACGGGCCGGACCGGCCTGCCCGACCTGGCCGGGCTGGCGGCGCGCGCGGCGCTGGCGGTGGGCAACGATACCGGGCCGATGCACCTGGCCGCCGCCATGGGCTGCCCCGCGACGGTGCTGTTTTCGCGCGACAGCGACCCGTCCCTGACCGCGCCGCTGGGCCGCGCGCCGGGGCAGGTGCGGGTCCTGCGCGTTGACGATCTGGCCACTCTGAGCGTGGATAGGGTTGCGGCCTGCCTCGGCTGACGCCATTACAGCGACTTCCCTTTGTCTGGAGCATCGACATCATGCCTGCCATCACCCTGCCTGACGGATCCGTTCGCCGCTTTGACGGTCCGGTGACGGGCACTATGGTGGCGGAGTCCATCGGCCCGGGCCTGGCCCGCGCCGCGCTGGCGATGGAGGTGGACGGCGCGCTGGTCGACCTGTCGCGCGAAATCGCCGACGACGCGTCGGTCCGCTTCATCACCCGCAAGGACGACGCGGCGCTGGAGATGATCCGCCACGACACCGCCCATGTCCTGGCCGAGGCCGTGCAGTCCCTGTGGCCCGGCACCCAGGTCACCATCGGCCCGTCGATCGAGAACGGCTTCTATTACGATTTCTATCGCAACGAGCCCTTCACGCCCGAGGACTTCCCCGCGATCGAGGCCCGCATGCGCGAGATCGTGGCCGCCAACGCCCGCTTCGAGCGTGAGGTCTGGCCGCGCGACGAGGCGATCCGCTTCTTCGAGAACCGGGGCGAGCGCTTCAAGGCCGAACTGATCCGCGACCTGCCGGAAAGCGAGCCGATCTCGATCTACCGCCAGGGCGAATGGCTGGACCTGTGCCGTGGCCCGCATCTGCGCGGCACGGCGGACGTGGGCAGCGCCTTCAAGCTGATGAAGGTGGCCGGCGCCTACTGGCGCGGCGACCACCGCAACCCGATGCTGACGCGCATCTACGGCACCGCGTGGCGCGACCAGAAGGAACTGGACGCCCACCTGCACCGGCTGGAGGAAGCGGAACGCCGCGACCATCGCCGCATCGGGCGCGAGATGGACCTGTTCCATATCCAGGAAGAGGCCGTCGGTTCGATCTTCTGGCACCCCAAGGGCTGGCGCCTCTATACCGCGTTGCAGGATTACATGCGCCGCGCCCAGACCCGGGGCGGCTACCAGGAAGTCCGCACCCCGCAACTGGTCGACCGCGCGCTGTGGGAGGCCTCGGGCCACTGGGACAAATATCGCGAGCACATGTTCATCGCGACGGTCGAGGACGAGGACAAGACCCTCGCGCTGAAGCCGATGAACTGCCCGTGCCATGTCCAGATCTTCCGCCACGGCCTGCGGTCCTATCGCGAACTGCCGCTGCGCATGGCGGAATTCGGCGCCTGCCATCGCTACGAGCCCTCGGGCGCGCTGCACGGCATCATGCGCGTGCGTTCGTTCACCCAGGATGACGCCCACATCTTCTGCACCGAGTCGCAGATCGCGGCCGAGACGGCGCGCTTCGTGCGCATGCTGGCCGAAGTCTATGCCGACCTGGGCTTCGAAAGCTTCCGGGTGAAATTCGCCGACCGGCCGGAACAGCGCGCCGGCAGCGACGAGACCTGGGACCGGGCCGAGGGCGCGCTGATCGAGGCCTGCCGCCTGGCCGGCGTCGAATACGAGTACAACCCCGGCGAGGGCGCGTTCTACGGGCCGAAACTGGAATTCGTGCTGCGCGACGCCATCGGCCGCGACTGGCAGTGCGGCACCCTGCAGGTCGATTACGTGCTGCCCGAGCGGCTGGACGCGTCCTTCGTCGGCGAGGACAGCGCCCGCCACCGCCCGGTGATGCTGCATCGCGCGATCCTGGGCTCGTTCGAGCGCTTCCTGGGTATCCTGATCGAGCAGCATGCGGGCCGGTTCCCGCTGTGGCTGGCGCCGGTGCAGGTGGTGGTGGCCTCGATCGTCACCGACGCCGCGCCCTATGCCGAACAGGTGGCCGAGACGCTGACGCAGGCGGGCCTGGTGGTCGAGACCGACATCCGGAACGAGAAGATCAACGCCAAGGTGCGCGAGCACAGCCTGGCCCGCGTGCCGGTGATCCTGGTCGTCGGCCGCAAGGAGGCCGAGGACGGCACCGTCGCGATCCGCCGCCTGGGCGGCGCGGCGCAGGAGGTCATGAGCCTGGCCGATGCCGCGACCGCGCTGGCGGCCGAGGCCCTGCCGCCCGACCTGCGCCGGTAAGGCGCACGCCTTATTTCGACGGGGCCGGGCAACGATTCCGGTCGGACCCCGTTAGGCGGTCAGGTCCCGCCCGGGATGACATTGTGCTGCCGGTGCATGGCTGGCTTCGCCGTTCATGCACCGACAGAGCTTGATCTCGGGGGGCGGTTTGCGCCAATAACGGCAAACTCGGAGGCCATTTGCGCTGTCTCGACCCCATTGCCCGCGGGCAGTGGCGGGGGTGGTGCGCTCTCCGGGGCGAAAACGAAGACAGGAGCCGACCATAGCCAGACCTCCGATGCCCACTCCGCCTAACCGCGAGGGCCCACGCGTCAACGAGGAAATTCGTGTCCCGCAGGTGCGTCTGATCGACGCGGACGGCGAGATGCTGGGCGTCATGCCCACACGCGACGCGCTGATGCGCGCTTATGCGGTCGGTCTCGACCTGCTGGAAATCAGTCCGAACGCCGAACCCCCGGTCGCCAAGATCCTGGATTACGGCAAGTTCAAGTACGAACAGCAGAAAAAGCGCAACGAGGCCCGCAAGAAGCAGAAGGTCATCGAGATCAAGGAGGTCAAGGTCCGGCCGAATATCGATGAGAACGACTATCAGGTGAAGATGCGCGCCATGAAGTCGTTCATCGGCGAGGGCGACAAGGTCAAGGTGACGCTGCGCTTCCGTGGCCGCGAAATGGCGCACCAGGACCTGGGCATCAAGGTCCTGGAACGCATCCGCACCGAGATGGACGAACAGGCGAAGGTCGAGCAGATGCCCAAGCTCGAAAACCGCCAGATGATCATGGTCCTGTCGCCCCGTTGACCCCGGCAGGGCCTGGAACGAAAAAAGCCCGGACCCTGGTCCGGGCTTTTTTTTATTTACGCGCCCGCATCACGGTCGCCGTCACGCGCTGGTGGGGCCTGAACCCAAGGGCCTCGTAAAGCGCGATCGCGCCGGTATTGTCGGCATAGGAATGCAGGAAGGGCCTTTCGCCCCGGTCGAGAATGCGCGTGGCGACGGTTCGCATCAGGAAGGCCGCATAGCCGCGCCCGCGATGGTCCGGGTGGGTGCAGACCCCGCTCACCTCGGTAAAACGCCCCGGCTTCAGGCGCTCGCCGGCCATGGCGACCAGGCGGCCCCGGTCCCGAATGCCCACGAAGCCGCCCAGGCGCCACGTGCCGGCGAGAAAGGGACCCGGAGCGGTGAGGGTCGCAAGTGCCAGCATCTCGGCGGCATCGGACTCTCCGAGCTCGGAGAACGAAAAGCGACGGCTATCCTCCGTCACACGGGATGCGACCATTTGCAGGCATTCCGCGCTGCGGATGATGACGGCGCCGGAAGGCGGAGGAACCGCTTCCTTTTCGACGGTCCAGAATTCCCCGCTCCCGGACAGATCCGCCAGCAGGTCCAGATGCCGTGCCGTGTTCGTGCGCGCGGCGCCGAACGGCCCGATGGCCGGATCGAAGCGACGCACCTCGTCATCCCCGATGGCCAGCGCCCCCTGACGTCCTGAAAGCGCATTCCAGACCGGACGGTCCAGAACCTCCTGCCGGATGTTGAAGTCAGTCACGTCGATGCTCCCGCAACCAGCGCGCGAATCCCGCCTCCTCGATCCGACTTTCGACGAGTGCCACCATCTGCTCGACGATTTCGGGTGCCTCCGCCATGACGTCGGCATCATTCACCTTGAGGAACAGCACGCAGCAGCCCCACGCGGTGCGCTTGTTCGCGTCGTTGAACGGATGGTTGCCGGCGATGCCGAACGCGTAGGCGGCGGCGAGATCGAAGAGATCGACAGTGCCCGGATCGGCATAATGATAGCGGTTCAGAGGCCGCCCGAGGGCACTATGCAGCAGATCCTCGTTCTTCAGCCCGTGCGCGCCGCCATATTCGCGCAAGGCATGGTCATGCAGGAACAGGACGGCATCAGGTTCCAGAAATTCCGGGGCGTTCACCGTTTGGCCAGTTCCTGAAGCGCGTCAGCCTGTTCGCGCAGCACCTCGCGCGCCAGTTGCATCTGGCGTTCCAGCTTCAGGTTGCGTTTGACCAGCTTCACTCCGTCCGCCATCTCGACCAGCGTCAGTTCCTGCCCGACTTCCAGCCCCAGCCGGATGCGCGTTTCCGCCGGCAGCGTCACGCCGACCGAATTGCCCTGCTTGCGCAGCACGACCGTTTCCATGTTCGCCCCCTATCTTACAAAACGTAATATAGGCTCCGGCATTCGCCCTGTCAGCTACTCTTCCCGGATTCTACGGATGCAGCAGGAACGTCGCGGTGGCCGAGGCGGTGACGTCCTGTTCCTCGGCGGGGGCGGAGGGCGCGACGGCGGCGCGGGCGGCCATCATCATCATCGGCATGGGGCGCGGCATGGTCCGGTCGCCCAGTGCGACCCTGCGAAGGGTCCCGATTTTCAGGCCCAGCGTCGCCGCGGCGGAGTCCGCCCGGCGGCGGACATCCTTCAGCGCCTCGGACTCGGCCTGGCGGGTCAAATCCTGCCGCCGGTCGGGCGACAGGGACCAGTCCAGTCCCGACAGGCCCAGCCCGCGCGCCTGCAGCCTGCCCACCAGGTCCAGCAGCGCCGTGCCGTCGGCCCCGGCCAGGCGGATGGTCTGGCGCGCCACCCATTGGGGCGGCTTGGCGCTGTCGTCATGCTGGACGGAATAGCCCTCGGTCACGGTGGTGACGCCGCCGGCCGCATGGGCGGCGTCCATGGCCTGGCGGACCAGCGCGTTGACCCGCCCCTGCGCCGCAGCCGCCGTCGCGGCCGCGCTCTCGGCGAACAGCGTCGCGGTCAGCCGGTCGGGCGCGGCATGGACCGTGCCCGTCCCGGACAGGGTCAGTTCGGTGGCCGCCAGGCGTGTATCCGGCGCGCGTGCATCCGGGGCGGGCATGTCCTGGGCGGCGGCGGGACCGGGCAGGGCGGCGATGGCAAGCAGGGCGGACGCGGCGAGGGGGAGAACGAGACGACGGGTCATGAATGATTGTCTTCCTTCAGCACCATCAGGGCGCGGCGCAACTGGACGATGCCCGAACGGACCCTGCCCTCGCGGCAAAGATGCGCGCCCTGGATGCGCAGGTCATGGACCTCGCGCGTCAGCGGGGGGCCATAGGCGTCGATGACGGTGACCAGCCGTTCGCAGAAGGCGCGGCTGTCGCTGGTGATGACGACCGGATGTCCGCTGTCGGAAACCGCGTGGCTGCGCGGCAGCGGCGTGCCCTCGTCCGGTGCCGGCGCGAAACCGCACAGGCAGAAGCCCATGGCCAGCAGGACTGGAACCGGAGGAGGCTGCATGCTCATGATTCGAAGCCTAGGGCGTGTCACGTGTCGCCCCCATGGGGTGAATGTGAAGTCTCCGTCACGCCGTCCGGCGGCGGCGCGGGCGGGAGCGGAACGGGCGCGCGCGAGGCGAAGCGGGGGCGGGCGGCCTCGCGCGCCACGGGCAGCACCATGCGGACCGACAGCCCCGGCGCATTGCTGCGCAGCCGCAGCACGCCGCCATGCAGTTGCACGATCGCCTGCACCAGCGACAGGCCCAGGCCCGCGCCGGGGGTGTTGCGGGCCGTCTCGGCACGGAAGAAGCGTTCCGACGCACGCGCCATGTCGGCCTCGTTCATGCCGATCCCCTCGTCGGTGACGGCGATGGATACGGCATTGCGCCCCGGGGCGGACCCGCTCAGCCCCGGCAGCAGGGCCGGTCCCAGGGCGACGGCCAGCGTGACCGTTCCCCCGGCGGGTGAAAACTTGATGGCGTTGTCCAGCAGGTTGGCCACCGCCTGCTGCATCATCGCCTGGTCGCCGTAGAAGGGCAGGGTGGGCGGCAGGCGCAGCACCAGCCGGATCTGCCGTTCCTCGGCCACGGCCTCGTACAGGTCGCCGATATCGGCCAGCAGCGGCACCAGGTCGAACGGGGCGAAGGCCGATCGGCGGGACCCGGCCTCGATCTGCGCGATCCGCAGCAGGGCCTCGAACACCGCCGTCACATTGTCCAGGTGACCCACGGCACGGTCGATGGCCGCGCGCAGTTCGCCCTCGCCGCTTGCATGCTCGGCCGCGTCCTCCAACTGGGTGCGGGCGCGGGTGATGGGCGTGCGCAGGTCGTGGGCGATGGAATTGGACACCTGGCGCACGCCGTCCATCAGCCGCACGATGCGGTCCAGCATCTCGTTGATCGCCTCGGCCACCTGGTCCAGCTCGTCGCCATTGCCGACCAGCGGCATCCGGCGCGACAGGTCGCCATGCGCGATCGCCGACGTGGTCTGGGCGATCGACTTGATCATGCGGCGGAACATGCCGTGCACCAGCACCGCGCCGCTGATCGCCAGCAGCGTCACCATCATCCACGCCCAAAGCAGGGAATCGGTCAGCAGGCGGCGCAGCACGGCGCGCGACCGGACATCCCGCCCGACCAGCAGCCGGAAGCCGCCCGGCAGGGCGAAGGCATGGACCTGCGCCATGTCGCGCATGCCCGCCCGTGTGACCTCCAGCGCGTACCACCGGTCGGTGCTGGTGATCATGGCCGGCCATTCCGACAGGTTGCCCGCCAGCCGGTGGCCGGTCGGGTCGACCATCAGGTAGATCGCGTCGTCATCCAGGTTCTGTTCCAGCCGGTCGTCGATCGTCAGCGCCAGGGTCGGCAGCCCGCCCTCGGCCCAGCGCTGGCTCAGCGCCCGGGCGTCGGCATTGATCGCGGTTTCCACCTGCCGTTCCAGGAAGCCGATCGTCCCCCACCAGATGAAGGACATGAACAGGATCGAGGACAGGGCGAACAGCACGCCATAGCCCAGCGAAAAGCGCAGGCTGGCCGAACGGGGCAGCCTGAACCGGCGCCGGCCCGTGCCCGAGGCGGTCTGCTGCCCGGATTGCATGATGCGCGGTCCCGCGTTCCTATTCCGCCCGCAGCATGTAGCCGGCGTTGCGGATGGTATGGATCAGGGGGGTATCGAACGGCTTGTCCACCTTCTGGCGCAGGCGGGACACATGGACGTCGATGACGTTGGTCTGCGGGTCGAAATGATAGTCCCACACGCCTTCCAGCAGCATGGTGCGCGTCACGACCTGGCCGGCATTGCGCATCAGGTATTCCAGCAGCCGGAATTCGCGGGGCTGCAGGTCGATGCGGCTGCCCGCCGCGGCGGACGACCGCGACAGCAGGTCGATTTCCAGGTCCGCCACGTTCAGGCGCGTCAGCGGCGCGTTGTCGCTGCGCCCCCGGCGCGACAGGGCCTCGACCCGGGCCAGCAATTCGCTGAAGGCGAAGGGCTTGGTGACGTAATCGTCGCCGCCGGCCTTCAGGCCCTGCACGCGGTCATCCACGTCCGCCAGCGCCGACAGCAGCAGGACCGGCGTGCTGTTGTTCTGCGCGCGGATGGTTTCCAGCAGCCGCAGCCCGTCGATCCCGCCCGGTAGCATGCGGTCCAGGATGATCAGGTCGAAATTCTCGCTGACCGCCAGGAACAGCCCGTCCTTGCCGTTGTCCACCGGCTCGACCAGGTGCCCGGCCTCGCGCAGGCCCTTGGCGACGAAATTGCGGACGGTCGGATCATCCTCGACGACCAGGATATGCATGTCGGTCCGGCTCCCGTTTCAACCTTGGCCGATCATCTTACGCTGCATGCGGCCGCACTGGCCAGAGCGGGAGGTACCTAGTCGTCCATATCCGCCGGCCGGCTTCCCACCGCGACCGGCACCGTCAGCACGGCGCCGTGGCGGCGGATGCGGACCTGCACGGTCGAACCGGGATGTTCCGCCGCGATGGTGCGGATCAGGGTGCGGGAGGTATCCATCGGTTCGTCCCCCACGCTCAGCACGATGTCGCCGGTGCGCAGCCTGGCCCGCTGGGCGGGGCCGTCATGGTCGATGTCGGTGATGCGCACCCCGTCATGGGTGTCGCCATCCGCCAGGGTCACGCCCAGCCAGCCGCGCGCGATGTGCCCGCTGCGGCGCAGTTCGGCCACGATGGGGGCCACGATTTCCGACGGAATGCCGAAGCCGATTCCCACCGACCCGCCGGTGGGCGACACGATGGCGGTGTTCAGCGCCACCACCTGGCCGCTGAGGTTGAACGACGGCCCCCCCGAATTGCCGGGATTGATCGGCGCGTCCAGTTGCAGGAAATCGTCGAACGGGCTGGCGCCGATATCGCGCCCGCGCGCGGACACGATCCCGGCGGTGACGGACGAGCCCAGGCCGAACGGGTTGCCCGCCGCCATGATCCAGTCGCCGACATTGATCTGCCGGCTGTCGCCCCAGGTCACGAACGGCAGCGGATGCGGGGCCTGGATGCTGATGACCGCGATGTCGGTCAGGTCGTCGCTGCCCACCAGACGGGCGGGATATTCGGTTCCGTCGGACAGCGAGACCGTGATGTGGTCGGCCTCGCCCACCACATGGTTGTTGGTCACGATCACGCCGCTGGGGTCGATGATGAAGCCCGATCCGGCGCCCAGCATCTCCTCGCCGCGCGAGCGCATGCGCTCGCGGAACCGCTTCTCGAAGGGCGTGCCCTTGACGCCCGGGGGAACCGGCACGCGCTTCTGCGGGTCGTCGGCATCCTGCGTCACGGCGATATTGACCACGGCCGGCACCACCTGACGCACCAGCGGCGCGAAGGTCAGCGGCCCGGAGGTGACCAGCGGCGGCGCGGGCGGCGCGAACAGGGGGGCGTCGGCCCGCGCGGTGGCGCAGGTGAAACCCAGGGCCAGGCCGGCCACGGCCGCCGCGCAACGCTTCGGCCGGCTTACCATCCGCATGGGTATGACATCCTGTTCATGGCGCATGGGTCGGCGCGTTACGGATATCGCGACGATAGCGCATGTTCGCGCCGCCGTCATGGCGGCGGCGGTCACGGCCGGCGGCCGGCATGACGCGCGGGGGGCGCGGCGGTCGCCGGGTTTTCCGGCCAGTCGTGGCGGGGGTAGCGCCCGCGCATGTCGCGGCGCATGTCCGCCCAGCTTCCGGCCCAGAATCCGGCCAGGTCGGCGGTGATGGCCTGCGGCCGCCCGGCGGGTGACAGCAGCGCGACCTGCAGCCCGACCTGCCCGTCGGCCAGGCGCGGCGTCTCGCGCACGCCGTAGAAGGTCTGGGCGCGGGCCGAGGCCGTGGGAACCGGCTGGGTATAATCCACCGGGACCCGCCCGCCCGGCAGGTCCAGGTGCGTGGGCAGCGCCCGGTCCAGCCACGCCAGCGTGGCATGGTCCAGCCGCCCGCGCAGCATTGCCAGCACGTCCAGCGCCGCGACCTCGGACAGGCGGCTCAGGCCCGTCAGCCAGGGGGCCAGCCATTCGGCGGCGTCGGCGGCCAGTGCGGCGTCCGACAGATCCGGCAGCGCGTCGCGCCCCGGCAGGCCGCGCGCCAGGGCCACGCGGGCCTGGAACTGGCGGGATGCCGGGGTCCAGCCCAGGGTGGTGTCCAGCCGGTCCGCCACCTGGCGCAGCAACAGGTCCGCCACGTCGCCGGGCGCGGCCGCGACCGTGCGGTCCCGCAGTACCAGCGCCCCCAGCCTCAGCCGGCGCCGGGCCATCACCGATCCGGTCACCGGGTCCAGGGTGGTCTCCACCTGCTCGGTGGCGCGGCGGCGCACCGTCTCGGGCAGTGAATCCGGGTCCAGCGCCGCCGCAATGCGGATGTCGGCGGCGGTGCGGACATGCAGCGTCGCCACCGCCAGCAGGCCGGCATCGGCCAGCCGGTCGGTCTTGCCCAGCCGCGCGCCGCCCCCGCCGGACAGGCGGAAGCTGCCCGGCTCCCCCCGGCGCTGTGCGATGCGGTCGGGGAAGGCGGCGGCCAGCAGCGACGCGGCATGGCCCTGGCCCGCCGTGCCGGCCCGCAGGCCCAGCCGGCGGCGATACTGGCCCGCCGCCTGCCGGATGCGCGCCAGTGCGCCGCGATCGGCGTCGGCATGGTCGCCGCCCGCGATCAGGTCCAGCCGCAGCGCGATGTCGGCGGGGGGCACGGCGGGCGCGCCCCGGCCGCCCGCCGGGCGGGGCCGCAGCGGGTCGCGTTCCTCCAGCAGGGCGGCGATGTCGGCGGCCAGCGCGGCCTCGCCGGCATCGCGGGCGGCCAGCATCATCGCCGCCAGGCGCGGATGCGCGCCCAGCGCCGCCATGCGCTCGCCCTCGGCGGTGATGCGCGCGTCGTCGTCCACCCCCAGCGCCAGCAGCAGGGCGCGCGCGGCCTCGAACGCGCCGTTGGGCGGGGCGTCGGGCAGGGGCAGTTCGTCCGGGGCGGTGCCCATCGCCGCCTGCCACGCGGCGGTGTCCAGCCGCAGGCCGGTCAGTTCGGCATCCAGGATTTCCGGGCGGTCGTGCGGGGCCATGCCGCGTTGCGTCGCCTCGCGTCCACAGGCGCAGGGCGGCGCCGGGACCCTCGCGTCCGGCGCGGCCGGCGCGCTGGGCGCGGGCGGCGCGGGAAATCCGCACCGTGTCCACCCGCGAGACAGCCCGGCCCCGGGGTCCAGGCGCGGGCTGCGCGCGATAGCCGCCATCCACCACCACCCGGACCCGCGGGCACGGTCAGCATGTCCTCGGCGACTCGAGGTCGCCAGGATCACCCGCCGGCCATTCCCCTTTTGTCCGTCGCTGGGGCCGGGGCGCAGCACGCGGTCCTGCTCGGCGGGCGGCATGTCGCCATACAGCGGCAGGATCGCGGCGGGCGCGCCGGCCAGTGCCGCCTGCGTGCGGCGGATTTCCCCCACCCCGGGCAGGAAGGCCAGGATATCGCCCTCATGCTCGGCCAGGGCGGCGCGGATCGCGCGGGCCATCGCCTCGGGCAGGTCGCGCACATGCGGGATGTCGCGCGGGGCGTGATGGATCGCGACGGGGAACATCCGGCCGGCGCTTTCGATCAGCCGCGCCTCCATCAGCGCCGACAGCGCCGCGCCGTCCATGGTGGCCGACATCGCCACCAGACGCAGGTCCGGCCGCAGGCTGCGCTGCACGTCCAGGCAGAAGGCCAGCGCCGCGTCGGCGTCCAGCGAGCGCTCGTGGATCTCGTCCAGGATGACGCAGGCCACGCCCTCCAGCGTCGGGTCGGCCAGCAGGCGCCGCACCATCAGCCCTTCGGTCACCACCTCGATGCGCGTGCGCTCCGATATGGCGGAGTCCAGCCGGGTGCGGTAGCCGACCAGGCCGCCGGCGTCCTCGCCCAGCAGCGCCGCCATGCGCTGCGCCGCCGCGCGGGCGGCCAGCCGGCGCGGTTCCAGCATGACGATGCGCCCGTCCCCCCGCCAGGGCGCGTCCAGCAGCGCCAGCGGCACCGTCGTGGTCTTGCCCGCGCCCGGGGGCGCCACCAGCACGGCGGAGGGATGCTCCGCCAGGCTGGCGCGCAGGGCCGGCAGGATGGCCGCCACCGGCAGGTCGGCCGGAAGGGCGAGCGCCGGAAGGGGGCTTTGCAGGGCGTGGTCGGATTCCATATCCTGCTTTATGCGTCCGCGACCTGGAACCGGCAATCGCCGGCCGTCGCACGCCCATTCTTCCGCCCCCTCGTTCCGGAGCCCCCTTCGTGGTCCTATCCTGGCGCCTGCCCCCGTTCCTGCGTCTGTCATTGCTGTTTCTGGCGCCGCTTGTCTTCCTCCTGGCGCTGCCGTCCGGCCGCGCGGGGGCGGCTGAGAGTGCGGCGCTGACCACCACGCGCGACAGCGCGACGCTGGTGACGGACACCGACCGGTACCGGCCCGGCATGCCGCTGCATGTCGGGCTGCGCCTGCGGCTGCAGCCGGGGTGGCATACCTACTGGATCAATCCCGGCGACGCGGGCGAGGCCCCGACCCTGGCGGTGCAGGCCGGTGGCGGGGCCGCCGGCGCATCCGGCACCATTGCCTGGCCGGTGCCCCGGCGCCTGCCCGACGGGCCGCTGATGTCCTACGGCTATACCGGCGAGGTGCTGCTGCCGGCCGAACTGCGCCCGACCGGACCGGGGGACGGGCCGATGGTGTTGCAGGCCACGGCCGAATGGCTGGTCTGCGCCGCCGTCTGCGTGCCCGAACAGGGGCGGTTCACCCTGACGCTGCCGCCGGGCGACCCCGCGCCCTCGGACCAGGCGCCGCTGTTCGCGCGCGCCGCCGCCGCGCGGCCGGTTGCCTCGCCCTTCGCCGCGATGATCGCGTCCGATGGCGTGTTGGCGATCACGGGCGCGGGGCTGTCGTCCGATACGGTGCGTGATGCCTGGTTCATGCCCACGATCTCCGGCGCCATCGACCAGGATGCGGCGCAGGCCCTGTCGGTCCATGACGGCGGGCTGACCCTGGCGCTGAAGCCCGGCGACGCCTTCCACGCCGCCCCCACGCTGGACGGCGTGCTGGTGCTGAAGGATGCGGCGGGGCAGGAACGCGGCCTGTCGGTTTCGGCCCGTCCCGGTGCGGTGCCGACCGTGACCCCTGGGGCGGTCCCCGGGCCGGCCCATAGCGGCGCGGCGCGCATGCTGCTGCTGGCTTTCGCCGGCGGGCTGATCCTGAATTTGATGCCGTGCGTGTTTCCGGTGCTGGTGATGAAGGCGATGGCCCTGACCCGCCTGGCCGGCGGGGGCGCGTCGGCGCGGCTGGCCGGCGCCGGGGCCTATGCGGGCGGCGTGATCGGCGCGTTTGTGATGCTGGGCGGCGTGATCCTGGCGCTGCGCGCGGCCGGGGCCGTCGCGGGCTGGGGCTTCCAGTTCCAGTCGGCGGCCTTTGTCGCCGCCATGTGCTGGCTGCTGTTCGCGGTGGCGCTGAACCTGCTGGGCGTGTTCGGCATGGGCAACGGCATCGCGGCGCTGGGCGGCGTGGGCGTGTCGCGCACCGGCTATCTGGGCGATGCGATGACCGGGGTGCTGGCGGTGCTGGTGGCCACCCCCTGCACCGCGCCGTTCATGGGGGCGGCGATCGCGGGCGCGCTGGCGGCCTCGCCGGTCGTGGCGATGGCGGTGTTCGTCGCGATGGGGGCGGGGCTGGCTGCGCCCTACCTGCTGCTGGCCGGCGTGCCGGGGCTGGCGCGCCACCTGCCGCGCCCCGGCGCGTGGATGGATATCCTGCGCCAGGGCCTGGCCTTTCCGGTGCTGGGCACCTGCGTATGGCTGATGTGGGTGCTGGCGTTGCAGGACGGGGCCGGCGCGATCGCAGTGCTGGGCATCGGGCTGGTGCTGATCGGGCTGGCGGCGTGGCTGACCGGCCTGGCGCAGGGCATGGCCATGCGCGACGGCCCGGCGCGGCGCATTCGCCTGTGCCGGGCGGTGGCGCTGGCCGCGCTGGCGCTGGCCATGGCGCTGCTGCCCGGGCTGGGCGGCACCGTATCCGGGGGCGCGGGGGTGTCTGCCGCCGACGGGTCGGACCGTTTTCGGCCAGCCCGGCTGGCCACGTTGCGGGCGCAGGACCGCCCGGTGTTCGTGGACATGACGGCGGCGTGGTGCATTTCCTGCCTGGTGAACGAACGGGTGGCCCTGTCCTCGGCCCCGGTACAGACGGCGTTCCATGACCGGCACGTGGTCTACATGAAGGGCGACTGGACCAACCGGAACGCGGCGATCAGCGCCTTCCTGGACGCCCATGGGCGGGCGGGGGTGCCGTTCTACCTCTATTACCCGCCGGGCAGCGGCGATGGCCGGGCCCTGCCGCAGATCCTGACGACCGGACTGGTGCTGGACGCGCTGAAAGGATAGCGCGTCCGTTCCCCTTCAGGCGATCAGTAGCCGTTGCTGTTGTCGGCCGGACTGGCGGGGGTGCCGGTCGCGGGTGTGGTCGCGGGTGCGGCGGTGGCCGTGCCCGGCGGCAGGGTCAGGTAGCCGGGCTGCGGCGACAGGGTGCGCGGCGCCGCCGGGTCAGGGCTGGCGGCATCGCCGCCGGGGGCCCCGGTGGGGAAGATCGCATCGGGCCCGCTGCTGGCCGGCGGCGTTGCCGGGGGGGCGGACACAGCGGGAGCGGGGGCCGGCGCGGCCGGGGTTGCGTCGGGCGAGGCGGCAGGAGCGGCGGCGGGTGCCGGGGCCGGTGCGGGCGCTACCGCGGGGGCCGTCGAATCCGGGGCCGGACCGGCCGGGACGGTGGCCGCCGCCGGGGTGGCGGTCATGTCCGGCGTCGTTCCGGGCAGGCCCAGCGTCTGCTGCTGGATCGCGCCGGCCGCGCTGGTGCCGGCGGTATCGACCAGCCAGTCCGCCAGATGATGCCGGATCTGGAATTCCAGCTCGATATTCATGTCCTTCATCATCTGCGACGTCAGCGTGTACAGATGGGCCGGGCTGTCCGCATTGCCGTCATCGTCGGACGCGCCCGGGCTGAAGCTGCGATGGACATGCGCCTCGGCGTAAGCCGAACGCTGGCCGTTGGCGGCGGTGACATCCAGATGCACGTCCATCTGTCCTTCCAGCGTGCCGCCGGGCATGTGCAGGATGGAAGCCCTGTCGATCGTGAAGACCGCGCTGCCGGCGCTGCCCGCCGCCATCAGCCGGTCGGCCGCCATGCGCAGCAGCGCCTGGTCGGGCGGCGTCGGCGCGCGGCCGGAAATATCGCCCGGCACCGATCCCGGCTGCCCGTTATCGACGGTGGTGATCGTCCCGACATTCAGGTGCAGCACCGGCAGGTAGTCGTAATGCATCGGCGCGAAGGCGGTCTGCGGCGGCGTGTCGTCGCATGCCGCGAGCGGCAGAAGCGGGCAGGCGAGCAGCAGCAGCAGGGGCAACCGGACGGCCCGGCGAGACGAACGCATGGACGGTATCTCCAACAATTGGAACGGGAAAAGTGCCGCCCCGCGTTGCGCCGGTCAATCCGCAGCCGTCGCCCCGCCGATCTCGGTCCGGGGAAAGCGGAAGCTGATATTGCAGAACTCGCAGCTCATGCTGATCGTCCCGTCCTCGGCCATGTGGTCCAGGTCGTCGCCCGAAAACGTCTCCAGGATTCCGGACAGCCGGGCCCGGCTGCACCGGCAGCCGAAGGCCAGCGCCCGGGGACGGTCGGCGCAGACATCCTCGGAATGGAACAGGCGGTACAGCAGCGTTTCGGGCGCCAGAGCGTCGTCGGTCAGTTCGGCCTCGGTCACCGTCTCGGCCAGGGTGACGGCGGTAGCCCAGTTTTCGTCCGCGTCGCCTTCAGGCGCCGTTTCCGCCGCGATCCCGCCCTCGGTCGCGATGCGCTCCAGGATCAGCGCGCTGGCTCGCCAGCCCGCATCGGTGTGCACGCAGGCCAAGCGAATCCAGCAGGCATGCTGCTCGCTGGTCTCGAAATAATGGCCGGCCATGTCCGACAGCGACGGGCCGCGGATTTCGACGATGCCCTGATGGAGGTCGGTATCCGGTCCCTGGTCCACGGTGAACGCCAGATAGCCCGCGCCCAGCAGCCGGGCCGCGTCCGCATCGGGCTCGGACGCCGCCAGCGCCGCGACCTGCTCCGCGTCCGACCGCGCATGGAACCGCAGCGCGCCGGCATGGGTGCAGTCCGCCACCAGGGAGGAAACCGGACCGTCGCCCCTGGCCTGCAGCGAGAACGATCCCTGGAATTTCAGGGCCGAGGCCAGCCCGGCGACCAGCGCCAGCGCCTCGCCCGCCAGGCGCAGCACGATGTCGGGATGGTCGTGCCGGACCAGCAGGGCGTCGGTCAGCGCCCCCACCCGCACCAGCCGCCCGCGTACCGGCCGCCCGGCCAGGTAGAACGGCGTCACCCCCTGGGGGACGACCAGGTCGGGCACGTCGGGCCGGTGGGTGTCGAGGAAGGCGGGGGTGTCGATCATGCCGGGGTCTCCTGCATCAGATGCGGGCGGTGATTTCGGCCTCCAGGGCCTCCAGCCGCGTCTCGAAGGCGCGCAGCAGGTCCGGGCGCACCTTTTCCTTGCTCGCCAGTGCCTTCAGCAGCGCCTGGCGGCAGCGATCGTGCGCCGCGTCCAGGTCCTCGGTCCGCGTGGCGCCGGCCAGGCAGTCCAGATAGGCGTTGCGCAGGATCGTCACACCGGGGCCGGAGCAGGACAGGGTGGCGAACGCGGCCTCGACGACCCCTTCGACCCAGCCGGGGGCGGCGGGAACGTCCTCGGTGGTGGTGGGATGGGCGGGGGTTTCGGCCGGTCCTGTCATCGGGTCGGTTCCTCCTGTCCGTAATCCTGCCAGTGCTCGCCGCCCATTGCCCACACCAGCAGCCCCTTCTGCGCGTGCAACCGGTTCTCGGCCTCGTCGAACACCACCGAATGGGGGCCTTCGAACACGTCCTCGGTCACTTCGTCACCGATATGGGCGGGCAGGCAGTGCATGAACAGGGCGTCGGGTGCCGCCAGCGCCATCAGCGCGGCATCGACCCGGTACGGGTCGAAGGCGATCAGGCGCTGCGCCGCGTCGGTGTCCGACATGCTGACCCAGGTGTCGGTGACGACGCAGTCCGCCCCGGCGACGGCGGCGCGCGGGTCGGTCGTCACGACGATGTCGGCGCCCCTCTGCCGTGCCCAGGCCAGGGCCTGGACCGAAGGCGTGTGCCCGGGCGGGGTGGCCAGGCGCAGGCGGAAGCCGAACAGGCACGCCGCCTCGATGAACGAGGTCGCGACATTGTTGCCGTCCCCCACCCACGCCACCGTGCGGCCGGCGATCGGGCCGCGATGTTCCTCGAACGTCATGATGTCGGCCAGGATCTGCACCGGGTGGGAGTCCGGCGTCAGCCCGTTGATGACCGGCACGCTGGCCCAGCGCGCCAGATCGTGCAGGGCTGCGGTATTGCCGGTGCGCAGCACGATGGCATCGACGAAGCGCGACAGCACGCGCGCGGTGTCGGCCACGCTCTCGCCCCGTCCCAGTTGCATGTCGTTGGGCGACAGCAGGATGACGTCGCCGCCCAACTGGCGCATTCCGACCTCGAACGACACGCGGGTGCGGGTCGAGGGCTTGGACAGCATCAGCCCCAGCGCGCGGCCCAGCAGCGGCTGGCGGGGGTGCAGCGGGCGGGTTCGCCCGTGCTGCATCCGCTTGATGCGGCTGCCCAGGTCCAGGATGGCGCGCAGCGTCGCGCCGTCGAAATCGCGCAGGTCCAGGAAGTGCCGGGGCGGGGCGGCGTTCCGGGTGGTGGTGGGCAGCGCGTTCATGCCACACTCTCCCGGGCCGTCGCCGCCAGGTGCGCCCGCACCCGCAGCGCCGCGTGGCGCAGCCGCCGGCCGGCCTCGGCACAATCGGCCTCGGTGATCACCAGGGGGGGCACCAGGCGCAGCACGTTGTCCCCGGCGGTGACGCTCAGCACGCCCTCATGCATCGCCGCATCCTGCACCAGCGCGACCGGAACCGTGCAGCGCAGGCCCAGCATCAGGCCGATGCCGCGTCGCCCGTCGAACAGGTCCGGGAATTCGGCCACCAGTTCGTCCAGCGCGCGGGCCAGTTGCGCGCCGCGCGCCTGCACCTGGTCCAGGAAGCCGGGGGCCAGCAGCACGTCCAGCACCACGTTCGCGGCCGCGCAGGCCAGCGGGTTGCCGCCGAACGTGGTCCCGTGCGACCCGGGCGTCAGGTGGCGGGCCACGGCCTCGGTCGCCAGGATGGCGCCCATCGGGAAGCCGCCGGCGATGCCCTTGGCGGTGGACAGCACGTCGGGCGTCACCCCCGACCATTCATGGGCGAACAGCCGCCCGGTCCGGCCCATGCCGCACTGGACCTCGTCCATGCCCAGATACAGGCCGAATTCGTCGCACGCCGCGCGCAGTTCCTGCAGGAAGCGCGGATCGGCGACGTTGATGCCGCTTTCGCCCTGCACCGGCTCGATCATGATGCCGGCGGTTTCCGCCGTGATGGCGGCGCGCACGGCGTTCATGTTGTTCATCGGCACATGATCGAATCCCGCGACCTCCGGGCCGAACCCGTCCAGGTATTTCGGGTTGCCGGTGGCGGCCAGCATGGCCAGCGTCCGGCCGTGGAACGCGCCGTCGAAGCAGATGATGCGGTTGCGCTCGGGATGGCCGCCATGCGCCTGGGCGCGGCGGATCATCTTGACCATGCCTTCGTTCGCCTCGGCGCCCGAATTGCAGAAGAACACGCTGTCGGCGAAGCTGGCGGCGACCAGCCGCTCGGCCAGCCGCTCGGCCTGCGGAACGCGGTACAGATTCGACACATGCATCACCCGCGCCGCCTGTTCGGCAATGGCCGACACCAGGTGCGGGTTGTTGTGCCCGAGGGACGAGGTCGCGATCCCCGCCCCCAGATCCAGGAATCGTCGCCCGTCCGCCGCGTACAGCCAGCAGCCTTCGCCCCGCTCGAAAGCGAGGTCGGCACGGTTGTAAGTGGGCATCAGGGCGGGGATCATGGAAGGTGGGACCTTATCGTTGCGTCCGGGTCATGGGCCCGGGTCTTGGGTGTCCAGGCGGAAACGCGAAAGAGCCCACGCGCCGGGGCGGGTGGGCCATGTTTCCATATGCATGATGCGGGTCGGCGCGGGCACAAGTCAAATCCTGTCTCCGCCCGGCCGTCCTTGAACCCGGCCCCCCCGCGTGCCAACGTGACGATCCGGTCTGCCCGAGGGGGCGTATCATGAATGCCATTACCCTTGTCCTGTCGGCGGCGCTGCTTCTGGCCGGGCTGCTGTTCGGCGGCCTGTGGAGCGCCGAAGGGATGTTCAACCCGGCAGTCGCCCTGCCGTTCCTGGCCCTGTCGGTGCTGGTGTTCCTGTCGCTGCGGATGGCCAATGTCTGGGAAAAATTCGTGGTGCTGCGGATGGGGCGACTGCAGGGCGTGCGCGGACCCGGCCTGTTCATGATCGTCCCGGTCATCGACCGGATCGTCGCGATCATCGACGAGCGCATCCAGACCACCGGCTTCAACGCCGAACAGGCGCTGACCCGCGACACGGTGCCGGTGAATGTCGATGCCGTGATCTTCTGGCATGTCCGCGATGCCGAGGCCGCGGCCCTGCGGATTACAAACTACCGCGAGGCCATCGACCGGATCGCCCAGACCTCGCTGCGCGAGATGATCGGCGCGTCCATGCTGGCGGCGCTGCTGTCCGACCGCCGGACGTCCAACGAACAGTTGCGCGCGGAAATCGGCACCAAGACCGCCGCCTGGGGCATCGACGTGATGTCGGTCGAAATCCGCGACGTCGCCATTCCCGTCGCCCTGCAGGACGCGATGTCGCGCCAGGCCCAGGCCGAGCGCGAAAAGCAGGCGCGGATCATCCTGGGATCGGCCGAGGCCGAGGTGGCGGGCCGGTTCGTGGATGCGGCCGAGGCCTATGCCGGCCACCCCGCCGCCCTGCAACTGCGCGCCATGAACATCATCTACGAGACGACCAAGGAACGCGGGGCGACGATCCTGATCCCCACCAGCATGATCGACAGCATGAATCCGGCCTCGGCGCTGGTGCTGTCGAATATGGCGGCGCCCGCCGTGCGAAGCGCCGCCGAGTGACCCGGGACGGTCCCGAGGGACTGTCCCGGGGCAGTGCCGTCAGTGCGACAGCGCGGCCAGCCATGGCGTCAGGGCCGCCTGGGCCCGGCCCGCGATGTCCGCGTTGGCCGCGATCAGGTCCACGGCCTTCTTCGCTTCGATCGTGGCACCGGTCGACTCCGTGACCGACGGATCGGCCATCAGCGCCTTGGCGATTGCCGGATTGACCGAATGCCCGGCGATGGCCGGCAGCAGGGCCGACTGCGACCAGGGTGCGAGGTGCGAGCGGATCTGCTTCTGGGTCTCCGGCGCCTGCACCAGCTTGAAGACCAGGTCCGGATCGTCGCCGCGCGCCGCGATCACGGCCAGCGCGCGCGCCACGCGCCCGTTCGGGATCACGCCGCTATAGGCGATCTGCACCGTCTGGCGGATCAGCGCGGGGTCGCTGGATGCGGCCAGCGCATCGAAATAGCGCAGCTTGTCCTCGGTGTTGCCCGCCGCGCGCAGCATCTGCGCCAGGGTGGCGTAGGTCGCGGCATCGGCATGGCGGCCGACAATCCAGGTGACGGGCGCCACCAGGCTGGGCGGCAGCGAGGCCGGGTCCTTGCGGTAGGCCGCGAAGCGGGACTGCGCTTCGGCGACCACGGCGGCGTCGTCGAACTGGCCCAGGGTGGCGATCACGCTGGGGCGCAGCAGCGAATCCAGGAAGGATTCACCCGGACGCGGCGTCCAGCCCAGGCGCGCCAGCTGCGGGCCCAGCAGGGCGCGGGCGAAGGCGCGGAAGGCCGGGCGCGACGGGCTGCCGCGTTCCATGGCGTCCAGTTCCTTCAGGTGCGCGATCGTGTCCGACCAGACGGCGATGTTGTCCTCGTGCGTCGCCGGCAGGGCGGCCACCAGGTCCAGCCACGCCGAAAGCGGCGCCAGCCCGGCCTGGAACAGCGCGAACTGGTCGCCCAGCAGGTTGGCCCGGTCGGCCGCGCCCAGCTTGGCGAATGCCGTCTTCAGGGCCGCCAGGGACGCCGTGTCATACTGGGTACGGTAATATCCGTTCTCGCCCAGATTGGCCTTCAGCGCCGCGTCGCACCCGTCGAAGGTCAGCGTCGCCGCATGGTCCGGCGTCAGGATCGTGCGCTGGGCGGCGATGCCGGGGCCCCCCACCGTGACGGGGATGTTCCAGCGCGCGGGCAGCGGATGCGGGTCGCTGATGGCGAAGCGGCCTTCGGTCAGGCTCAGGGTCGTCTTGCCGGCCTCGCAGCGCCGCGCGACCGTGACCAGCGGAATGCCCGGCTGTTCGGTGAAGCTGCGTGCGACGGTGGCCACGTCCTGGTGCGAGGTCTGCGCCAGCGCGGCCCACAGGTCGGCGCTGGTGGTGTTGCCGTAGGCATGGGTCTTCATGTAGGTGCGCATGCCGTCGCGGAAGGTATCGGGACCCAGCCAGTCCTCGATCATGCGGATGACCTGCTCGCCCTTCTGGTAGCTGATCCGGTCGAAGGCGGTATTGGCCTCGCTGACGTCATGGATCACCTGCTGGACCGGGTGGGTCGTCGGATGGGCGTCCTGCGCCATCGCCTGTTCACGGTCGGTATGCTGGCGCGGCCACATCTGCCAGGTCGGGTTGAAATGGTCGGTGGCCTTGGCCTCCATCCAGGTGGCGAAGCCCTCGTTCAGCCAGATATTGTCCCACCATCCCATGGTCACCAGGTCGCCGGACCATTGGTGCGCCATTTCATGCGCCACGACGATATAGACGATTTCCTGCGTGGTCGGCGCACTGGTCTTGGGATCGAACAGCAGGTCGTCGTCGATGAAGGTGATGGCACCCCAGTTTTCCATCGCCCCGGCCTCGTAATTTCCGGGAATGGCGATCAGGTCCATCTTCGGCAGCGGATAGGCCACGCCGAAATACTCGTTGTAATAGGGCAGGATCTGCGACGCGGCGGTCAGGGCGTAGCTGCCGTTCTGCTGCTCGCCGGTGGGGGCGTAGACGTTGATCGGGGTGTCGCCGCCCTTGCCGCTGACGGCGGACACGTCGCCGGCCACCAGCGCCAGCAGATAGGTGGACATGCGCGGCGTGGTGCCGAACACGACCCGCTTGGACTGCCCCCCGGCCGGCGAGGTGGAGACGATGGGCATGTTGCTGATCGCCACCGACGCTTTCGGCAGCGTCGCCGTCAACTGGAACGTCGCCTTGAAGGACGGCTCGTCCCAGCCCGGGAACATGCGCCGGGCATCCGCGACCTCGAACTGCGTGACCAGCATGCGCTGCTGCTTGCCGTCGGGGGCGCGGTAATCGTCGTAATAGATCCCGTTCGGGGTGGCCGGGATGGGGCCGTGATACGTGATGGCCAGCGTATGGTGGCCGACAGCCAGCGGCCGCTTCAGGGTCAGGGTGGCCGTCTGCGCCTTGTCGTCCTGGGTGATTTTGGCCGCGACACCGTCGAGGGTGGCCGATGTCAGCGTCAGGCCGGCCTGGTTCAGCGTGATGCTGTCCGTGGGGGCGGACGCGTCGACATCGATGCTTTCATGACCGCGCAGGGTCAGGCGCTTCATGTCGGTGACGAGGTCGATCCGGTACGCGCTGGGTACCACGATCTTGGGCAACTGGCCGGGCGCATGGGCGAAATCGAACGGCGATTCGCCAAAGGCCGGACCCGACAGCAGGGCCGTGCCCGCCAGCAGAAGAGTGGCGATGGCAGGTCTGAAATTCATACGGAAGCTCCGATTGCTGGACCATAAAAGGTGGTCCTTCGATCGGCATTGTTCATCCATCGCCCGCTTAAGGCAAATCAAAGAGCGCGAGCAAGCCAGACGCATCGGGTACCCGGCCTTCGGGCCTGCAATCGCTTTCGGAGGCGGATATCAATAGCTTGCCCCACATCGTCTCAGGCCATGTCGATCGCTACGTCCCTCACCTCTGCCGGATAGACGCAAAATGGAAAATAAGTTTTGTATTGAAGTAATTTCTATTATTGAAAGAAACATAATACCTTGAGAGTTTGGAAGAGGTAGTTGTACGTATCCCTGTCCATTTCCTCGAAATCCTGCTGTACTGCAGAAATAATATTATCCTTGTTTATGTATGGATGATTGGCTATCCGCGATCTTTCGACAAGATCCATCAGATAGAACTTATTTTCTCTGATCCCACGCATCGCGACTGGATCAAAAGTCTCTTTTATATAACTTTTTTCATACATATCATTTTTGAGGAGCATGGAAATGGATTTTCGTAAAATATTCCGGTCACGCCGATATTGATAAGGCAGTCTGGATATGAATTGAGCAAGCTTCAGGTTTTGGTATGGATATACAGGCCAGATGCCATGACGCAGCAAGCGCTGGGATCTGCTGGCGGAGGAGTACCAGCAACTTTCCGCAAGCCATCCTGTGGGATAGGAAATATGGATATCGCGTGCATAATGCAGGCCAGTTTCAGTAAGGAATGGACAGTCCGAATTCTTTTTTCCGGAACCGTTTCCACCTTCATCTTCGTATATTACATATAGCTCATCTCCGCCCAATCCTGAAATAAGGGTGTCCACACCAACGGCTTTCGCAACAGAGAGGCTTTCTTCAAAAATCTCCGGATAACTTTCATCTTCGGGCATTACGCCATAGCGGACCCGACGAAGACTGGTCTCTCCGAAGGGAGCAAGCCGTACTGCCGGAAGGCTGAGATTGTCGAAGCCACCTGCCTGAATCAGGGTGGCGCATCTTTCTTGCTGCGCGACTCCCATCGCACCGTTGAATTGGGCCGTAATGCTCAGCAGGCCATGGCCAAGAAGGTTTTTTGCAACCATCGCACTAAGCGCGGAATCCATCCCGCCACTTAATTCCACTGCCGTTCGGCGATTTTCCAGGGGACGAGCGTCTAACAGGGCTTCAAGGGCGTCTGTAAAATGACGTTCAATACCGGTGCTATCAATTTGATCGAACGGGGGCGAGAAATGAACAGGTAAGGGAAGTTCTGTTTTTATGCCATTCTTCGACGCCGTAAGGATCGCGCCTGCGGTCGTGCGAACGACACCCTCAATGACCGTGCGATGACCATAGGGCATAATACCCTGGATCTGGGTAAGTACGACATCCCATGCAATGCCTGCATCGGTATCTTTTAACAGACGCTGATAATCCCAGTCGATAGAGACCCCGTCTGGATCATGCTTTAAAAAAAACGGAGCATAAACGACGGAGGACGAGTGGCAAGAAAAAGTTTCTGCATCTTTATTTATTATTATAGACGAAAAATCCAAAAATCTCAGATGATAATGCTTTATTCTATCATCTATTGATTCGTCAGGGACAAATTTTTCGCCTAATAAGCCATCTGGTTCATCGGAAAATCGCTCGCTGTTAAAAATCGCGATACGATTCTTGCTAATCAATATCTCAGAAAAAAGAAGACGATGCCGAAACGGGCGGAGATAGGATGAGGTTCCAAAAAGCCCCTCGTCAGTAATGACAAGGGGAAGGTTGAGATCCTCAAAGTTTATTCGTCCGTAAAACACGCTTCATAATTCCAGCGGACTTTTCTACTCCATTATGCAGAGTAGCCACCAACGAGATCCGATCCCTCAACGGACTTCAGCGCGACAGGATGGACCTCGCGCTCATTTACGCTCCCGACGAGTAAAGTGTCGAGTTTGGAGAGCTTGTTTTGTAGCTGAACAATTTTCTTTGAGAGCCCGATCCGAAAGTTCTTCAACCGTGACAATGCCTTGCTGTCCGTCGTGTGAGCATTCGGATCGAGGCGATCAATGTCCATGCGGTTGAGGAAGCAATGGATTGTTCCCAGTCTTTGGCGAGCCGCCTGCACCGTCCCAGCCATGCGAATGTCCGTTCAACCACCCAGCGGCGCGGCAGGATCTGAAAGCCCTTCGCCGTATCGGACCGCCTGATGATTTCAAGGGTCCATTTTCCCATGGAGGCGAGCGCGGATCGCAATTTGTCGCCAGCATAGCCGCCATCAGCGAAGATGTGGCGCAGCCAGGGAAAGCGCCTGCGTATCGCTGCCAGGACATCAACAGCCCCATCACGGTCCTGGATGTCGGCGGCATGAACGAGGAGAAAGATCAGGAAGCCGCAGGTATCCGTCACAATATGGCGCTTGCGGCCCTTGACCTTCTTCCCCGCGTCATAGCCCGAAAGCCCGCCACTTTCCGTGGTTTTCACCGACTGGCTGTCAATCACGCCCGCGCTCGGAGAGGCTTCACGCCCCTCGATCTCGCGCAGGCTCATGACCAGCACCGTATTCATGACTTCGAACACTCCGGCACCACGCCAGGCGTAAAAATAGCGCCTGACGGTCGAGACCGGCGGAAAGCATTTCGGCAGCAGGCGCCACGCACACCCGGCCGAGGCTATGTAGAGCATCGCGTTGACCACCTCGCGCATATCCGTAGTGCGGGGGCGACCGCCCCGTTTCGCCGGGGGTACAAATGGCATGATCAAAGCCCACTCCCCGTCCGTCATATCCGATGGATATCGCAACCCTTCCCGGCTATGTTCACGTCGGGCAATACCAGTCCATGTCACCATTCACTCCATCTCTTCGCAAAGACGGATGAATCACAACAGGCTGGTATTGTTCAAAAACTTTCGGATCGGGCTCTGAAGAAGACATAGCATAACCCCTCATATGGTTTCATGTACGCCAGTTATCTACTTTTATTAAGATACAAAAGCAGACATATCACTGTCACCTCTGATGCAATATTCTGTCAAGAAAATTCATGCTCATCTCGGCTTTCCCTACAAGAACGTGAATCGGAAATCAGCAGCGCGTGCAAAGGAGAAATGAATGATCGGTTATTTTTACGAACGGGTAATCACATTCACCCATATGGAGTCGTATTTGACGGGTCAGAATTTTAGCAAAACGATAAAGTCCGTTGTTCGATCGGATCGATTGATGGTTTCGATGGCCGACCTGCAGAATTCTCCGAGTGCAGTCCACAATTTCTCGCCGGCACAGGCGTCCCCTTGAAGGCGGACTCGTCCCAGCCGTGGGATATGCGGCACGTTCGCGACTTCGAACTACGTCACTAGCATGCACTGTTGCTTGCGATCGGCGGTGCGATAATCATCGTAATAGATTCCGTCCGGGGGCGTGATGGGCCGCGATACGTGATGGCCAGCGTATGGTGGTCGATAGCCAGCGGCCGCTTCGGGGGCAGCGTGGTCGTTTGCGCGTTGTGATTTTGGTCGCCGTGCCATCGACTTTTGGTGGACCAAGGAGTGGAACGTGCGGCCGTCATTGTCCACCGGTATGACGGGCATGGCAAAATTACCCTGGCGATGGACGGTCCGGTTCTGTGCGTCCCGTAAAACGACAAAAAAAGGGCTGACCCCTGTTAGGAAAGTCAGCCCGCACAAAAGGGATGGCCTGAAAGACCACCCCCGATGCTTCATTCGATCACAGTTTGACGTTAACGCCGAACTGGAACGAACGATAGACAATTCCCTTCTGCGACCAGGAGGAGTTGTAGAGATAGGAACCATAGGTCGCGTAGTCGTACGGCGAGCGGAAACCAAGCAGGTTGTAGACGTTCGCGTAGACGGACCACCGGCGATCGATCTGGTAGTTGACGGTCAGATCGACGTCCCAGTAGTTCCGGACATGGCACTGGGTGGAAGGCTCCTGATTCCAACCGAAGCCGGCGACGCTGCTCGTCGCGCAGGAGCTGGCGCCGGGTCCGTTCACGTCTTCGGCGACCAGCTTGTAACCGCTGGTGTAGTACACCGTCGGCGTCACTGCGAGCTTGCGCCACGTGAACGTGTTGGCCCAGTTGGCCTTCCAACGCGGGGTGCCGGAAGCGGAGACGGTATTGTACGGACCGATCGTCCCCGCGTATTCTTCGACTCCGCCACCGGGCAGTCCGACCGAGAGGCGACGGACATAGGTCATTTCGCCCTTGCTGTACCAGTTCACCTCGTGCAGCACGCCGGGCAGGCGATGCGAGGCGGTGAACCCGAGCTGGACGCCATCCGTGCGCATCCACGGCGCGTTGATGTAGCTGTAGTTGATCAGACCAGGCCGGGCAGGTGCACCCGGCGCCGCCGGATCGGCCACGTCCGGCGTGACCGTGATGCCGGACGGAAGCGGCTGACCCGAAACATAGGCTTCGCTGATGTCGCCCGCATCTTGGCCAAGCGGGTTGCCCATGATGTAGTTGGATTTCTTGATGTAGTAATAATCGGCGCTCAAGCTGATCCACGGCAGCGGCTTGATGACCGCGCCGCCGCTGAAGTTCGTCGCGATTTCAGGCTTCAGGTTGGGATTGCCGATCGAGTTCAGGCCGACATAGTAGGACTTGGTGTAGGCATCGTTGTTATGCGCCGCCAGCCAGGCGGGGTTCGAGATGATGTTGCCTATGTAGCCGACAGTGTCCCCACCCGTTTCCGAGAAGCTGGGCACGCGGAAGCCACGAGAGAACGAGCCGCGCAGCGCGAACTGATCGACCGGCTTGAAGATGGCGGTGGCCTGCGGCGTGTAATGGCCGTATCCGACGCCGGTGCTGGTCGAATAGTTGTCGTAGCGGCCGGCCAGATCCACATTCAGCATCTTATGGAAGGGAAGGCCGAGTTCCCAGAACCCGGATTCCACCCAGCGGCTGCCCTGGGCGTTGACGGGGTTGATCTGCCAGTACTGGGCGCCGGGGTCGGCCGGGTTGTACGGATTCCCGTTGGGCGCGTTCAGGGCTTCCCAACGGATGTTGCCGCCGATCGCCAGGTTCACCATGCCGCCCGGAAGGCGGAACAGGCCCTTGCTGCCCGTCATTTCGTAGGAATATTCCTGCGTCCGATCCTGGACCACGTCCTTGGGCGCGATCGAATTCAGGACGGACTGCGAATTCTGGGACGGATTGACGAAATTGTACGTCCCGTTATTGACCGCGTTCGTGATCCCGTTGATCGTCGGGTAACCCGTGTAGGTCTGCGTCAGCACCGAATTCATGCCGACGAAGTTGAAGTCGTAGTTCCAGTCCGATCCCCAGTTCGAGGCCGCCGTGCCGTTATAGCGCATCGACCCACGGAAATTCTGGTTGTATTCCGATGTATACGGGACGATGTCACCAAACTGGTAGATCATGCTGGCGGGCTCGCCCTGAGCCGCGAACGGGTCGTTCGGGTTGAGCTGCCCGTTGGGAAGGCGCGCCGGGATCAGCAGGTTATAGGAACTGGCCTGCTTGGACTGGCTGAGAGACTGCAAATAGGCGGGCGTGTAGCTGAGGAAGTCTGTCTCGGTCTGCGAATAGGTGAACATCGCCGTGAACTGCGACCGCGGCGTGACATTGGCCGTGAAATGGGCCGTGGCGTTGATGCGCTGGATCGACGGGCTGATCACACCATACGCTGCGGTCGTGTCCTGGCTGCAGCCCGAGAAGGCGTTACCCTGGCCATAGTAGTTGTTCGAGGCCCCCAGGGTTCCGCTGGACTTGGAACCATATTTGCCGCACGAGGCTGACGGGTTCAGCAACTGGTAAGCACCCACGGCCTGGCCGTTGACCACGGGGGCGACCATTGCCTCCGGGCTGCCTTTCGTCGCGCTGGGATTGGAGCTGTTGTTGATCCAGTTGGTGCCGCCGATCCCGGTCAGGTTGGCGGTGTTGTACGGATAGCCGACGTCGCGGTTATAGACGGCGTCGTCCTGCTGGTATTCCGAGTTGATGTAGAAATTGTACCCGTCACGCGCCAGGTCGCCATGACCGTAGGTCGCGTACAGACGCTGGTGCCCGGCGATGCCGAGCTGGCTCAGGCCGCCTTCGGCATTGCCTTCGAAGCCCTGGATTTCCTTGCGGGTGATGAAGTTGATCACGCCGCCGACCGCATCCGCGCCATAGGTCGCGGAACCGCCGTCTTCCTTCACGTCGATCCGTTCCATGATCGACTGCGGCATCCAGTTGGTGTCGACGAAGTCGCGCTCGCCGTCATCGGCCAGCGGGTAGTAGGACAGGCGCTGCCCGTCCATCAGGATCAGCGTCGAATCGGTCGTCAGGCCGTGCAGCGACGGCGCCGAGGCACCGGCGGCGAACGCGCCGTTGGCGCCGAACGCGTTGGTCAGGTTGCCCGAACCGTTCGAGGACAGCTGCTGCAGGGCGTCGGTCACGGTCTTGATGCCGCGGCGCTGCATGTCGCGCGACGTCAGTTCCTCGATCGGGGCCGCGCTGGCGGCATTCGGATCATGGAACAGCGTGCCCGTGACGACGACGTTTTCGGTCTCCGCCGGCGGTGCCGGCTCGGCGGCGGCCGCAGCTCCGGCACCGGCGATGATCGAAGCGTTGCGGGTGGACGACGTGGTCGCGGGAGCGGCTGCCGGCGGGATCGCCGCCGCCGGAACCGCAGCGGCGGGGGCCGCACGGGTCGGGGTGGACGTCTTCGCCTTGGCCGTCGTGTGACGGGCCGTGGTCTTGTGGTGATGGGTCGGCGTCGTCGTCGTGGCCGGCGCGGCCGTCTGGGCGGAGGCAAGGGCCGGCGTCGCGGCGATCATGGCCGTGGCGCACAGCAGCATGCGGCCGCGGCCATAGGCGCGCAGGACGGGCTGGATTACGAGGAAGGGTGAAGGGCGTCGTCGCTTCCGTTCCGCACCCGGGGCGCGGACCTGCGTCTCACCGTTTGTTACCATGAAATACCTGCATTCAAGTTGATTCGAAAAACCATCGAGCGGTGCTCCGGTACAATATGCCATCAAATCGTAACTTGTTTGCAACATGGCTGGGACCGATATGTGGTGAAACTATCCTTCCGTGGCATCTATGCAACAGGAACGGATCAGGCATGTCGGATGTTCACAAATGTCACGATAAAGCCGGAATAATTCCGAACACAAGTTCCTGTCGCTTTTTGTTTATCCAGCTTTCGTAATGAACGGCATGACCGCGTGGATAAGGGGGACGGCCAGCGGGTCGACCAAAATCCGGGGGCCAGATCGCTGAAATTGCACGCAATGATGTGACCGGGGGCGAATCGAATCGTCTGTGATCCGGAATTTTCAGAAAATGCGCAAAGGTTGGATTTTTTGTGTAGTTTATTTCACGGGCGCACGAATGGAATCCGTTTTATTCCGCGTCGTAGAAGAAATGACGCTCAAGGACTCATTTATAAAAATCCTGAACCGCCGGTGCGGACCGGCGATTCATTGCGATTTTGCACCGTCACGACGGGAAGGCGCGTGGGCTGTATCCGGAAAGACACAGCATGCCGGGAGGGCGCGCGGGACCTCTAATAGCCGCGTGCGACGTCCACCGCGTCCGTGACCGGCAGGTCCGCGCGCAGGCGGCGGATGTTTTCCGCCACCTGCGGCGCGGCCGAGTCCGGCAGCGCGGCCGAGGCCACGTGCGGGGTGATCAGGACGTTCTCCATCCGCCAGAGCGGATGGTCCCCGGGCAGCGGTTCCTGCGCGAACACGTCCAGCGTCGCCTGGCCGATCTGCCCCGATTCCAGGGCCGCGACCAGCGCGTCCTGATCGACGATGGCGCCGCGCGCGACATTGACGAATGCCGCCCCGCGCGGAAGCATCGCCAGCCGTTCGGCGTCCAGCAGCCCGATGGTCTGCGGTGTCTTGGGCAGCAGGCAGACCAGGATGTCGCAGCCGCCCAGGAAGTCCGGCAGGCTGTCCATGCCGGAATAGCAGGTGATGGCGGGGTCGGATTTCGGGCTGCGCGACCAGCCGCGCACGGTAAAGCCCTGCCGCGCGCACTCACGTGCCGCCAGCAGGCCCAGTTCGCCCAGGCCCATCACGCCCACCCGCGTCAGGTTCAGCGGCCGGGGTTCGATGAAGTGCCATTGTCCCCGGCGCTGCGCGGCCTCGAACGCCGGCATGTCGCGCGCCAGGCGCAGGGTCGCGAACAGCACGTAGCTGGCCATCATCCGCGACATCAGCGGGTCGTGCAGCCGGGTGATCGCAACCCCCGGCGGCAGGTCGTCGCGTGTGACCAGCGCGTCCACCCCGGCCCCCAGGGCGACGATCATCCGCAGGTTGGGAAAGCGCGCGAAGAAGCCGCGCGGCGGGCTCCAGACCAGGGCATAGCGGACGGCGGCGGGGTCGGTCACGTCGTCGGCCAGGACGAAATCCAGGTCCGGCAGCAGGCCGGCCAATGCGGCCCGCCACGGTTCGGGGTTGTCCACCTGGCTGTAGAAGACCGCCGCATCCTTCATGTCCCGCTCCCGTCCGATCAGTTCGGGTCCGATCCTATCGGCATCGCAAGGCGGCTGGGAAGGGGGCCTTGTCACCGCGCCCCGTGGTTTAGCGCTTCGCCTTGCGCCGCTTTTCGCGCGACGCCGCCTGGGACGGCGCGGTGCTGCCGCCCCGGGCGCGGTCCAGGACGAAGCGGGCGTAATCGTCCATGTCGCCGTCGAACGGCGCCACCGTATTGTCCGCCGCCAGCCACAGCCGGTCGGCCACCAGTTCCATCAGCGAGCGGTCATGGGTGATCAGGATCACCGCGCCCTCGTATTCGTTCAGCGCGTCCAGCAGCGCGCGCCGGCTGTCGATGTCCAGATGGTTGGTCGGTTCGTCCAGGATCAGCAGGTGCGGGGCCGCCATCGCCACCAGGTTCAGCAGCAGCCGCGCCCGCTCGCCGCCCGACAGGGCCTCGACCGTCGTGCCCTGCTTTTCGAAATGGATGCCGAACTGCGCCAGGCGCGAGCGGTGCGACTGGTCGCTGTCCTGCGGCCGCGCCGCGCGCATGATGTCCAGCGGCGTGTCGGTGGGGTTCAGGGCCTCGATCTGATGCTGGTGGAACCAGCCGACCTCCATCCGCGCCGACCGCGTCACCCGGCCCGACCGCGCGGCCAGCGCCCCGGCCGCCATCTTGGCGAAGGTCGACTTGCCCGCGCCGTTGACGCCCAGCAGCCCGATCCGGTCGTCGATATCCAGCCGCAGGTCCAGGCCGCGCAGCACCGGCGCGTCGTCGCCATAGCCGATCTCGACATCTTCCAGCCGCATCAGCGGCGGTGCCAGCGGGCGCGGCGGCGAGGGCAGGATGAAGGGCGACACCCGGGCCTCGATCGTGGTGGCCACCGGCTCCAGCTTGGCCAGCCGCTTCATGCGGCTTTGCGCCTGGGCGGCCTTGCTGGCCTTGGCCTTGAACCGGTCGACGAAGGATTGCAGATGCGCGCGCTCGGCCTCCTGCTTGGCGCGGGTGGCGCTTTGCAGGCGGATCTTCTCGGCGCGCTGGTGCTCGAACGAATCGTAGCCGCCGGAATAGAGTTCCAGCTTGCCCTCGGTGACGTGCAGCGTGAAATCGACCGAATTGTTCAGCAATTCCCGGTCATGGCTGATGATCAGCGCCGAATGCGGATAGCGCGCCAGACGGGCCTCCAGCCACAGCGCACCTTCCAGGTCCAGGTAGTTGGTCGGTTCGTCCAGCAGCAGCAGGTCGGGCTGGGAAAACAGGGCGGCCGCCAGGGCCACGCGCATGCGCCAGCCGCCGGAAAACTCGGCCATGGGCCGGTCGAGGTCGGCGGTGGAGAACCCCAGCCCGTTCAGGATTTCGGCGGCGCGGGCGGGGGCGCTGTCGGCGTCGATCTCGATCAGACGCGCCCAGATGTCGCCCATGCGCTCGGGCTCGGCGGTGTCCAGTTCGGCCATCAGGGCGGCGCGTTCGGTATCCGCCGCCAGGATCGTCTCGATCAGGCTGACCGGCGTCGCGGGATGTTCCTGGTCCACGGCGGCGATCCGGGCCGCGCGGGGGATGGAAATCTCGCCCGAATCGGGTTGCAGCTCGCCCTTGATCAGCTTGAACAGCGTGGATTTGCCCACCCCGTTGCGGCCGACCAGGCTGACCTTGGACGGGTTGGGCAGCGTGACGCTGGCCCGGTCGAAGAACCGCCGCCCCCAGGCGTTGAAGACAAGCGAATCGATCTGGAGCATGAGGCGGTCCGTGGGGTTTGGATTGGGAAGGGCGGATTCAGAGGTCGGGGGCGGGCGGCGGAGCGGCCTGGCCGCCCGACTGCCGGATCACGATGCCGATGATCGACGACAGGACGATGCACAGGATTCCCGTCCATTGCGACGGGTCCGGATGCTCGCCCAGCAGCACCAGGCCGATGACCACCGCCATGGCCGGGTCCAGGCTGCTGAGGATGCCGTACTGGCGCGGGTGCAGCCGCTTCATGGCCAGCATTTCCAGCGTATAGGGCACGGCGGAGGACAGGATCGCCACCAGGCCGGCCAGGAGACCGGCGTGGGGATGGGACGCGATGCGCGGCAGGGTCGCCGCCGCCAGCGGCGTCAGCAGCAGCGCCCCCACCCCCAGCCCGATCGCGGTGGCCCGCGTGGCGTCGATCCGCCGGCTGACCCGTGCGCCGATCACGATATAGGCCGCCCATGACGCGGCGGCCAGCAGGCCGAAGCCCACGCCCAGCGGGTCCAGCCCCCGCCCGCGCAGCACCGCGCCCGGTTGCAGCAGCAGGTCCAGACCCGCCGCCGCCAGCGCGACCAGCAGCAGGTCGACGGGCCGGCGCGATCCCAGCAGGGCCAGCGCCAGCGGGCCCAGGAATTCGATCGCCACCGCGATCCCCAGCGGCAGCCGCGCCAGGGACAGGTAGAACGTCATGTTCATCAGGCAGACCACCGTGCCGTATTGCACGATCAGCCACAGGGTGGCGCGGTCCGGCACCATGCGCCATGGGCGCGCCAGCGCGCACAGCACGATCGCGGCGATCCACAGCCGCAGCCCGACCATGCCCAGCGGTCCGAACAGCGGGAACAGGTCTTTTGCGATCGACGCGCCCATCTGGAACGAGGCGATCCCGCACAGCATCAGCAGCGCGCCGCCCACCGGCCCGCCGTCCGATTGCCCGTCGGCGGGCGCGCCGGGTGCAAGAGCGGCCTGGGATGTACTGGCGGTCATGGAACTCCTGCGGCCCGGGGCGCAGCCCGGACAGACATTCAAACGTCCAGGTCTTCGACGGTCTGCGCGTGTTCCTGAATGAACTGGAAGCGCAGTTCCGGCCGCCGTCCCATCAGATGTTCGACCCGGTCGCTGGTCAGGGCGCGGTCCTCGGGACGGGTGACGACTTTCAGCAGCGTGCGGTGCCGTGGGTCCATCGTCGTCTGCTTCAGATCGCCCGGCGGCATCTCGCCCAGGCCCTTGAAGCGCGAGACCTCGACCTTGGCATTCGGCTTGAAGTTCGACTTCAGCTTCCGCTCGCGGTCGGTGTCGTCCATCGCATAGATCGTCTTGCCGCCCTGCGTCAGCCGGTACAGCGGCGGCTGCGCCAGGTACAGATGCCCCTGGCGGATCAGGTCGGGCAGTTCGCGATAGAAGAACGTCATCAGCAGCGACGCGATATGCGCGCCGTCCACGTCGGCGTCGGTCATGATGACGATGCGGCCGTAGCGCAGGCGGGTCGCGTCGAACCGTTCGCCGATGCCGCAGCCCAGGGCCTCGACCAGGTCGCGCAGTTCCTGGTTGGCGCGCAGCTTCTCGGTCGAGGCGCTGGCGACGTTCAGGATCTTGCCGCGCAGCGGCAGCACGGCCTGGGTTTCGCGGTTTCGGGCCTGCTTGGCCGACCCGCCGGCCGAATCGCCCTCGACCAGGAAGATCTCGGTCTCGGCCGCGTTCTCGCGCGTGCAGTCGGTCAGCTTGCCGGGCAGGCGCAGCCGCCGGGTCGCGCTCTTGCGCGGCGTGTCTTTCAGGTCCTTGCGGCGCAGCCGTTCCTCGGCCCGCTCGATGATGAAGGCCAGCAGGTTGTCGGCCTGTGCCGGATGGCCGGCCAGCCATTGCTCGAACCGGTCGCGCAGCGCGGTCTCGATCAGGCGGCTGGCCTCGGACGAGGTCAGCTTTTCCTTGGTCTGGCCCTGGAATTGCGGGTCGCGGATGAACACCGACAGCTTGGCGGCGATGGCGCCCAGCACGTCATCGGCGTTGACCGCCGCCGCGCGCTTGTTCGACCGCTGTTCGCCCCAGGCGCGGAAGCCCTTCAGCAGCGCGGCGCGAAACCCGGCTTCGTGCGTGCCGCCCTGCGGCGTCGGGATGGTGTTGCAGTACGAGGACAGGCTGGCCGACCCCGATTCCAGGAACGCCACCGCCCATTCCATCCGGCCGGTATCGGCGCCGTCGGGCCCCACCGGCAGGTCGGCCTCGCCGGACCACATCTCGGTCAGCAGGGCGGCGTTGCCCAGTTCGTCGCGCAGGCTGTCGGCCAGGCCGCCGGGGAAGTGCAGCACCGCCTCGGCCGGGATGTCCGCGTCGCGGACCAGCGCCGGGTCGCACGACCAGCGGATGGTGACGCCGCGGAACAGGTACGCCTTGGACCGGCACAGCCGGTACAGCCGCGCGGGCGAGAAATGGATCCGGCCGAAGATCTGCGGATCGGGGGTGAAGCGGATCTGCGTGCCGCGCCGGTTCTGGGTCGCGCCGACCTTCTCCAGCATCGTGACGGGATGGCCGCGCTCGTACACCTGACGCCAGACGGCGCGGTCGCGGGCGACCTCGACCTCCATCCGTGCCGCCAGGGCGTTGACCACCGACGATCCCACCCCGTGCAGGCCGCCCGAGGTGGCATAGGCCTTGCCCGAGAACTTGCCGCCCGCGTGCAGCGTGGTCAGGATGACCTCCAGCGCCGAGCGATCCTTGAATTTCGGATGCGGGTCGACCGGAATGCCGCGCCCGTTGTCGCGGATCGTCAGCCAGTCCCCTGCTTCCAGCGTGACGTCGATGGTGGTGGCGTGGCCGGCCACGGCCTCGTCCATCGCATTGTCCAGGATCTCGGACGCCAGGTGGTGGTATGCGCCCTCGTCGGTGCCACCGATATACATGCCCGGCCGGCGCCGGACGGGTTCCAGCCCCTCCAGCACCTCGATGGCGCTGGCGTCGTACTCCCCGCCGGCATCGTTCCGCACCGGGGCCGGCGGGGCGGACGCGGCCCCGCGGCCCCGGGGCTCCCGCTTCGGTCGCGCCGCGGAAAAGAGATCATCGTTCATGGAGTGTTCTTTGTTCCGCCGGCCGGTCCGCTGTCAAGCGGACTCGGTCCGGGGCGGCGTCAGCTCCGCGCCGACGTGTGGGCGGCGGACGGCTTGTGGCCGCGATAGCGGGTCCGCACCTCGTTGCGCAGGGTGCGTTCCGGCGCGGCGCAGGTCTCGTAGGACGCGGGCTGGATGATGTCCTTGGCCTGGGCGTAGCTGGACAGGTCGGCGGCGGATTCCAGGACCGCGACCTCGTCGAACATCGCGGCGCGCTGGTCGCAGAAGGCGGTGCCGGATTTCAGCCCCCGCTCGGACTGCACGTTGGCCAACTGGGTGATGTAGTCGTCATGCTCGCGCTGCGCGCTGCGGCCGTAGGTGGTGTGGAAATAGGCGTTCAGCGTCCCTTCCTCGTCCAGCAGCTTGGTGCGGAACTTGGCGACGAAGCTGTTGTACCGGTCCTGCATGTTGCACGACAGCGCCGTGACCATCAGTTCGCTCTTCAGCCCCTGGACGTCGAAGGCCTCGTGCGCCGGCGAGGACGTGCACTGGCTGACGGCGAAGGCGGCCTGCGCGTTGGTCACGATGCCGGCAAGGGCCAGGGCGGCAACCGTGGCGCGCCAAATCGGAAAGGACATGGTGTGGTTTCTCCAAGACCGACCAGGATGCTGCGCCGGATTGGGGTCGGCAACATGAACCGGCATGTGAACTAGGCTTGCTAGAACTCTATAATAGCAGCATAACCCTCGCCACGGTGTTGGCAATCACATTTTGATGCCGCCGCCTGCTGGAATCGGCTTCTATCCCCCGGATCGCCGACTCGCAAGGATCGGGTCGGGCCTTTCGTAGGGATCGCCATTGTTCTAGTGTCCTGCCTCCGAAATTCGCAGATGGGTTTCGGAGAGCGGCATGCCGTCAAGGCATTGTTTTATCTGGTGTCTTGGACTATCGACCCCGCGCGCGTGCACGGGGTTCCATGAGCAAAGCGGAGCTGACGAGTGCGAGTGCGACTGTCTTCTGCAATCCTGGTGGCGGCGTCCGCCCTGCTGGCCGGATGCCAAACCAAGCCTGTGCTGCAGGTGGCCAAGACCCCGAACCCGTTCGGCTACATGAAGCGGTCGGCGGTGTGCCAGGTCGGGCCGGTCAAATCCTCGCCCTCCGGCCAGATGGAGGCGACGATGGCCGTCCGCAGCGACGACGGTAACTGCGGCGTCGTGATCCAGCAGACGGGCGGCGGGTCCTATGCCTCGTTCGGGGTGTCGCCCGCGCCGGAACACGGCAAGGTCTTCCTCTATAATTACGATGATCACACCTATGTGATGTATACGCCCAACACCGCCTATGCCGGGAACGATCATTTCACCGTGACCCTGATTCGCGGGGTCGGCCAGCCGCGCCAGTACCTGACGGTCACGGCCAGCGTCGATGCGACCGGCGTCGTGGTGCCCACCCCGATCGTGGCGCCCCCCGCGCCCGCGACGCCGGCCCGGACATCGACCCGGCATCGCACGACCAGGACCCCGGCGAAGAGCCAGAAGACGACGCCGGCGGCTCATTAACGAGCCTTCGGGAGCCCATTGTCCGGCCCGAGCCCGGGCCGGGCGCGGCCCGTCAGATCGAGAAGGTGATGGGTTCCGCCATGGGCCGGCGCATGCCGCTGGATTCCGCGCGGCGGACCAGGTCGTCCAGGGTCAGCTTGCGGCACTGGGTGGACAGCGTGTCGTCCAGCTTCTGCCAGCAGGGTTCGATCACCTTGGTGAACAGCGCGCCCACCGGCCCGTCATCGGACGACGAATCATCGGCGGTCGCGATTTCGACGATGTCGGCCAGGGTGATATCCCGCCGGGGCCGGCCCAGGCGGTAGCCGCCGCGCGGCCCGCGCACGCTTTCCAGCAGGCTGGACCGCGACAATGTCTGCAGCAGCGGCTCGATCCCGCGCCGGGCCAGGCCGGCGCGTTCGGCGATGTCGGCGGCGCTGACGGTACCGCTTCGCCCGGCATGGAATGCGACGTCGAGCATGATGAGCACCGCGATCATGGCCCTGTCACGCCGAAGAAGCATCCTGGGTCTCTCCTGTGCTGGATTCGCCGCGCCCATCGGGGGGCATGGCCCGTGTGATGGCGCGAAGCTAACAGGAATGGGGACGATGATCCACGCTTCTGTTTGGTATGAAGGTGGATTATGTCGAAGATTACGATTAAATCCGTGCCAGGGACTGCGCATACGGATTGAAGGAAGGACCGACCCATGGACAACACGGCGGTGGACGACCGGCTGGGCCTGGCGCGCCCGCGGGGGCGGGTGTACGATTCGATCGTCGATACGGTCGGCGGCACGCCGCTGGTGGCCCTGCCGCACCTGACGCGCGAGGACGAGATTGCCAGCCGCATCCTGCTGAAGCTGGAATTCTTCAACCCGCTGGGATCGGTCAAGGACCGCATCGGCGCGGCCATGGTGCTGGCCGCCGAACAGCGGGGCGACATCACGCCCGGCCGGACGGTGCTGGTCGAGCCGACATCGGGCAATACCGGCATTTCGCTGGCCTTCGTCGCCGCCGCGCGCGGCTATCGCCTGATCGTGACCATGCCCGAGGGCGCGTCGCTGGAGCGGCGCAAGATGCTGCGCCTGCTGGATGCGGAACTGGAACTGACGCCGGCCCGACTGGGCATGGCCGGGGCCATCGCCCGGGCCGAGGACATCCTGAACAATACGCCCGACGCCTGGATGCCGCGCCAGTTCGACAATCCCGACAACCCGGCCGTCCACGCCGCCACCACGGCCGAGGAAATCTGGACCGACACGGACGGCGCGGTGGATATCGTGGTGGCGGGCGTGGGCACCGGCGGCACCGCCAGCGGCATCGCCCATGCGCTGAAGCCGCGCAAGCCTGGCCTGGCGGTCTATGGGGTGGAACCGGTCGAAAGCGCGATCCTGAACGGGGACGAGGCCGGGCCCCACGGCATCCAGGGCATCGGCCCCGGCTTCTGCCCCCGCACGCTGGACCTGCCGGCGCTGGACGGCGTGCTGACGGTGTCCGAGCGCGAGGCCATCGCCGCCGCCCGCCGCTGCGCGCGGCTGGACGGGGTGCCGATCGGCATTTCCTCGGGCGCCGCGCTGCATGCTGCCCTGAAGCTGGCCGAACGGCCGGAAAACGCGGGCAAGACGATCGTGGTCATCGCGCCCTCGTTCGCCGAACGCTACCTGTCCACGTCGCTGTTCACCGGCCTGGCCTGACGTTCCGGTGTCGGCCCCTGCGCTGTCTTCTATGAGGACTGCGCGGTCACGTCGATGTCGACACCGACGTCCAGCGCCACCCACTGGCCGCTTGCCCATGGGCCCTGGCCGATGCCGAACGGCGAGCGGATCAGGGTGAGATGGCCCTTGGCGTGTGCGGTCGTGCCGGTGATATCCAGCGTGAACGGCAGCGTTTCCGGCTGGCCGACGCCGCGTATGCTCAACTCGCCCTGGGCCGTGTAGGCATTCCCGCCCCTGGACTGGAAATGCGTGGCCTCGAACGTCGCCTTGGGGAACGCCGCGACATTGAACCAGTCGGCGCCCGGCAGGGCCTCGTCGCGCTGCCGGTCGCCGGTCACGGCGCTGGCGACGTCGATCGTGACCAGGGCGTGCCCGGCGTCCGGGTGGGCGGGATCGAAGATGATCGTGCCGCCGAAGCGTTTGAAATGGCCGGTGAACGCGGCGCCGGTCTGCGTGCCGGTAAAGGTGATCGTGCTGTGGGCCGGATCGATCGTCCACTCGGCGGCCAGGGCCGGCGCGGTGGGGGCGAGCAGGGCCGTGCCGAGAAGCACGGCTCCCAGGGGGGAAAGACGCATGGAGCGGGTTCCTGTCAGGCAGGTTGCGACGGTCTGGCGGCGTCGTGGCGGGTGGGCAGCATCTGCCGCAGGACGCCGTCCTTCAGGATGACATGATGGCGCAGCGCGGCGGCGACATGCAGGGCGATGACCGCCGTCAGGATCCATGCGCTCCAGTGATGCAGGGTCTTCAGCGCGGCTTCGACCGGGGCCTTGTCGTGCAGGCTGGCCAGGACCGGCAGGTGCGGCCACGGCACGACGCCATACAGCACGGTCGGGATATTGAAGACCGAAGCCGAGACCAGCGCCCAGCCGCTGAGCGGAAGCAGGATCTGCAGCCCGTACAGCAGCCCGTGCGTGCCATGCGCGGCCTTGCGTTCGATTTCGGGCAGCGTGGCCGGCAGGGCGGGCGGCGTGTGGAACAGCCGCCAGAGGATGCGCAGTACGACCGCCAGCATGACGGTGACGCCGATCGATTTATGCAGTTGGTAAAGCTTGAAGACCTGCATGGGCGGCAGGGACAGATGGTCCATGGCCAGGCCCATGCCGATCAGGGCCAGGATGCCCGCCGCGATCACCCAATGGAGGATGATCGCGACCAGGCTGTAGCGGCCGGGGGCGCCGGCCGTGTCGGAGGCGGCCGGCATGACCCGATCAGCCCTGGCGTTCGAACGCGCCGGCGATATGCAGGTCCACCGCGTCGCCGACATAGGGGACATACTTCTTCACGCCGAAATCGCTGCGGTTGACCGTGCCGGTCGCCTCGAAGCCGACGGTGTATTTCTTGTCCATCGGGTTCACGCCCGCGCCGATGAAGCGCACCTTCAGCGTTTCAGGCTTCGTGATGCCGTGGATCGTCAGGTTGCCCGTGACGGTCGCGCGATCCTTGCCGGTGGGGATGACCTTCGTCGAGGTGAAGGTGGCGTTGGGGAATTGGGCGGCATCGAACCATTCCGCGCCCTTCAGTTCCTCGTCCAGCTTCCCGCTGGTCGTCTGCACGGACGCGACGGGAATGGTGACGTTCAGGGCCGAGCCGGACGGCGCCTTGGGATCGAGCGTCAGGGTGCCCGATACGTTCGAGAACAGGCCCGAATAATAGGTGAAGCCGAAATGCAGCAGCGAGAAGCCGACCTGCGTGTGGCTGGGTTCGACCTGGTAGGTGCCGCCCTGCACGTCGGCGGGCTTGGCCGGGGTCTGGGCCGAGACGGCGCCGGCCGTGACGGCGAGCAGGACGGTTGCGGCGGCGGACGCCGAAAGAAGGGAACGAAACATCGTATGATCCTGAATGTGTCGGGGAATTAAGCGGAAAGCTTGGCGGCGATCTGCGCCACATGCTGGCCGAGGAAGCGGGCGCCATCGCGTTCGTTGTCGCTGACCGCGCGCGATCCGTCGCCGGCCGCGATCGTCGTGGCGCCGTAGGGCGCGCCGCCGGTGATCTCGTCCAGGCGCATCTGGCCCTGGAAATTATAGGGCAGGCCGCTGATGACCATGCCCTGGTGCAGCAGGTTGGTGATGACGGAGAACAGGGTGGTTTCCTGACCGCCATGCTGCGTCGCGGTGGAGGTGAAGGCCGCGCCCACCTTGCCGATCAGCGCGCCCTTCATCCACAGGCCGCCGGTCTGGTCCCAGAAGCTGGCCATCTGCGACGCCATGCGGCCGAAGCGCGTCGGCGTGCCGACGATGATCGCGTCATAGGCTTCCAGGTCGGCCGGTGTCGCGATCGGCGCGGCCTGGTCCAGCTTGAAATGGTGGGTGCGGGCAACGTCTTCCGGCACCGTTTCCGGCACGCGCTTGATGTCGGCCTGCGCCCCGGCGGCGCGCACGCCCTCGGCCACCGCTTCGGCCATCGTTTCGATGTGGCCGTAGGTGGAATAGTAAAGAACGAGAACCTTGGTCATTGCTTCTCTCCTGCCCGGATGGCGTCGGGTGGTTCGCCGACGACACGTGCCGATGCAGAAGTGTTAGACCGATCAGGGTGACGAAAGAATGAAAATGAACGAAACTGTTCGTTTCCATAATTTTACCGACACGGGGCCGGCCCCAGGCCGGAGCGGGGCCCGACGCCCCGCCCGGCCCTCGCTTACCGGTCGTAATCGCTGACCATGTCGAAGAATTTCATCTCCGCCGGCTGGGCCAGCAGCTCGGGCTGGCGCTTGAACCAGTCCTGCTGGTAGGGCAGCGCCATGTGGCGGTCGAGGTCCGCCCGCTCGACCCAGTTTTCATAGAACATGAAGACCAGCGGGTCATCCTTGCTGACCTGGAGCTGGTATTCCAGGCACCCGGGCTCGCTGCGGGACTTGTCGATGAAGGTGCTGAGCAGGGCCAGAAGCTCCTCGCGCCTCTCGGGCCGGGCGCGCAGGGTCGCGGTCAGGGTGCAGCCTGGAGCGGTCATGGTTGTTTTCCTTGTTCTTGTTGATGTTCTGGAAAAAAGACACGGCCGGTCAGCTATTGTGCGGCGCGTTCCAGCCCTTGTAGCCGCCGATCGTGTCATGGGTGATCAGGCTGGGGGCCAGCAGCCGGACGATGCCCGGCTTGATCCGTCCGGCCCGGATATCGAACCCGATGCGGGTGGCGGTGGTCGCGATGGCGAACGGGTCCTGCGACGCCGTGGCCGCGATCAGCGTGTTGCCGCCGCGCATTTCCTGTTCCACGTCGGGCGAGCCGTCGACCGAGGCCAGGAAGAAATCGTGCCGTCCCGCCTGGCGTGCCGCCAGTTCGACGCCCAGCGCGGTCGGGTCGTTGACCGCGAAGATCGCGTCCACCTTGTCGAAGCGCACCATCACGCTCTGCCCCACCGCCAGTCCGCCGTCGCGCGAGCCCTTGGCGTCGAGCGTGGAGGACAGCAGCCTGATCCCCGGCGCCTTGGCGAACACCGACTGGCAGCCCTTCACGCGGTCGCTCAGCGCGGTGACGGGCGGCCCGTTGACGATCACCACGTCACCGTGCCCATGCAGGCGATCGACGATATACTGGCACGAGATTTCGCCGGCCTTGACGTTGTTGGTGGTGATCGTCGCATCCGCGCCGGGCGCGCCGACATCGAAGGCGACCACGGTCGCGCCGCTGTCATGCAGGCGACGGACCAGCGGGGCGGCGGCCTGGTAGTCCACCGCGTTGAACATCACCAGGTCGTTGCCGGCGGCGATGAAGGAATCGACCTGCGACGCCTGCTTGCCGATATCGTAATCGGCCGAGACGCTCTGCACCGGCGCGGTGGGACCCAGGGCCTTGGCCTGTTGCGTAATACCCCTGATGGCGGCGATGAAGAACGGATTGCCGAGCGAGCCGACGGTGACCCCGATCTTGTGAACCGAATCCTCCGCGCGCGCGGCGGCGGTGCTACCAAGGGCGAGCAGCCCCGCCAGCAGCAGGATCTTCCGGCGGGACGGGCGTGCCGATCCATGGCAGGTCGGCGGGACGTGCGCTGGGCGCATCATGATTATCCTTTATTGGGCGCGTCTGGCGCCGGTGCGGCCGGTTCGGTCCGGCTCCTGGTGCGCTGGTCGGCCAGGTGCCGCCAGCGGGTGACGTACTCCCGCCATCCGGGCGGGTCGAACGGTGCCACGCGGGCCGCCCGTTCGTCGCGGAAGGGGTCCAGCCCCAGCGCGGCATAGGCCAGGCCCGCCGCGCCGCAGGCCGTGCCCTCGGGGTTGCGCCCGACCAGCACGGCCTGCGCCGGGCGCAAGGCGGCGACCAGGCGCGGAATGGCGCCCACCTTCGCCAGCCCGCCATCGAAGACGACGGCATCCGTGCTGCGCAGCAGGTCGAGCGTCAGGTCCGTCATCGCGGCGACATACAGCGCCGCCAGCGCCGCGCGCTCGTCGGGCGCGGGAACGACGCTGCGCCCCGCATCGTCGACGAAGGCGCCGGCCTGCCCGGGATAGGGGCCGCCATCGGCGAAGGACGGCAGCGCGAAGATGCCGCGCGCCACCAGGGACGCGATGCGCGCCTCCGTCACGTCGGCGGGGCCGTCACCGCGAATCAGGTCGAATTCGCGGCCGCCCATGAAGCGCGCGGTGGGAACCGGTTCATGCCGTACCGAGACATTGGCCAGCATGTCGCGTTCCGGTACCAGCGCGTCCAGCGGGCAGTCGGGGTTCATGACGATGACCCACGTCCCGGTGGACACCATCGTCATGCCGCCCGGCACCACGCGCCGGTAGTGGCTGAGCGACGCGTTGCTGTCATGCACCCCGTTATGCACGTCCAGCGTCACCGCCCCGCGCCCGGGCACGTCCAGCGTCATCGTGCCGACGATGGCGCCGGCCTCGCGGAAGGGCGGCATCTTGCCGCGCCATCCGCGCCGGTCCACCAGGGACGAGAAATCGTCCCTGTACGGCGACCACAGATGGGTATGGCAGCCCAGGGACGAGATTTCCGACACGCGCGCGCCGCACAGCCGCCACACCCAGAATTGCGGCAGGGTCAGGATATGGCGCGTGCGCGCGGCCAGCGTGGGGTCGCGCATTTCCTGCCAGACGATGTGCTTGCCGAACGCGAAGCCGCGCTCCATCGCCGGGGTCGCGGTTTCGGAGAAGGGCGGGCGGATGCGCGCGAACGCGGCCTCGACCTCCGCCGGCACGATTTCCTCGTAATCCAGGATCGGCGTCGCCAGCGCGTCCTCGCCCAGCAGGGCGAAGGTGCAGCCATGGGTGGTGATCATGATACCGTTCACATCGAACGACGCGACGGCCTCGCGCAGCACCTCCCGCATCCAGTCCAGCAGGGCTGCGTCGTCCAGCACATGCACCCCGTCCACCACCGGCCAGGCGGCGCGCGTGCGCCGCTCGGCCAGGATCGATCCGTCCGCGCCGAACACCAGCAGCTTGGCGTTCGTCTTGCCGAAATCGAATACCGCCAGCGTCGGGCGCGCGATTTCCGGGGTCACGTCTTGTCGTCCGCGCGCCAGGCGGCCACGGGGGCGACCAGGACCGTCACGCCCGCATCTTCAAGAATACGCACATCATCCTCCTGCACGCCGTCATCGGTGATCAGGGTGGACACCCGGTCGATCGGACATGAAACAAAGCGTGCCCGCACCGACAGTTTGCGGCTGTCGGCCAGCACGATCACGTCGTCGGCGCGTTCCAGCATCGGGCGCGTGGCCACCGGCAGCAGCGGGTGCGATTCCATCACCCCCTCCAGCCCCAGCCCCTGCGCGCCCAGGAACAGGCGCGACGCGAAGAAATCCGGCGCCGCAGCCTGCGGGTCGTACAGGATGCCCGGTTCGCGATGCAGGGCGCCGCCGGCCACCGAAAGCTGACAGGCGCCGTGGGTGCCCAGGGCCGCCGCCAGCGGCATCGAATTGGTGTAAAGCCCGATCGACCGCCCGGCCAGGCGCAGGCCCAGCTGGTGGCAGGTCGATCCGCCCGCGACCATGACCATGTCCCCGTCGCGGCACAGGTCCGCCGCCATCGCCGCGATCGCCCGCTTGGCATCGACGGCCAGGTCGCTGCTCTGGGCGAAGGGCAGGGCGTGGGTCCGCGACGCGGCGGTCAGGGACGCGACGCCGCCAAAGACCTTGCGCGCCTCGCCGGCCTCGTGGAGCTTTTCGATATCGCGGCGCACCGTGGCCGGCGACACGCTCAGCATGTCGATCAGTTCCCGCACGGTCGCGAAGGGACGTGTTTCGAGCATGGTGATGATCTGGCGCTGGCGTTCGGTCTCGGTCACGGGTCCGTATCTTCCTTCATGGTGTCCGGGCCTCACGATTCTCCGTATCCCCAGCCGTGGTCAAGCGAAATTTGATTGACCTGCGCCAAATGATGATGGCATTCCATCTTTTGTGATTGAAATACGTCATACCGTCGCAAAGCCCGTCGTAAAGGAACCCCGCATGGTGTCGCATGTTCGGCCGGACCCAGCGCTCGCCCCCGTTCCCGTCGCGGACGGGCTCGACGCGTTGCGCAGGCTGTCGGCGCGTCTGGGCGCGGACCCCCGGCGCACCCAGGGGGCGGGGGGCAATACCTCGATCAAGGACGGCGGCACGCTGTGGATCAAGGCGTCCGGCACATGGCTGGCCCATGCGCTGGACCGGCCGATCATGGTGCCGGTGGCGCTGGCCCCCCTGCTGGACGCCTGCCGGCAGGGCAAGCCGGAGGCCGAGAAGGCCGCCGGCTTCGTGGTGGCCCAGCCCGGCACGCCGGCGGCCGCCTTGCGGCCGTCGATCGAAACGACGGTCCATGCGGTGATCCCCTGGCGCGTGGTCATCCACCTGCATTGCGTGGAAACGCTCGCGCATGCCGTGCGCACCGATGCGCGCGCCCGGCTGGCGGAGCGGCTGGACGGGTTGCGGGGCGTGCACTGGACGCTGGTGCCCTATATCCGGCCGGGATTGCCGCTGGCGCGCGCGATCATGGCGGCGCGCCCGTTCGGGGAACGGGCGAATGTCCATATCCTGGCCAATCACGGGCTGATCGTCTCGGCCCGACACGGTGGCCCAAGGCGGAAAACGCTGCTGGAACGGGTGATCGCCCCCCTGGCCGTGACGCCGCGCGCCCCGCCGCAGGCGGACCTCGCGGACCTGGCCGCCCTGGCCAAAGGGTCGGCCTATCGCCTGCCGGACGACCCGGCCGCCCATGCCATCGCCATGGACCCCGCCACCCTGGCCGTGGCGCGGGGGGCGCCGCTCTACCCGGATCACGTCATCTTCCTGGGCGACCGGATCGACGTGGCCGATCGCGGGGCCGACCCCGATGGCGTCCCCGGGGACCGCCCGCCCCGGATCGCCGCGCCCGACGCGCCGCCGATGCGGGTCATGCCGGGCCGGGGCGTGCTGCTGCGGCGCGACGGCTGGACGGTAGGGATGGACGCCATGGCGCGCTGCCTGGCCGACGTGGCGGCCCGCCTGTCCCCCACCGACCCGATCCGCCGCCTGACCGCCACGGATATCCACGCCCTGACCCATTGGGAGGCGGAGACCTACCGCCAGGCCCTGAACAAAGAGACCCAGAACAGGACCACCCGCAATGGTTGAGGCCGCGGCGCTGGGGATCGACCTGGGCACGTCGGGCGTGCGCGCGGCGGTGCTGGATGCGCGGGGGAACGTGCTGGCCGTGGAGGGCGCGCGGTTCGCGGCCCTGGGGGCGGCCGATGCGCCGGCCGTCTGGTGGCAGGCGCTGGCCGATACGCTCGGCACGCTGCGGGCACGGCTGCCGCTGGACGGCGTGCGGTCGGTCACCGTGGACGGTACCTCCGGCACGCTGGTCGCCATCGACCAGGCCGGGTCCGTGATCGGCCCGGCCTCCATGTATCACGCGCGGGCCGCCGATGCCGCCGTGCTGGCGCGGATCGACGACCTGGCGCCCCCCGACAGCCCGGCGCGGGGCGCGGGCTCGCCGCTGGCGCGGGCGGTGGACATGGCGCGTCGTCCCGGCGTACGCGCCATCCTGCACCAGGCCGACTGGATTGCCGGCCGCCTGCGCGGGCGCTTCGGCGCGACCGACGCCAACAACGCGCTCAAGACCGGCGCGGACCCGGACGCGCTGGCCTGGCCGGACTGGGTGGGCGGGGCCGGGCTGGCGCCGGGGCTGCTGCCCGCCATCCACCTGCCGGGCACGCCGCTGGGGCCGGTGGGGGCCGAGGCCGCGGCGCTGGGCCTGCCGCCCGGTGCCGTCGTCCATGCGGGCACGACGGACGGGTGCGCCTCGTTCCTGGCCACGGGGGCCGACCGGGCCGGGGACGCGGTGACGGCGCTGGGGTCCACCCTGGTGGTCAAGCTGCTGTCGGACGTGAAGGTCGACGCGGCCGCCTACGGCATCTACAGCCACCGGATCGGCGGCCGGTATCTGGTGGGCGGGGCGTCCAACACCGGGGGGGCGGTCCTGCTGGCGCTGTTCGGCGCCGACCGGCTGGCCGCCCTGACGGCGGCGCTGCGGCCCGACAGGCCGACGGGGCTGGAGTATTATCCGCTGCTGCGCCCGGGCGAACGCTTCCCGGTCAGCGACCCGGCGTTCCCGCCCCGGCTGGAACCGCGCCCGGCCGATGACGGGGTGTTCTTCCAGGGCGTGCTGGAAGGCATGGCGATGATCGAGGCCACGGGGTACGCCCGGCTGGAACAGTTGGGCGCGACGACGCTGCGCTCGGTCCGCACGGTCGGCGGCGGTGCGGCGAACGCGGGCTGGACCGCCCTGCGCCAGGCCAGGATCGGGGTGCCGTTCTTGCCCAGCGTGTCCGAGGACGCATGCGTGGGCGCGGCGCGTCTGGGTCTGTTCGGGGGCCTGTCCGAGGGGAAGGCGGCATGAACCCGCGCGCGCTGGCCGGCATCGCGGCGCTGGTGGGGCACTACGATGTCCTGTTCGTGGATCAGTTCGGCGTCCTGCATGATGGCACGGCGCCTTATCCGGGGGTGCGCGATGCGCTGGCCCGCCTGCGCGATGCGGGGCAGCGCGTGGTGCTGCTCAGCAATTCGGGGCGGCCCGGCCCCTATAACGCGGGCCGGCTGGCGCGGCTGGGGCTGGGGCCCGAACTGTACGAGACGATCGTGACCTCGGGCGACACGGCCCTGGCGCTGGCACGGTCGGGTGAAATCCCGGTGCGGCCGGGCATGCGCTGCCTGCTGATCGATAGCGGCGGGCAGGACACGGCGTTCTGCGACGCGCTGGGCCTGGTGGTCGAGGCCGAACCGGCGCGGGCGGACCTGGTGCTGATCGCGGGCAGCCGGGGCGACGTGGTGACCGAGGCCGAATACCGCGCCATGCTGGCACCGCTGGCCCGGCGTGGCGCGCGCGCGGTCTGCACCAACCCCGACCGGCGGATGCTGGTGCCCGGTGGGACCGCCTTCGGCGCCGGGCGCATCGCCGAACTGTACGAGGAGGAAGGCGGCACGGTGGACTGGATCGGCAAGCCCCATCCAGCCATCTACGCCCATGCCGCGCGGCTGTGCCGCGTGCGGGCCGAACGTGTGCTGTGCATCGGCGACAGCGTGGAACATGACATCGCCGGCGCACGCGGGTTCGGCGCCGACAGCGCGCTGGTTCGGACGGGCATCCTGGCCGATGCCGCCCCCGCCGCGCTGCGGGCCGCGTTCGTGCGGCATGGGGTGTGGCCGGATTACGTTCTGCCGGGGCTGGTCTGGTAACCGCGCACCGCCGCGACCACGACGTTTTCCACCAGCACGATCAGCACCAGGATCAGGCCCATCATGCCGGCCTGCAGGGTCGGGTTGAAATCGTTGTAGTTCAGCCCGTAATTGACCACCGCGATGGCGATGGTGGCGATCGCGGTGCCGATGGGCGATCCGTCCCCGCCGAAGATGCTGGCGCCCCCCAGCACGACGATCGCGATGCTGATCAGGTTCGCTTCCGGCACCCCGTCGGGTGTGGCCGTGCCCAGCCGCGCCGCCGCGATCACCCCGGCCAGCCCGGACAGCGCGCCCGACAGCACATAGGTCGCCGCCCGCAGCCGCTTGACCGGTATGCCCGCCAGCCAGGCGGCGGTGGCGTTCGTGCCCACCAGGTACAGGGCGCGGCCGAACCGGCTGCGGTGCTGCACCACCACCAGGACGGCCAGCAGCGGCAGGTAGAGGCACAGGATCTGGAACGGCACCCCCAGGACGGTGCCCTGCCCCATGGCCAGGAAGGGCGCGGGGGCGGCGGTCAGGTCGATGGTGTTGCCGTCCGACGCGATCAGCGCCAGGCCGGAAAAGGCGAACATCGTGCCCAGCGTCGCGATGATGGGCGGAATCCTGAAGCGCGCGATCGCGGCGGCGTTGCAGCCCCCCATGGCGGCGCCGGAGGCGATGCCGATGCCGACCCCCACGGGCCAGGGCAGGCCGCGCGAGATGAACAGGGCGGTCAGGACCTGTGCCAGCCCGGACATCGCGCCGACGCTCAGGTCGATGGCCCCGTCGCCGCCCTGGATCACCAGCCCCTGGCCGAAGGCGATGATGCCCAGTTCCACGGCGAACACCGCCATGCTGGATACGTTGTCGGCCGACAGGATGGTCGGGTTGCCGAAGGCGAATCCGCCCAGGACCAGCAGGGCGAACAGCCCCAGGATGACGATCCGTCCGGACCGGAAGCCGCTCATGATACCACCTGCCGGGCCCGGCGGCCCTCGTTCAGTCCCACGGATGCGAGGATGATGAAGCCGAGCACGACGCCGCTCCAGAACGGCTGGATATGCATCAGCACGATGGCGTCGCCGACCAGGCCCACGACCAGCGTGCCCAGGAACGTGCCGAACATGCCGCCGCGCCCGCCCGACAGTTCGGTGCCGCCCAGCACCACCGCCGCGATCACGCCCAGTTCGAAGCCGCTGCCGGTCGTGGTCTGGACGATGGGGGACTGGCCCAGCCGCATCAGCGCGCCCAGCCCCACGCAGGCGCCCAGCAGCACGTAGGTCATCCAGCGCAGCCGTCGCACCGGAATGCCGACCAGGCGGGCCGCTTCCTCGTTATTGCCGATCGCGAACAGGCGGCGGCCGGTGCGGTGGACCCGCAGGAAGACCGCCAGCACCGCCATGACGGCCAGCGCGATGACGGCGGCGCCCGGCAGGGGGCCCAGATGGTCGGCCACGAAAAACCGCGTCAGCCCCGGCGGCAGGGCGGTGATCCAGTCGCTGCCCATCATCAGGAACACGCCCATGCGAAAGATGCTGAGCGTGCCCAGCGTACAGACGATCGGCGGCACGCGGCCGCACAGGATGACCAGGCCGTTGATCCAGCCCAGCGCGGCCCCGGCCAGCAGGAACACCGGCACCACCACCGCGACCGGCCACCCCGCGACGAACAGCAATCCCCCGATGGCCGAGACCAGCCCCAGCATCGAACCGATCGAGGCGTCGATCCCGCCGGTCAGGATGACCAGCGTCATGCCCGCCGCCGGCACGGCGGTGATGGCGCTGGTGACCATCAGCCCGTCCAGGTTGACGCGGGTCCAGAACCCGCCATGCGCACCCAGGCTGACCACCGCCACCACCAGCGCGATCACGGCCAGCAGCGCGGTTTCGCGCCGCGCCAGCAGCGCGCGCCACGCGACGGGCGCGCGTTGCGGGCCGCCCAGGGTTGAGGTGGGGGCCGGCGCGGCACGCCCCATGTTCAGGGTGGAACTCTTCATGCCGCATGCTCCTGGCCGGTCGTCGCCGCGCCGATGGCGGCGGCCAGCACCCGTTCGGCCGCCGGCGCGGCCCCCTGCTCGCGATCCCGCTGGAAACGATCCACCACCAGCCCCTGCCGCATCACGATCACGTCCTGGCTGACGGCCATCAGTTCCGCGAGGTCGGACGTAATCACCACGACCGCCATGCCCGCCTGTGCAAGCTGGCGGATGAAGCCGTGGATTTCCGCCTTGGTCGCCAGGTCGATGCCGCGCGTGGGCTCGTCCAGGATCAGCACGCGCAGGTCCTGCCCCGCCCAGCGGGCGAACAGCCCCTTCTGCTGGTTGCCGCCCGACAGCGTGCCGATCGCGGTGTCCGGCGTGTCGGCCTTGATCGCGAAACGCCGCATGATGGCCCGCGTCTCGTCCAGCAGGGCGGGGAAATCCAGCAGCCAGCCGCCGTGCGACAGGCGCACCAGGGCGGTGCAGGTCAGGTTGCTCTCCAGCCCCATGGGGGCGAAGATGCCCTGCTTCTTGCGGTCCTCGGGCAGGTATCCGATGCCCAGCGCCATCGCCTCGGCCGGGGAACGGGGGCTGATCTCGCGCCCGTCCAGCATGATCCGGCCGCGCGCGGCGCGCAGGGCGCCGAACACCGTCATCGCCACTTCCGACCGCCCGGCCCCCACCAGCCCGTAGATGCCCGTGACGCGTCCGGCGGACACGTCCCAGTCCACGTCCTGGAAATGGCGCGGATGGCTCAGGCCCCGGATGGACAGGACCGGCGGGGCCTTCGCCGCGTCGGGCGGCGGCGCGGCCGCCGCATCGTCCGGGCGGCCGTCATCATGATGCTGGCCCATCATCAGGCGCAGCAGCAGGTCCTCGGTCACGTCGGACGCCGCATAGTCGCCGGTCACGCGCCCGTCCGTCAGCACCGTGACATGGTCGCCCACGCGCGGCACTTCCTCCAGCCGGTGGGTGATGTACACGATCGCGCGCCCGTCATCGCGCAGGCGGTGGATGATGCCGACCAGCCTGTCCGTCTCGGCGCGCGACAGGATCGCCGTCGGTTCGTCGAAGACGATGATGCGGGCGTCCTGCACCAGCGCCTGCGCGATCAGGACCAGTTGCTGGTGCCCCAGCCCCAGATCCGCCATCGGCCGGCGCAGCAGCGATTCCGCCAGGTCCAGCGACGACAGCCAGGGCCGCACCGCCCGCAGCATCGCCTCGGTCTGGACGCGTCCGAAGCGGTCGGTGATCTCGAAGCCCGCGAAGATGTTTTCCAGCACGCTCAGGTGCGGGAAGATCATCGGCTCCTGATAGACGGCGGTGATGCCGAGTGCGCGCGCATGCATCGGGTCGCGCAGCACGACCGGCACGCCGTCGATCAGGATCTCGCCCTCGTCGGGGCGCACCGCGCCGGTCAGCGTCCGGATCAGCGTCGATTTGCCGGCCCCGTTCTCGCCCAGCAGCACCAGGGTCCGGCCGGCTTCGATCACCGCGTCCACACCCTTCAGCGCCCTGACGCCGCCGAACGACTTCACGATCCCCCTCAGTTCGAGACGGTTCATGACGCACCTCAGAAATCCAGGGAAATGTTCTCTTTGGTGAAGACCATCGGCTGGCCCAGCAGCAGCGTCTTCGTCTTCGGGTCGTACGTGATGGTGCCCAGGCCGGGCACGGGGTTCTGCACCTGCAGCGGCTTGTGCTGCAGAAGCTGCGTCAGGCCCCAGACCGTCAGGTATCCCAGGTCGACCGGGTTCCACAGCACCGCGCTCTTGACGGTGCCGTTCAGCACGTAGGGGCGGATGGTGTTCGGGTCGTCGATGCCGGTAATGGCGATCTTTCCGGCCAGACCGGCCTGCAGCACCGCCTGGGCCGCGCCCGGCGTCGCGGTGGTGTTGACGCCGATGATCCCCTTCAGGCCGGGATAGGCCGACAGGATCTGCGACGTGATCTCGGTCGCCTTGCTGATATCCTCGCCGGCATACTGGACGCTGACCAGCTGGAACTTGGGAAATTTGGCGGCCAGATAGGATTTCATCAGGGAAATCCACATGTTCAGGTTCGTCGCGGTCGGCCCGCCGGAGACGAAGGCGATCTGCCCCCCGTCGGGGATCTGCGTGGCAAGCTGGTCGACCAGCGTGTGGGCCAGGGCCTCGTCCGTGGCCTGCATGACCCGCAGGTCCACCGCGTCGCCATCCACCTGGCTGTCGGTCGAGGCGAAGATGACGCCGCGTTCGCGCGCATGCACGGCCTGGGCTTCGAGGGCGGTGGGGCTGTTGGCGGCGACGGCGACGGCATCCAGCTTGCGGTTGATCAGGCTCTGGACGATCTGCGCCTGCGCCGCGACCGAGGATGTCGTCGGTCCCTGGTAGACGATCCTGGCGTCGAACGCCCGGCCCCCCTTCAGGAAGCCCTGCTGCATGGCGCTGAAATAGGGAATGCCGATAACCTTGGGCACGAAGCCGATCTGGAATGTTTCCGCGCGGCCTTGTGCCGGGGCCATGCAGGACAGGCCTGCCGCCACCAGCGCCGCGATCACCGCCGAATGCTTCTTCACGATGTTGTCTCCTCGTGGCCCATGTCTGCGCATGGTTCCCACAGCGTTGAGACGGCGCCCGCCGGCCGGAAGGGCGCCGATGACGGACGCTAACGAGGATTTATGATCATAGTCAATCATCATCGATCACATTATGGAGCAAATGCGCCATAATGTGATCGAATCAGATCAGAAAGGTGCCTTCACTAAAAAGGTGAAGATATCGTGCCAGACGTCGCCCCGATGTCATTGCGCTCCGGCACTATATTTGCAATTTTCACGGCGTTCCCATTCCGTGGAACACCCTGTAAGAACTGCATCGATCAATACATCACGGCCTTAACCCATTCACCGACACTCCGACGGTGAGCCGGCGCGGAAAGAACCGACGCTTCATGACCAACTATATTCTCGCCTTTACGATCGCTTCGATGTTCTACCTGATCTGGATCTTTACCTTTACGATCCGCCCCTCGGCGACGATCTGCGCGCATCGGGAGGTCGTCTCGGCCACCCTTATTCCCGCTTTCGTCTTCATCATCGCCGGGATCATCGTTCTGCGCAGTGAGTGGTATTTTGTCCTGGTCGCGTATGTCTTCGTCCTGTTCGGCCTGTATATGTGGCATTACAGGACACGCTATCGTGCGATGAACAAACATTTGGAGACATATCAGGAAGAAAAATCCAGGGTCATCATGTCCGTGTTCAAGCACAAGGGCGACCCGGCGACCATGTGGGCCAAGCTTGGACCCGATCCGTCAAAGGACCCGGGCTGGAAGAAATCGTATATCGAGACGTTGGGCATGATGAATGCCATCAGCGCGTCCGTCGCCTTCGTCGCGATCGCATCGATCCTGCTGACCTATATCACCATGTCGTGAAGGGGTCGTGAAGCGGGCCGCGACCTATCCGCGCGGTCAGCATTCCGGGAAATTGACCGCCAGGCCGCCCAGCGCGGTTTCCTTGTAGCGATGGTTCATGTCCCGCCCCGTTTCCGCCATGGTGCGGATCACCTGGTCCAGCGAGACCTGGTGCGCCCCGTCGCCATGCATGGCCAGCGAGGCGGCATTGACCGCCTTCACCGCGCCGAAGGCGTTGCGCTCGATGCACGGGATCTGAACCAGGCCGGCGACCGGGTCGCACGTCATGCCCAGATGGTGTTCCATGCCGATCTCGGCGGCGTTCTCGATCTGCAGCGGGGTCGCGCCCAGTGCCGCCGCCAGGCCCGCCGCCGCCATCGAGGACGCCACCCCGACCTCGCCCTGGCACCCGACCTCGGCCCCCGAGATCGAGGCGTTGAGCTTGAACAGGCCGCCGACCGCCGCCGCCGTCAGCAGGAAATCGTGCATCCCGGCGCGTGAGGCCCCGGGGCAGAAATCGCGGTAATAGCGCAGCACGGCGGGGATGACCCCGGCCGCGCCGTTGGTGGGCGCGGTCACGACGCGGCCGCCGGCAGCGTTTTCCTCGTTCACCGCGATGGCGAACAGGCTGATCCAGTCCATCGCCTCGTGCGGTGGCCGCTGGTTGAGGCGCGTGCGCTCCAGCAGCCGTTCGTGCAGCGCCGCCGCGCGGCGCGGGACCTTGATCCGCCCGGGCAGCGTGCCGCGCTGGACCAGACCGCGTTCGACGCAGGTCATCATGGTGTCGATGATCCGGTCCAGGTACGCCGTGATTTCGGCGGGCGGGCGCAGCGCGGTCTCGTTGGCCAGGACGACGCCCGCGATGCCCAGGCCGCTCTGGCGCGTGCGGTCCAGCAGTTCCACGCCGCTGGCGAAGTCCAGCGGCATGGCCGGCTGGGCATAGCCCGCATGCTTCGTGGCGTCTTCCGGCACGATGAAGCCGCCGCCGACCGAACAGAATCGCCCGGTTTCCAGCGGCGTGCCGTCGGCGGCCAGGGCCTGGAACTGCAGCGTGTTGGGGTGGACGGGCGGGATCGTGTCGCGGTCCAGCACGATGTCGCGGGCGGGATCGAAGGCGACGGCGCGCCCATGCAGCAGGACCGTGCGCGCGGCGCCGATCCGGCGGACGATGTCTCCGGCGGCGTCGGGGTCAATGCCCTCGGGCGTCTCGCCCGCCAGGCCCAGGATGACGGCCTTGTCGGTGGCGTGACCGCTGGCGGTCCAGGCCAGCGAGCCATAGAGCGTGACGCGCAGCCGCGCGACGGGCATCGCGGGGGGCAGGTGCGTGGCGAAGCGCCGGGCCGCGCGCATCGGCCCGACCGTGTGGGACGAGGACGGGCCGATGCCGATCCTGAAAAGGTCGAAAAGGCTGATCATCCGTGAGAGTTTACGCGGACAGCCGCCGATAGGCGACCTGTGTGGGCGCCTGCGGCCGGGCGGATTGCGGCAGGGCCCGCGGGCGCGGTTCTCCACCCCGGGTCTGGAACCGGCCGATCAGCCGCGTCAGTTCCCGGGATTCCTGGTTCAGGCTGGCCGTGGCGGCGGTCGTTTCCTCGACCATGGCGGCGTTCTGCTGGGTCATCTGGTCCAGTTGGGTGACCGCGACATTGACCTGGGCCAGCCCCATGGCCTGCTGCTGGGACGACGCCGCGATGTCCGATACCAGCGTGTCGATCTGGGCCACCCTGGCCACGATCGCGGCCAGGGCGTCCCCGGTTTCGCCCACCAGTTTCACGCCGCGCTCGACATGGGCGCCGGACCTGTCGATCAGGGCCCTGATCTCGCGCGCCGCCTGCGCCGATTGCTGGGCCAGGGCGCGGACCTCGGACGCCACCACGGCGAAACCGCGGCCGGCGTCCCCGGCACGTGCGGCCTCGACCCCGGCATTGAGCGCCAGCAGGTTGGTCTGGAAGGCGATCTGGTCGATCACGCTGACGATCTGCGTGATCTCGCGCGACGAATCCCGGATTTCGCCCATGGCGGAAACCGTTTCCCGCACGACCTTGCCGGACTTCCCGGCATCGCCGCGCGCCGCCGAGGCGGCCGTTGACGCCTCTTGCGCGCCCTGGGCGCTACGGGTCACCGTGGCCGTGATCTCGTTCAGGGCGGCGGCGGTTTCTTCCAGGCTGGCGGCCTGCGTTTCAGTCCGGCGCGACAGGTCGCCCGAGGCCGAGGCGATTTCGTGCGCGCCGTTGCCCACGCCGCCGGCCGAGGCGGCAATGGCCACCATCGTCTCTTCCAGCATGTCCAGGGCCGCGTTGAAATCGTCCCGCACCTTCTCGTAAGCGGAATCGATCGGGCCTTCGAGCCGGTAGGCGAGGTTGTTGCAGGCCAGTTCCTCCAGCGCGCCGACGATCCCGTCCACGGCGTTCACGCGGCTGGTGACGTCGGTCGCGAACTTCACGACCTTGATGACCCGTCCCTTCCGGTCGAAAATCGGATTGTACGAGGCCTGGATCCAGACCACCTTGCCATGCTTGCCGATCCGCCTGAATTCGGCGGCGACGAATTCGCCGTTCCGCAGCTTTTTCCAGAATGCGTCATAGGCACCGGAACGTGCGAATTCCGGCTCGACCAACATGCGGTGATGACGGCCCTGGATTTCGTCCAGCCGGTAGTCCAGGGCGTTGAGGAAATTGTCGTTGGCGGTCAGGACGTGCCCGTCCGGCGTGAATTCGATCACGGCCTGGGAGCGGGAAATCGCTTCGATCTTGCCCGCGAAATCGGCATTCCGAAGCGTTTCGTCGGTGATGACCGTCGCCACCTTCACGATCCTGGTCACCGCGCCGCGCCAGTTGCGCACCGGGTTGTAGGACGCCTGAACCCAGATCTCCTCGCCGCCCTTGCCGATACGCATATAGTCCCGTGCCTCGAACTCGCCACGGGCCAGCCTGGCCCAGAATGCCGTGTATTCGGGGCTTCGGGCCTCGTCGGGATCGACGAACATGCTGTGGGACCGGCCCTGGATCTCGTCCAGCCGGTAGCCCATTGCCGTGCAGAAATTCGCGTTGGCCGTCAGGATCTTTCCCGTGGGGTCGAACTCGATGATCGCGAGGGAACGGTCGAGCGCCGCCAGCGTCGCCCGTGCGTCCGTCCGGTCGCGGTGCCGAAATCCGAACATTTTCTTCACTTTCCTGGACAAAATTTTTTGTCGATTGAGGTATATGAATTTTTTATTAATAATGTTTTTAATTTATGTCAATGCAGCAAGGCTGAAACCCTATTTCCCGCGACTCGATTCCGGACGATTGTGGCAATGTGCCACTCTTGGAAATCTTCGGTTACAGTACGTATCTTTATAAGGAAGGCGTGTGCGCCCGCGCCCCCAGGCGGCGTACATTCGTTTGTTGTCGGTAACGCAATGTCCAGATCGGCCAGGTGCCCAGGATGCCCCATACAGACCCACGCTCGGCCGTGGCGCCGCCTTTCCCTCCGGCGGTGGAAGAAGGCGGGCAGATCGACGCCATCGTCCGCCAATGCGAAGACATCCTGGATCAGGAGCCCGATCACCCCGGCGCGTCCTGTCTTCTGGGAACGATCCACGCCCGGCAGGGAAAATTCGAAAGCGCCATACCGCTGTTGCGGCGCGCCCTGGCGCGGATGCCGGCGAATGCCGAAGGATACAACGTTCTCGGCATGGCGTTGCGCGATGCCGGACAGGCCGAAGACGCGATCGCCTGCTTTCGCAGGGCGGTCGCCATCCGGCCGGACCATCAGGGCGCGCGCACCAACCTGGGCAATGCCCTGGTGGCCGGCGGCGACCGCGCGGGCGCCATCGCGCAGTTTCGCGCGCTCCTGACGCTCGACACCCAACTGGCCGCCATCGCGGACTATCGCACGGCCCTGGCGGCCGATCCGGCGGACGTCGAAACCCTCATCAGGCTGGGCGGGGCACTTCGGACCATCGGACGGTGCGAGGAGGCGGCCGCGCACTTCCAGGCGGCATCGACCCATGCCCCCGACCGCGTCGCGGCCCGGCTGCACCGCGCCGGCGCCATGGCCGGAGTCGGCCGCATCGATAACGCGATGCCTGCATACCAGTCGGTCGTGACCGGGACCCGACCAATTATACCGTCCTGCTCGTGATGGGGGAGTGCTCCAGAAAAACGAACGCTATCCCGAAGCGATCCGGTATCTGGAGCAGGCCCGCGCATTGCAGCCCGATGCGGCGTCGGTCCATGCCGGCCTGGGCGTGTCGTTGCAGGTCATCGGACAGATCGCCGCCGCCGCCGCGTGTTTTCGCCGCGCGATCGCCCTGGCGCCCGACCGCCTGGCGGTTTACCTGGCCCTGACCCGGATCGAGAAACTGACCGCCGACGATCCCATCCTGACCGCCCTGCAGGAGCGTGCCGGAAACGAGGCCGCGCTGACCGACGGCGAAAGGATCGACATTCATTTCGCCCTCGGCAAGGCGCTGTCCGATATCGGCCGGCATCGGGAATCGTTCGATCATTTCCTGAAGGGAAACGCCCTGCGGCGACGCGAGATCGTCTATGACGAGAACAGGATGGTCGCGGCGCTGCGCCGGACGCGCGAGGAATTCTCGGCCGGGGCGATCGCGGACCTGGCCCGGACGGGGCACCCTTCGGCCCGCCCCATCTTCATCGTCGGCATGCCGCGATCGGGATCGACGCTGGTCGAACAGATCCTGGCCAGCCATCCCGATGTCCACGGCGCGGGCGAAGTCACCACGCTGGCCGATACGTTCAAGGACGCCATGGAACGCTTCCCCGCATGGCGGACGATCGCGCCGCTGGCCGCCCTGACGGAGGCCGAGCGCCTGTCGGTCGCCGAGGACTATCTGCGGCGGCTGGACGCGCTGGTCCCGGACGGGGCGGGGGCGACGGCGCGTGTTACGAACAAGACATTGGGCAATTATTTCTTTATCGGACTGATTCGCCAGCTCTGGCCCCATGCGTCGATCATCCACACAGTCCGCGACCCGATCGATACCTGCCTGTCGTGCTTTTCGATTCCGTTCGCGGCACAGGATTTTTCCTTCGACCTGGGGGAGCTTGGCCGCCGCTATCGGTGCTATCGGGACATGATGGACCACTGGCGGCAGGTCCTGCCGGCCGGGGCGATGCTGGATGTGCGCTACGAGGACGTGGTCGCCGACCTTGAAGGCAGCGCGCGCCGGATCGTCGCCTATTGCGGCCTGCCCTGGGACGATGCCTGCCTGCGGTTCCACGAGACCCGGCGGCCGGTGAAGACGTCGAGCATGGAACAGGTCAGGAAACCGATCTATCGCAGCGCCGTCGGCCGCTGGCGGCCCGACGATGCGACGTTGCGGCCCCTGCTGGATGGGCTTGGCGCCCATTTTGCCCCATAATGACCACCGATGAACAGGAACCGTCGCCCGCCGGGCTTCAACGGCCAGCTTGCCGAAGTGGACCTGCGCCTGCTGCGCGTCTTTCGCACCGTGGCGCGCAAGGGCGGCTTCGCGGCCGCGGAACTGGCGCTGGGCAAGAGCAAATCATCCATCAGCATCGATATCGCGGCGCTGGAAAGCCGTCTCAGGACCACCCTGTGCACACGCGGGCGGGGCGGGTTTTCCCTGACGCCGGAAGGCGAGCAGGTGCTGGATGCGACCGAGGACCTGCTGCGCGATATCGAACGGTTCCGCGACCGGGTCAATTCCGCCAGCGGCATCCTGTCGGGCCGCATGACGCTGTATGTGACCGACGCCATGTTCGTCTATGGCGAAACCGGGATCGTCCGCGCGCTGGAACTCTTCACGGCCCAGCATCCCGACGTCGTCATCGACCTGCGGTCCGCATCGTCGGATGAAATCGAATACGCCGTGCTCGACGGGCGGGCGACCGCCGGAATTACGCTGCGCCCGCACGCTCAGTCCGCCCTCATGGCGACCCCGCTGTTCGAGGAACGGCTGCGCCTCTATTGCAGCCGCAAGCATGCGCTGTTCGCCTGCGCGGACGCGGACCTGACCCCGGACCTGCTGGCCGCCCAGCGGCTGATCGCGGTGTCCGATTCCGCCACCGGGCCCGGCTGGGCGGACCTGCGCGCGCACCTGTCCTTTTCCGCGTCGGCGGAAAATATCGACGCGCGCGCCCTGCTGATCCTGACGGGCCAGTTCATCGGCTTCCTGCCGGAACTCTTCGCGGACCCGTTCGTCGCACGCGGCCAGTTCCGGCACCTGCCGTTCGGCGGCCTGGCGCTGGCCACGCGGTTCCACTTCCTTACGAAACGCAACGCCCAGTCCAGCCTGATGGCGGAGCGGTTCCGCGCGGTGCTGCAATCGACCTGCTGACCGCCACGGGGCGGACCGGATCGAAGTTTTTTGGTTCTTTTTTTCGAAAAAGACCCAAGACTGTCGTCCCGTATGGTGGAGAGTTCTCGTCATGGCCCCGGACATCGCCGCAAACCGCCTTTCACCGGACGTGCTGGCCCGCAATTTCGCCGACGCGCACCCGCCGCTGGGCGACCGGCAGGCGGTCATCGAGGCGGAGCGGTGCTACGCGTGCTATGACGCGCCCTGTATCGAGGCCTGCCCGACCGGCATCGACATTCCCGGCTTCATCAGGAAGATCGCGACGGGCAACCTCGCCGGGTCGGCCCGCACCATCCTGGAATCGAACATTCTCGGCGGGTCCTGCGCGCGGGTCTGCCCCACCGAAATCCTGTGCGAACAGGCATGCGTGCGCAATACGCTGGACCAGAAGCCCCTTTCCATCGGTGCCTTGCAGCGCCACGCGACCGACTGGCAGATGCGCCAGGGAAGGCAGCCCTTCGTCCGCGCGGCCGCGACAGGCCGGCGCATCGCCGTGGTGGGGGCGGGGCCGGCCGGACTGGCCTGCGCGCACCGCCTGGCCCTGCATGGAAACGACGTCACGGTGTTCGATGCCCGGCCCCGGGCGGGCGGCCTGAACGAATACGGCATCGCGGCCTACAAGCTGCCCGACGATTTCGCGCAGCGGGAAATCGACTTCCTGATCGCCATCGGCGGAATCACCATCGAGACAGGCCGCGCGCTGGGGCGCGATTTTACCCTGGCGTCGCTGGGGGCGGCGTATGACGCCATCTTCCTCGGCATCGGGCTGGCGGGGGTGCGTGCGCTGGGAATCGCGGGCGAACAGCTCGGCGGCGTGCTGAACGCGGTGGATTTCATCGAAACCCTGCGCGCGTCTTCCGGCAAGGACGACGTGCCGGTCGGGCGCCGGGTGGTGGTGATCGGTGGCGGGAATACCGCCGTCGATGCCGCCGTGCAGGCCAGGCGCCTGGGCGCGGAAGAGGTCACGCTGGTCTATCGTCGCGGTGTCGCGCAGATGTCGGCGACAGATGTCGAACGGGAATGGGCGCAGACGAACGGCGTTTCCATCCGCTGCCGGGCCGCGCCCGCGCGGTTTCACGGCGTGGACGGCGCCGTCACCGCGATCACGTTCGTCCAGGACACGCCGGACCACGACCGGGGCGAATTCACCCTGGCCGCCGACATGGTCCTGAAGGCCGTGGGCCAGCTTTTCCCGCCGGACCCGCTGGACGGCGCGCTGGCGGTCGAGGACGGGCGGATCCGGGTGGACGCCCACGGCCGCACCTCGCGCGCGGGGGTCTATGCCGGGGGCGACTGCACGAAGGGCGAGGATCTGACGGTCGCCGCCGTCCGTGACGGGCGGGACGCCGCCGAAACCATTCATGCCGACCTGGCCAGCGCGACGGGGATCTGAGACATGGCCGACCTGCGCAGCACGCTGGCGGGCATCCGCTCGCCCAACCCGTTCTGGCTGGCCTCGGCGCCTCCGACCGACAAGGAATACAATGTCCGCCGGGGGCTGGAGGCCGGCTGGGGCGGCGTGGTGTGGAAGACGTTGGGCGAGGACCCGCCGGTGGTCAATGTCAGCAGCCGCTACGGCGCCTTCAATTATAACGGTAACCGTCTGGTCGGGCTGAACAATATCGAACTGATCAGCGACCGTCCGCTGGCCGTCAACCTGGCCGAGATCAAGTCGGTGAAGCGCGATTATCCCGACCGCGCCATCGTCGTCAGCCTGATGGTGCCGTGCGTCGAGGAAAGCTGGCGGCGCATCCTGCCGCTGGTCGAGGACACCGGTGCCGACGGGATCGAACTGAATTTCGGCTGCCCGCACGGCATGTCGGAACGCAACATGGGGTCCGCCGTGGGGCAGGTGCCCGACTATGTCGAAATGGTCACGCGCTGGGTGAAGCAGAACACTCGCATGCCGACCATCGTGAAACTGACGCCCAATATCACCAACATCCTGGTGCCCGCGCGCGCGGCCCTGCGCGGCGGGGCGGACGCGGTGTCGCTGATCAACACCATCCAGTCGGTCGTCGCCGTCGACCTGGACGCCATGGCGCCGATGCCCGTGGTGGACGGGCTGGGGACGCATGGCGGCTATTGCGGGCCGGCGGTCAAGCCGATCGCGCTGCGCATGGTGGGGGAAATCGCGCGCAGCCCGGACATGTCGGGCCTGCCCATCTCGGGCATCGGCGGCATTTCAACGTGGCGCGACGCCGCCGAATTCCTGGTGATGGGGGCAACCAACGTGCAGGTCTGCACGGCGGCGATGCATCACGGATTTCGCATTGTCGAAGACATGATCGACGGCCTGTCGAACTGGATGGACCAGAAGGGCTTCGCCGCGCTGTCCGACGTCATCGGGCGCGCGGTGCCGAATTTCGTCAACTGGAACCAGTTGAACCTGAATTTCCGGACGATCGCGAAGATCGACCAGGAATCCTGCATCCAGTGCGGCCTGTGCCATATCGCGTGCGAGGACACGTCGCATCAGGCCATCGCCAGGACGCGCGTGGAGGGCCGGCGTCATTACGCGGTGATCGACGAGGCCTGCGTCGGGTGCAATCTCTGCGCCCATGTCTGCCCCGTCGACGACTGCATCACCATGGTGCCGCAGCCGGCGGAGGGCACGCTGACATGGTCCGACCACCCCAGCAACCCGCTTCGTCATCCGACCTCCGGCACCGGCTGACGAAGCGCCCCCGATCGGGAATGCCGGTTCAGGAATGCCGGTCGGGGCTTTCCTCCAGCAGATATTGGGACGTTTCCAGAATCGCGTTCCAATAGGCCACCAGAACCTCGTCGTCGTCGTCCTGCGCGTCGTCCCGGTAGCGGCGGGCGATAACCAGGGCGTCGTCCCCGTGACGGGCGACCAGGTCCATCGCCGCCGCCGGAACCGGTTGCAGATTCGCTTGCATGATCCCTCTCCTTCGGCAGACCCCGCCTGGATCTGGGGATGCGGGACGGCGCTTCAATCGCCGGCGCGGGAACGTGACTGTCTTTCCACAGATTCTGACTGGCTTTCTTATCGATGGATCATGCCCGCGCCCGTCTGCGTGGCGGTCCCGGAATTCGAAACCGGTCGTCCCTGACGGCTACAGTCCCAGCTTCAGCCGGAAAGGCGCCATATGCGGCATCAGCGCGCTGTCGGGAACCTTGACCAGGTCCTTGTGGTCCGTGCCGACGACGCGGTCCCGGATTCCCGGCGCCAGGTGGCCGAGAATGGACGCGAGGGTATGCGACGGCGCGAAGACCACCATGCCGTCGCACCCCCGGTACTGTTCGTTGATATGGTTCGCCACCAGGCGCGAGAATTTTTCCATTTCCACATGGTGCCGGTCATGGCGCGGATTCAGGGCGTGATGCACGCTGGACCCGCTATGGAAGCTCGCCCCCGGGGCATCGTCGCCCAGATCCGAATTCTGCAGGTGCGCCATGGTGGAATCGAATGCGTCCACGGTGTGCAGCGCATGATTTTCGGCCGGCCGTACGAAGCGGGCATGTTCGCCGTCGGCGATGACGATCAGGATATTTCGGGTCATCTTTTCATACGCCTCATCGGGGACGGGTTTCCCTGTTCTTCGGGAAGGAAAAAGAAGAAGGCCTATAACGGAGGCGGAGGAATCGTCACCCCTTCGAACGGCTCCACGCAGGTGATATGATCGGCCACCGACACGACACCGCGAACGTTTTCCGCCGCCACGCGGGCCGCGGCGTGCATCCGTTCGTCCGTGACGGTGCCGTTCAGTTCCACCTTTCCGTCATGGACCTCCACGCTGATGATGTTCCGCACCCCCAGACGCAGTTCATCCTGGTATTCCTTCAGGATGGATGCCCTGATGGTCTGGTCGTCGGACGGCGCCGTCTTGTCCGCGATCAGGGGCAGCAGCGCCCGCAGCACATCGGTGCGCGACACCATGCCCACGACCCTGTTGTTTTCCACCACCGGCAGGTGCCTGATATTGCGCAGCAGCAGGACCTCGACCGCGTCACGCAATACGGTCCCCGGCTCCACCGACACCGGCTGGTCCGACATGATGTCGAACACCTTGCGGCCGTGACTGTGCACGTATTCCGACGCCTGTCGTCCGGACGACCGGAACAGGTCCGCCAGCCGCCCATGGCCGGACCGCGTCTCCAGCTCGTTCCGCGGATCAGGTCGCTCGGTCACGACGCCGACCAGAAGCCCGTTCTCGGTCACGACCGGCAGGGCGTTGACCCTGTTCGTCAGCATCAGCCCGATGGCGTCGGCGAGGGAGCGCGTCGATTCGACGCAGACGGCCGGCGAGGTCATGATATCCCTGACGTGCATGACAACCCCCGTTGAATAGGCGCCCCTGAATCTCTTCGGTGAATCTCTTCGGTGAATCCCTCGCGGGGCAGGCCTCGTAGATGCGTGCGCGGCGACGTCCGGGCAATCGCACTCCGGGATTCGTGATGACGGGGCGGGCGCCATAAAAGGGTGGACGATCGGGGTCATTCCGTGGATGGTCGCGATCGGAAACAGGTGTCGCAGGACCAACGGGATCGGCGTGTACAGGATCAGCATGACGCAATGGGGACGGTTGCTGGCCTGCCTGCTGCTGCAGGTCGGGCTGATGCTGTCATTCACCGCGCCCGGGCGTGCCGAGACGGGCGCGCACGCCATGCCGGACATGGCCGTCATGGCATCGCACTGCTGTCATGGCGTCCATCCCGGCCATGCCTCCCGTCACCATCCGGGTGGTGCATGCTGTCTTCAGGGGGATTGTGTCGCCACATGGCTGGTGCCCCCGGCGGTGGGGGCGTCGGTGCCGCGCCGGGTGGCGGCGGCGTTCGCCGTTCCGCCCGCCGAACGCGTTTCGGGCGTCCTGTCCGCCCCCGCCTTGCCCCCGCCCAGACGGATGGCCTGACCCCAGGTCTGACCGTTTCGGGATTCGGCCGTATGCGTGCGGCCGGGCCCGTCTTTCTTCTTTGGCGGATGACAGAGCCATGATTTTTCCATCCTCGACGGGGCGGGGCGCGATGACGCGCCGCCGCTTCGTGGTCGGGGCCGGCGTGTGGGGTGCGGCGGCCGCGACCGGCGCCGGTGCGCGGGCGTTCGCGCCGCCTTCCGGCATCCCCGCCCCCCGGCCCGGCACCCGTTTCGACCTTGCGATCGGTCACGTCCCGGTCAACGTCACGGGCGCGCGCGTCCGCGCGGTCGGCGTCAACGGATCGACCCCGGCGCCGATCCTGCGCTGGCGACAGGGCGATACGGTCGAACTGACCGTCACCAACCGGCTGCACGAACCCAGTTCGATCCACTGGCACGGTATTCGGCTGCCGGCCGGCATGGACGGTGTCCCGGGCCTCAGCTTCGGTGGCATCGCGCCGGGCGAAAGCTTCACCTACCGTTTCCCCGTACGGCAGAGCGGCACCTACTGGTACCACAGCCATTCCGGCTTCCAGGAGCAGACCGGCCTGTACGGCGCCATCGTCATCGACCCGGGCAGCGGCGACACCCGGCGGTGCGACCGCGATTATGTGCTGGTGCTGTCGGACTGGACCGACGTGGACCCGGCGGACATCGTCTCCAACCTGAAATTCCAGAGCGACTATTACAATTTCCGCCAGCGCACGGTCGGCACCTTCTTCCGCGACGCGCACCGCCAGGGGCTGGGCGCCGCGGTGCGGGACCGCCTGGCCTGGGGGGGCATGAACATGGCGCCGACCGACATCCTGGACGTGTCGGGCATCGTCTACACCTACCTGGTCAACGGGCAGTCCCCCCGCGCCAACTGGACCGGCCTGTTCCGCCCCGGCGAACGCATCCGTCTGCGCATCATCAATGCCGCGTCGATGACCCTGTTCGACGTGCGGATTCCCGGACTGGCGATGACCGTCGTGCAGGCCGACGGGAACGACGTGGAACCGGTGACGGTGGACGAATTCCGCATCGGGCCCGCCGAAACCTACGACGTGATCGTGACCCCCGCCGCCGCCGGCCCCTATACGATCTTCGCGCAGGCCGAGGATCGCACGGGCTACGCGCGCGGCACGCTGGCCACCGCCCCGGGCCTCGCCGGCCCCGTGCCGCCCATGGACCCCCGCCCGCTGCGCACCATGGCGGACATGGGCATGGGCGGCATGGCCCCGCCCGCGAAAACCGGCAACGCGCCCGCCATGGACGGTATGGACATGTCCGGAATGTCCGGAATGGACATGGACCCCAAGGAGATGGAACCCCCGGCCGCGCCACATCAGGCGCCGCCCGCGCCGAAGCTGAAGCCGGGGGTCGAGGTGCAGAATGTCGCCGCCATGCCCATGGACCGGCTGGCGGAACCGGGGGACGGGCTGGACCATAACGGCCGCCGCGTCCTGACCTATGCCGATCTGCGGGCGACCGTCCCCGGCATCGATCCCCGCCCGCCGTCGCGCGAGATCACCCTGCACCTGACCGGCAACATGGAACGCTTCATCTGGGGCTTCGACGGCAGGAAGTTCTCGGAAGCCGCGCCGATCCGGCTCGCGCGGGGGGAGCGGGTCCGCTTCGTCCTGATCAACGACACGATGATGGAACACCCGATCCACCTGCACGGGTTGTGGAGCGAGCTGGAAAACGGGCAGGGGGACCGCCGCCCCTACAAGCACACGATTACCGTCAAGCCGGGCGAGCGGCTGAGCTATCTGGTCACGGCCGACGAACCCGGATTATGGGCCTATCACTGCCATCTGCTCTACCATATGGCAGTCGGCATGTTCCGCACGGTGGTGGTGTCGTGACCCGGCGGCCCATCCTCGGTATCGCCGTCGCCCTGCTGGCGGCGGGCGCGCTGCCCGGCCAGGTCCGGGCGCAGGCCATGCCGATGGCGCCGGCGGCCGGCACGGGGCAGGGGGCGCCGGTCGCCTATGTCAACGGCATCCCCCCGGTCATGGACCACATGACCTACATGCACGCGCTGCTGGATCAGTTCGAAGCCCGGTACGGCGCCGATGGCGGCCAGTTCCGATACGACGGGCAGGCCTGGTACGGCACCGACTACGACAAGCTGTGGCTGAAATCCGAAGGCACGGTCGGCACGAACGGACAATTCGGCGATGGCGACCACGAGGCCCTGTACGATCGCGCCATCTCGCGCTATTTCGACGTCCAGACCGGGGTGCGCCTGGATATCGACAACGGCCCGACGCGTGCCTGGGGCGCGGTGGGCGTGGAAGGGCTCGCCCTCTATTTCTTCAATCTGGAAGCCACGTCCTATTTCAGCGACCGGGGTGCGGCGGGCCGCCTGCAAGGGTCGTACGACCTGCTGCTGACCAACCGCCTGATCCTGCAGCCGCAGGTCGAAATGAATGTCTATTCCACCAACGACCGGGCCCGCGGCGCCGGGCGCGGCCTGTCCGACATCGATACCGGGCTGCGGTTGCGCTACGAATGGCACCGCAAATTCGCGCCCTATCTGGGCGTGACGTACCACAGCACGTTCGACCAGGCCGCCAGCATGGCCCGCACGCGGGGGCAGCGCGTGCATGACCTGACTTTTGTCTTCGGAATCAGGGCCTGGTTCTGAACCACGCGGCCGATCATCCGCCACGATGGGCGGCCATCACGCCAGCCGAGGCAGAGTAGCGATGTTGCGAGTCCATGGACCAGATCCCCAGGGCCGCGTAATTGATCAGACAGGTCTCCGCCAATCCCGGGGCGGTTCAGTCAGCGATCACTGCCCGGCACAGGGCCCGCGGACTGCCTGGCCTCCAAATGAATCCGAACAAGGAGAAGAGGTCGTTTTGTCGAAAGCCGAATATTCGTCCGGTCCTGCACTGTTGTCCCTGGCGTGCGGGGCATTCGCGATCGGGGTGACCGAGTTTACACCCATGGGGTTGCTGCCCGTCCTGGCTGACGGGGTCCATGTCAGCGTGCCCAAGGCAGGCAGCCTGATCAGTGCCTATGCCTTCGGCGTGATGGGGGGCGCGCCTTTCGTCACCCTGCTGCTGGCGCGCTATCCGCGCAAATATGCGCTGATCGGGCTGATGATCCTGTATGTAATCGGAAATCTGACGTCGGCGGCCAGTGCCGACTATGCGCAGTTGCTGTTGTCGCGGATCCTGACCAGCATGGCGCACGGGGCGTTCTTCGGGTTGGGGGCCGTGGAGGCGGCAAGCCTGGTCGCGGCCAATCGCCGGGCCAGTGCGGTGGCCAGCATGTTCATGGGGCTGACCGTCGCCAATATCTTCGGCGTGCCGGCGGCGACGTGGCTGGGCGATACGTTGGGCTGGCGCAGCGCGTTCGCCGCCATTTCGGTGCTGGGGGCGATCGCGGTGGCGGCCCTGTCCCTCGCCCTTCCATTGGCCGAGGCCGGCCCCAGGCCGGACGCAGCGGCCGAGATGAAGGCCATCATGCGCCCGAATGTGTTGATGGCACTGGGCGTCACGGTGATTGGCGCCGGGGCGATGTTCGAACTCTACACCTATATCGTGCCGATGCTGGAGCATATCACCCGGGCGGGGCCGGTCCTGACGACCCTGGCGCTGATGCTGATCGGCGTCGGCTTCAGCATCGGAAACGTCATCGGCGGCCGTGCGGCGGACCGGTCGCTGGCCGGGACATTGCTGACGTGCTTCCCGATCCTCGGCGTGATCATGCTGGTCTTTCCCTTCGCGGCCCAGACGCCAGCCGGTGCGCTGATCGGGGTGCTGCTATGGGGGACCGCCAGTTTTTCCCTGATGCCGGCCTTGCAGATGCGGACCATGCAGGCGGCGCACGATGCGCCGGGCCTGGCGTCGTCGGTCAATATCGGCGCGTTCAATCTGGGCAATGCCCTGGGGGCGGCCTTGGGCGGAACGGTTCTGTCCCTGGGGTTCGGATATCCGATGGTTTCGGCTGCGGGACTGGGAATCAGCCTGCTTGGTGTGGTGCTGGTTCTGCTGTCCCGTGCGGGGCGTCTGTCGCCGCAGGCCGGATAAGGCGTCCGGAGGTCAGCAAGTGGCTTCTTCTTCTTCAGAAAAAGAGGCCACGTCCTTCACCGCCACACGCACCCGAAATTCCCCCGGAACGGGTGATGCAATGTCCAGCCGCGCGCCCATCTGGCCCGCGATGCTGGCCACGATGGCCAGGCCCAGCCCGCTGCCGTCCGCCCCGCTGCCGCCGCGCACGAACGGTTCCGTCAGGTGCCCCAGGATATCGGGCGGCAGGGGCGCGCAGTCGTTGATAATCTCGACCACGCCCCCACGGGTCAGCATGACGGTGATGGGGGTGCCGGGCGTGCCGTGATGGGCGGCGTTTTCGATCAGGTTGCGGAACAGGATGCCCGCCGCGTCCATGTCGCCGCGCACGAACAGCGCCTCTATCCCGTCGCAGGTCACGATGACCTCGCGAAAGGCGGGGGGCATGTCCTGGAATTCCTCGGCCAGGATCTGCAACACCGCGACAAGGTCGAACCGGTCGTCGGCCATCGCCGCGCCCGACGAGGCGCGCGAGAGCTGCAGCAGCTTTTCCGTCATCCGGCCCAGCCGGCGGATCTGCGCGATCATGGCGGCGGCGCGGGCGGGGGCCTCGGGTTCGTGCAACTGCTCGCGCAGCATCTGCGCCTGCCCCAGCAGGGCGCCGATCGGGTTGCGCAGTTCGTGCGCCGCGTTGGCCGCGAACGCGCGTTCCGACGACAGCGCCTTCTTCAGCCGGTCCAGCAGCGAATTGACCGCCGCATGGATGGCCGACAGTTCGCCGGGCAGGTCAAGCGCTGGAATGGGCGCCAGGTTGCCGCCGCCGCGCACGCGGATTTCGGCCTGCAGGTCGGTCAGCGGGCGCAGGGCGCGACGCACCACCCAGCGCACCAGCAGCCACACGCAGGGCAGGAACACCACCATCGGCAGGACCGAAATCAGCGTCGCCCGCCGCACGGCCTCGCGCCGGTGGAAGGTCGGCTCGCCCACCAGGATGGTATGCCCGCCATCCGACGATTTCACGACATAGACGCGAAAGCGCGGCCGGTCATAGAAACCGGGCCGCAGCGACGGCACGAACACCGAAGCCGGCGCGTTCTGCGACCGCAGCACCAGATGCCCGTCCGCGGCCGCGATCTGGTAGGCCAGGGTGCGCGGCCCGACCTGGGGCAGCAGGGCCACGTCGCCGGCTGTGCCGCCATGCGGGCGGGGGGCCACGGCGGCAATGACGAATTCCAGCCGCTCGGCCACTTCCTGAAGGGAATTGTCCAGCCGTTCCGTGACCTCGTAGCGCGTGAAGCCGGCGACCAGCACGCTCAGCAGCATCAGGCAGCCCAGAACGACCACCAGCACCCCGGCCATGATGCGGGTGGCCAGGCTCCATCGTCCTCCGGTGGGGCGTCCCCCGGCGGGGCGCGTCACGCGCCGTCCTCGCGCGCCAGGCGATAGCCACGTCCGCGCACCGTCCGGATCAGCCCGGCCCCGACCTTCTTGCGCACGCGGCTGATGAAGACCTCGATCGCGTTGCTCTCGATTTCCTCGCCCAGGCCGTAGAGCGCGTCCTCGATCTGCTCGCGCGAGCAGATCGCGCCGGCGCGGCGGGCCAGCAGTTCGATCACCGCCCATTCGCGCGCCGTCAGGTCCACTTCCGCGCCCAGGCGGGACAGGCGGCGGCGGGACAGGTCGATCTCGACCTCGCCCAGCGCCAGGCGATTATCGACCAGCGCGACATAGCGGCGCGACACGGCATCCAGCCGCGCCAGCAATTCGTCGAAATCGTAGGGTTTGACGATATAATCGTCCGCCCCGTCCGACAGGCCGGCGATGCGGTCGCTGATCTGGTCCTGCGCGGTGGTGATCAGGATCGCCATCGCGGACCCGTTCCCCCCCAGGCCGTTTCCCCCATGACCATTTCGGCGGATCTCGCGTAGCAGGTCGCGGCCGCTGCCGTCGGGCAGGCCCAGATCCAGCAGCAGGACGTCATAGGATGCGGCGGCCAGGGCGGCACGGGCATCGCCCAGCGTGGTGAACCAGTCGGCGGCATGCCCGGCCCGGCGCAGCCGTTCCTGCACGGCCGATCCCAGCGGGGCTTCGTCCTCGATGATCAGGATTCGCACCGGTCATTCCGCTCCCGCATGACGCGCGCATAAAGCGACGGCAGCACCAGCAAAGTCAGCAACGTGGACGATACCAGTCCCCCGATCACCACGGTGGCCAGCGGCCGTTCGACCTCGGCCCCGGCACTGGTGGAAAACGCCATGGGAAAGAAGCCCAGGCTGGCCACCAGCGCGGTGGCGATCACCGGCCGGAACCGCTCTTCCGCCGCTTCGAACGCCGCGCGGGCCACGTCCATTCCCGTGCGGCGCAGATGCTGGATGGCGCTGACCAGCACCACGCCGTTCAGGATCGCGACGCCGAACAGGGCGATGAAGCCGATCCCGGCCGAAATGCTGAACGGCAGGCCGCGCACCGTCAAGGCGATGATTCCCCCCGTGGCCGCCATCGGCAGGTTGACGAACACCAGCATTGCCGCCCGCACCGACCCCAGGGCCACCACCAGCAGCGCGAAGATCAGCGCCAGCGCGATCGGCACCACGATATCCAGCCGCGCCATGGCGGATTGCAGGTTGCGGAACTGCCCTTCCCACGTCAGGCGATAACCGGGGGGCAGGTGGATCTTCGCCGCCACCGCCGCCTGCGCCGCCGCGACGTAGGAACTCAGGTCCCGCCCGCGCACGTTGGCCTGCACGATCAGCCGGCGCTGGATCCGGTCGCGGCTGATGCGCGGCGGTCCGTCCACGACGGAAATCGTCGCCACCTGCGACAGCAGTACCGTTCCCCTGCCGTCGGCGCGGCGCACGCGCAGGCGCGCGATCTGCCCGCGTGACGCCGCCTGGGCGGGGTCGAAGCGGACCTGGGTGTTCATCACCGCGTTCTCGACGATGACGGGGCGGCCGATATGCCCGCCCACGGCCTCGACCGTGTCCAGGATGTCGGCCATCGGCACGCCCAGCCGCGCCGCGCGGTCGCGGTCGACATCGACATGGATGAAGGGCAGCGTGCCGTCGCCCTGCGGGGCCACGTCGGCGGCGCCGGGCACGCCCTTCAGCACCGCCGCCACCTGGTCGCCCAGACGGGACAGCATGTCCAGGTCGGGACCGTAGATCGACACCGCGATTTCGCTGCGCACGCCGGACAGCAGGTCGTCCATGCGCATCTGCACCGGCTGGCTCCAGGAAAACTGCGCGTCGGGCAGTTGCGCGCGCAGGGTGGCGTCGATGGCGGTGACCAGCCCCTCCTGCGTGTGGGCGGTGCGCCAGTGCGACGGGTCCTTCAGGAACACGAAGCTGTCGGTCTCGTTCACCCCCATCGGGTCGGTGGGAATCGCCGAGGTGCCGGTATTGCTGACGACGGTGGCGACCTCGGGGAAGCCCATCAGGATCTGCTCCTCCTTCCGCACCGACTGCAGCACGGTGGGTAGCGACGCACTGGGCAGGCGCGTGCTGGTGACGACCAGCGCACCTTCGCCAAGCTGGGGGATGAACTCCCCGCCCAGCCGCGTGGCCAGGAAGACCGAGACAAGGAAGATCGCGGCCGTCGCGCCGAACAGCCGGCCGGGATGGGTCTCGCCCCACAGCACCATCGGGCCGTAGCCGCGGCGCAGGGCCGCGACCAGGCGCGTGTCGCCGTGCGCGGGGGCCCGGCGCAGCGCCAGCGCCGCGATCACCGGCACGCAGACCACGCAGTACGCCAGCGAGGCCAGAAGCGCCATGATGACGGTCTGGGCCATCGGCCGGAACATCTTGCCCTCGATTCCCTGCAACGTCAGGATCGGCAGATAGACCATGACGATGACCAGGATGGCGAAGGTCACGGGCCGGATTACCTGCATGACCGAGGACACGACCAACGTCCGCAGGTCCTCCGTCTCGCCCCTCTGGCGGTGGGCCATCAGGTTTTCGACCACCACCAGCGAACTGTCCACGATCATCCCGAAATCGATCGCGCCCAGGCTCAGCAGGTTGGCCGATATGCCGAACTGCCGCATGCCCGCCATGGCGCAGACCAGCGCGAAGGGAATGACCGAGGCAATGACCAGCGACGCCCGCCAGTCCCCGATCACCACGACCAGGACCAGGACCACCAGCGCCGCGCCGATCAGCAGGTTCTCGCGCACCGTGGCGATGGTGCGGTTGGTCAGGTCGGACCGGCTGTAATACGGGTCCAGCGTGACCCCGGCGGGCAGGGTGCGCCGGATGCCCGGCAGCGCCGCGCGGATCGCGGCCAGGGTCGCATCCGAACTGGCGCCCATGCGCATCAGCACCACGCCGTTGACGATCTCGCCATCCCCGTCGCGCGTGACCGCCCCCAGGCGGGTGCGCGGGCCCATCGATACCGCGCCCACGTCACGCAGGCGGATGGCCGTGCCGTCCGGGTTCAGCCGCACCGGCAGGGCGGCGAAATCGTCCAGGCCGCGCACCAGCCCCCGCCCGACGACGATCTGCTGTTCCGCGTGGTGTTCGATCCAGCCGCCGCCCGATGCCGCGTTGTTGCCGTCCACGGCGCGATAGACGTCGCTGACCGACACGCCGTAGGCGACCAGCCGCGCCTGGTCCAGCGCGACCTGATAGGTCTCCTCGGCCCCGCCATTGACGTTCACGTCCACCACGCCGGGGACCAGCTTCAGTTGCGGCACCACGGTCCAGGTCATCAGCCGGTTCAGGTCCATCAGGGACGGGCGCGCCCCCCCGTTGCGGACCTGCCCCCTGATTTCGATCTGCATGATCTCGCCCATGCCGGTGGCCAGCGGCCCCATGTTGACCGACAGGCCGGGCACGGCGATCAGCGACCGGGCCTGCTGGATGCGTTCGTTGACGCGGGTGCGGTCCAGGTCGATGTCGGTGTCGTCGTCGAACTGGACGTAGACCACCGACACGCCGGAACGCGAAACCGAACGCAGGTCGTTCATGCCCGGAATGCCGGCCATGCTGGTCTCGATGGGAAAGGTGATCAGCCGCTCCACTTCCTCGGTTGCCAGGCCCGGGGCGGTGACCGACACCAGGACCTGCCGGGGCGAAATGTCGGGCACCGATTCCACCGGCAGGCCGATGACCGCGGCGATGGCCGCCAGCATGATCGCCAGCGCACCCTCCAGGACGACGAAGCGGTTCGCCTGCAGAAACGTCAGGACGGCGTGCATGTCAGTCCCCGCCCAGGCCGGCCAGCAGCAGGATGGATTTCAGCGCGAAACTGCCCTGGGCCGCGACCGGCTGGCCCGCCGACAGGCCCGACAGGATGACCGTGCCGCCGCCGCTCTCCAGCCCCACCGTGACCGGAACGGGGCGGAAGATCGTGGCCCCGGCGCTGTCGGTCCCGGCGCGGACGAACACCACGTCGCGGCCCTCGACCTGCTGCACGGCCTCGGACGGGACGACGATGCCCGTGGCGCGGTCGTCGGTTTCCAGTTCGGCCTCCAGCATCATGCCGGGGCGCAGCGCGCCGTCCGGGTTGGGCACGGCGCTGATCACGCGCACCAGTCCGGTCGCGGGTGACGCCATGCCGTCGATCGTGCCGATCCGCGACGCCAGGCGCCGCGTGCCCAGGATGGTGGTCTGCGCGCCACCCTGCACCAGCCGCGCCGCGTCCTGCGGCGGCACGTCGGACACGATCCAGACCCGGGACAGATCGACCAGCATGGCCGCGGTCTGGCCCGCATTGATGTCGCCCCCGACCGCGACGCCGACCGATTGCACCGTGCCCTCGACCGGCGCCAGCAGGGACGATGTCTCGTCCTCGCCCTGGCCGCTGCGCTCGGTGACGGAGTTGAATTCCTCGTGGAAGCGATGGGTCATGGTGCCGACATCGGCCTGCCGCGCCAGGACGGTGTTCCGGGCCTCCTGCAACACCGCCAGGCGCCGGCGGGTCTCGCCTTCCGATACGGTGCTGCCGGACAGGTCCCGCGCGCGGCGCCAGGCGACATAGGCCTCGTCGCGCGCGGCCAGGGCGGCATCCAGCGCCGCGCGCATCTGCACCGCCTGCAGGCGCGCGACATGCAGCGAATGATCCAGGTAGTCGACCAGCACGGCATCGCGGGCGACATGCTGGCCCGCCATCACATGGACCCGCAGCACCTTGCCCGATCCCACGGGCTGGATCGGCACCACCCGGCTTTCGTCCGGCACCACCCGGGCCAGCGCCGGCAGCACGCGCGACAGGGTCCCGGCCCGGGCGGCCACCACCACCAGCCCCTCGTTACGCTGGGCTTCCGCCCCCATCGTCACCGGGGACAGGCCGCCGGGCGCGTCCGCATGGGCCGGGCCACACAGGACGGCCAGCAGCAGGAACAGCGGGCAGGCCCATTTCATGGTGTCATGCCCGATGCAATCGCGGCCCGCACGATGGCGGCGTGCCACCCGACATCGGCCGCGTTCAGGGACAGGATGGCGTTATAGGCGGCCTGCCGCGCGCGCAATGCCTCGATCAGGGTCGTTTCTCCTACCTGCCAGGACCGTTCCATCTCATCGGCGCGCCGGTTCAGCGCGCCGGCCGATGCCCGGGCGCTGTTCAGGGTCGTGCCGGCGGCGTCCAGCCGGGCGCGCACCTGCGCCAGTTCCACCCGCACCATGCGCCGCGCCTGCACGTCCTGGCTGTTGGCCGCCGCCAGCTTGTTCCGGGCGTCGGCCATCATCGGCACGCTGCGGGCCTCGCTGGGCAGCGGAACGGTAATGTTGACGCCCACCCGGTTGTCCCACGGGCTGCCGTACTGGCCTTCATGGATCGCGCCGACGCCGATCTCGGGATTGGGCATGAAGGACGCCCGGGCCAGCCGCACCCCTTCCTCGGCCGCCATCACGCCCCGGCGGGCGGCGCGCACGCGCGGATCGTTGTCCTCGATCAACTGGGGGGTATCCAGGCGCGTGCGGGCCAGGAAGCGTGCGTCATAGGACAGGATATCGGGCAGGCCGGGGCGGCCCAGCAAGGTTGTCAGCGCCGCTTCGGCGGCATCGACCTGTTCCTGCGCCAGCCCGATTTCGGTCCGGGACGCGGCCAGTTCGGCGTCGGCGGCCTGCTGGTCGGCCCGGGGGGATTCCCCGCCCCGCGCCGCCCGGCCCACGGCGGCGTCGATCCGCTGCATGATGCCCAGCATGGACAGCGCCAGGGCATGGCGCCGCTGGGCGATCACCAGCGTGCCGGTCGCCTCCAGCACCCGCACCGCCACCGCCATGTGCTCGACATTCAGCCGCTCCTGGATGGTGGCGGATTCGGCCTGCGCCACCCGCGTGGTCGCGGTGCCCTGCCCGGGCAGCCACAGCGGGACCGACACGGTGCCCTGATAGGTCGTGTAGCCGATATTGCTGCCGATGAAATGATCGTCGAAATACTGCGCCGACACGACGGGGCCACCGGGAAACCAGGATTTCGCGGCATCGGCCCGCGCATCGGCGGACTCGCGGTTCGTGCTCAGTTCCACCCGGACCGGATCGGCCGTCCAGGCGGCGGTGACCGCGTCATGAAAGGACAGCCCGCCCGCCCGCGCGGCCGGCGCCGTCCCGATGGCGGCGGCCAGGGCGGCGGCCACGATGACGGTCCGCCTGCCGGCGGCGCGGCGCGCGGCACCGCGTCCCGGGTGGTCGTGGCCTTGGCAAGCGCTGTCCATGCATCCGTCCGCACGATCCGGACGGCCCGATGCCATCCCTGCCGGACAGGCGATCTAGCACACGAAGCTGACAGGACCCTGAACGACCCCCGGACGGGGGCAGGGCAGGGGGTAGAAATTCGCATCATGCCCGCTGACTTTCGCGGGTTTTTGGCCTATGTCTCCGCCCATGACCGACACACCGCTCTCGCTGATCCGCAATTTCTCGATCATCGCCCATATCGACCACGGCAAGTCGACGCTGGCCGACCGGCTGATCCAGGCCTGCGGCGCGCTGACGGCGCGCGAGATGACGAACCAGGTCCTGGACAACATGGAGCTGGAGCGCGAGCGCGGCATCACCATCAAGGCGCAGACGGTGCGCCTGTCCTACCCGGCCAAGGACGGCAAGACCTATGTCCTGAACCTGATGGACACGCCGGGCCACGTCGATTTCGCGTACGAGGTCAGCCGGTCGCTGGCGGCGTGCGAGGGATCGCTGCTGGTCGTCGATGCCTCCCAGGGGGTCGAGGCGCAGACGCTGGCCAACGTCTACCAGGCCATCGACGCGAACCACGAGATCGTGCCGGTGCTGAACAAGGTGGACCTGCCCGCCGCCGAGCCCGAGCGGGTCAAGGCGCAGATCGAGGAAGTGATCGGCATTCCGGCCGACGACGCGGTCGAAATCTCGGCCAAGACCGGCCTGAACATCGAAGGCGTGCTGGAAGCCCTGGTGACGCGCCTGCCGCCGCCGGTCGGTGACGAGAGCAAGCCGCTGCAGGCGCTGCTGGTCGATAGCTGGTACGACCCGTACCTGGGCGTGATCATCCTGGTGCGCATCAAGGAAGGGCGCCTGCGCAAGGGCTCGCGCATCCGCATGATGTCCAACGGGGCGGTCTATCACGTCGATCAGGTGGGCGTGTTCGCGCCGCGCATGGTCCCGGTGGACGATCTGGGCCCGGGCGAGATGGGCTATATCAACGCGGCGATCAAGACGGTGGCCGACTGCAATGTCGGCGACACGATCACCGACGACCGCCACCCGGCCGAACGCGCGCTGGCCGGCTTCAAGCCGTCGATCCCGGTGGTGTGGTGCGGCCTGTACCCGATCGACGCCGACGATTTCGAAAAGCTGCGCGACAGCCTGTCGAAGCTGCGGCTGAACGACGCCTCGTTCCATTACGAGGCCGAGACCTCGGCCGCGCTGGGCTTCGGCTTCCGCTGCGGCTTCCTGGGGCTGCTGCACCTGGAAATCATCCAGGAACGGCTCAGCCGCGAATTCAACCTGGACCTGATCGCGACCGCGCCGTCGGTGGTCTATCGTCTCTACCGCACCAATGGCGGGATGGAGGAACTGCACAACCCCGCCGACATGCCCGACGGCTCGGTGGTGGAAAAGATCGAGGAACCGTGGATCACGGCGACGATCATGGTGCCGGACGACTATCTGGGCGCGGTGCTGACCCTGTGCTCCGAACGGCGCGGCATCCAGAAGGACCTGACCTATGTCGGGACCCGGGCGATGGCGGTCTATCGCCTGCCGCTGAACGAGGTGGTGTTCGATTTCTACGACCGGCTGAAATCGGTCTCGCGCGGTTATGCCAGCTTCGACTACCAGATGGACGGGTACGAGGAGAGCGACCTGGTCCGGATCTCGATCCTGGTGAACCAGGAACCGGTGGACGCGCTGGCCTTCATCGCCCACCGCTCGGCGGCCGAAAGCCGGGGCCGGTCGATCTGCGCCAAGCTGAAGGAACTGATCCCCCGCCAGTTGTTCAAGATCGCGATCCAGGCCGCCATCGGCAGCCGCGTGATCGCGCGCGAGACGATCGGCGCACTGTCCAAGGATGTCACCGCCAAATGCTATGGCGGCGACATCTCGCGCAAGCGCAAGCTTCTGGAAAAGCAGAAGGAAGGCAAGAAGCGCATGCGCCAGTTCGGCAAGGTCGAAATCCCGCAGAGCGCCTTCCTGGCTGCGCTGAAGATGGACCACTGACCCGCCCCACCCGTCCCGGAACCAGGACTCGGCGCCACCCGCATTCCCCCTTGCGCCACCCGGAAATGCTGGTATGTTCCGCGCCCAGACGACGCCCCTGCCCAACAGGGGCCACTCGTCCCTGCGCCGGAGAGATGGCCGAGCGGCTTAAGGCGCACGCTTGGAAAGCGTGTGTGCGTTAATAGCGTACCGTGGGTTCGAATCCCACTCTCTCCGCCATTTACTGATGACCGCCAGCGTCAAGCATTGACACACCCCCCGGAGATCTGCGGTTTTTCTGTCACGTGTTGCGACACGGAATGACAGCGAGATACGGGGAATGACGCATATGGTGGGGGTAGTTCTGGGGGTAGCACGTGCTTGGCGGGGGTATCGTTGTTAAGCGATGCCGCGATACGGCGGGCCAAGCCGCAGGACAAGACCTATAAGCTGTCCGATTCTGGCGGCCTTTTCCTTTTGATTCAACCGAATGGCTCTCGCCTGTGGCGGCTGGGGGGCGGACGGCGCTGGTCCAGCGCCAGCAGGCGGTCATGACCCTCGGCCGGTCGTATGCGGTCGCGGGCAAGTTGGCCGTCGCTTACGAGCATAGCGCGGCCGCTGATCCCCCGCCCTGGGCGTGCGCGCCGACGGCACGAAGGAGGTCCTCGGCCTGTGGATCGAGCAGAACGAAGGCGCCAAATTCTGGCTCCGTGTCATGAACGAGCTACGCCATCGTGGCGTCGAGGACATCCTGCTGGCCGTGGTCGACGGGCTCAAGGGCTTTCCCGACGCCATCCGTGCCGTCTTCCCCGAAGCCCTGGTGCAGACCTGCATCGTGCATCTGCTGCGTCATTCGCTGGATTTCGTCGCCTGGAAAGACCGCAGATCCGTGGCCACGGCATTGAAGGATATCTACCGGGCGGTGGATGCCGAAGCCGGAAAAGCGGCCCTCGCCGCCTTTGCCGAAAGCGCCTGGGGCCGGAAATACGCGGCGATCGTCCAGTCCTGGGAGCGGGCCTGGGAAGAGGTCATACCCTTCTATGCCTTTCCCGCCGAAGTCCGGAAATTGATCTACACCACCAATGCCATAGAGGCGCTGAACGCCAAACTGAGGCGGGCCGTCCGGGCCAGGGGGCATTTCCCCAATGACGACGCGGCCCTCAAGCTTCTCTTCCTGGCCTTGAACCGGGCCGAGAAAGAATGGACTATGCCGCCAAGGGAATGGTCCATGGCAAAAGCACAGTTCGCCATTCTCTTCGGTGACCGCTTCGCCCGCGCCACCGTCTGATCAACAACGTAAACAACGCCTCGCACACGAAATTCCTGACAGTCCCTCTCCGCCACGCCATACAAGGCTCTTAGCCGCAATATCGGATAGATATACCTTCCGTCAGGCGGCTGACCGCCGCGCGGCCATCGGCCATATGAACCACAGGCCGATCAGGACGAATATCGAGGCCACCGCCACGGTCAGGCCGATAGTGCGGGAACCGATGATGCGCGTGGCCACTACGTAGCTTTCCCCGGACAGGCCGAGGGCCAGCGGCACCAGCGCGGTTGCGGTCAGGCCCCCGCCGATGCGCAGAAGCCGTTCGGTGTTCTCGCCCGCCCAGACGATGCGGTGAAGCGCGGCCGGCATGATCAGCAGGATAACGGCCATCGCCACGCACAGCAGTGCCCCGCCGTGCACCAGGCGCGACGGGGCAGGAAGTTTCTCGAACGCGGTGGTCAGGACCATCGTGAGCTGGAACCCCAGAAGCGCCTGCGCGCCCGGCAGAATGACCCGTGCCTCGGTCAGCATCTGTTCGACCCGTGCATGCAGCGGGGCGACGTCGCACAGGTTCTGCTCCGCGCGTGCCGTCTGCCGTTCCGGGACACCGGTCCGTTGTCTCATCAGCATGCCTGCTCCGTACCAGCCGGCCAGGGCCGCGGCGGTCAGGCCCGTGCCGGCCATGATCCCTGTCCGGAGGCCGCCGCCCGTTATAGGGTCGGTCGCGATCGCGACATCCAGACCGAAGGCGGCGGCGAAGGGCAGCAGCGCCGCGGCGGCCAGGCGGCCGATCAGCATATGGATGCGCCCGGTGCTGCGGCCGTGCTCCGCGATGCGGTGAAACGCGGAAGGGGCGATCAGCAGGCCCACGGTGACCAGCATCAGGCCCAGCGCCCCGGTCGCCATGATACGCGCGGGCGGGGGCAACGTATCGAACCGCTCCTGAAAGGCCGCTTGGTATTGAAAGCCGAGAAGAATCTGTGCGCCCAGGATCAAGGTGCGCGCCTCATCCAGCGCCGTCTTCACCCGGTCGTGCAGTGCCATTTCAGGTCCTCGGCGGCCTGCCGGGTGCGACCCTCAGGTTTCTTCACCCGGCCGGTCCCGTTTCGATCGTCGGCCGGGATCTAGAAAGCGTCCCGCTGCCGACTGCCGATCGCGCCGGACACGCAGGAAATGAGGGCCCCGACAAGCATGGAAAAGAACGTATAGAGCGCGAAGGACGAGACGGCCTTCCGGGTGACATCGGCAATATGCCTGGCCTTTGCGACGGCGTCCTTTTCGCTGGCAATCGCCTGGTCCAGCCGTTTTCCCGCGTCCTCGGGCGAAATGCCCGTGCGGGCGGCGATCATCTGAACCAGATAATCGTGATCTGCCGGCGTGACGTCGCCGGTGGCGGCGGTGGCCAGGATCCGTCCCGCCTCGGATTTCACGTCCTGGCTGGAAGAGGACGTATTCGGCTGGGACGTGCGAAACAGGGTATCAAGCATGTAGTCGCTCGGATTCGAGGCCGCATGGGCGATCGCACCGGCGCCCAGGCTGCCCGCCGTCTGCGTGGCGGTCTTTCCCACGGACCATGCGCTGGAACCCACCAGTCCGACGATCAGCACGGCGGCGACCGCCCAGGCGACGAAACCGGCCGCCGTGTCGCGAAAGGTGACCTCGTGACGATGAACGTCGCCCAGGGCGGGGCGCAGCCGACCGGCAAGATATCCCCCGAAGAACGAGGACACCCACTGCACGACGATCAGCCAGATGGCGGTCACCACGGTAAACGTCATGCCGGACGGGTTGTTTCCGGAAACAGGCGAAACCCACGCCAGGCCCAGACCCGAGCCAAGTGATAGAAGCATGATGGCCACTGCCGTTGCGACGATGGCCCCCGCGAGAACGGCTGCCCACGATATCCCCGCACGCGGTGATACTGCAGCCACATCATCCCTTGCGATGGGCATGGCGGATTCTTTCAATGATAAAAGAGAAGAAGAAGAATGATGAGCGGAATGGGAACGCCCAGCAGCCAGAGCAGAATTGGCATGGTATGATCCTTCTGTGAGGATTGTGCCAACGTGCCATCTTCTTCGAAGTTCAGTGAAAAATCCTGCCATTCATGAAAAGGCCTCCGCCGGACGCCGATGCGTCATGGGGGGCCGTCGAAGCCATAGTTGCCCTTGGCACTGGGGCCGACATCGCCGTACCCGTGGCCACGGAATTTCTGCGTGCCGCGATCACCGTAATTGGGCCCGCAGGCCGCCAGCAGAAGCATGCCGGCCAGGGCCAGCACCGAAACCGTCTTCCCTGTATTGGTCGTCATCGACATATCCTTTCGCACCGGCGGTGCGCCCACCACAGAGGCGGGCACATCCGGGCCGGGCGCGGTCTGGTTTCGAGGGTTTTTGACCCGGCCGTTATTGCGGGCTGTTATCGGGTTTCAGGATCGGGGGTGTCAGCATCCGATCCGCCTCATGCTCGCCCCGGGACACGTTCAGGGATGAAGGCGACGGGGGTGTTTTCGTGTGTGGAAGGTTGTCCCCCTGCTTCGAGCCAGCGGGCGGCGTGCCGGGTTTGTGCGTGTGGGTCCTGGAAGGCTGGGAGGATGGGCTTTGGTTATTCGTGCTGGACGGGGAGGTCGGGGCGGGCTGACCCCACGCCGCACCGCTACCCGCGACCAGGGCAACTGAAAGGGGGACGAACAGAAACGCACGCATGGCTGTTCTCTTTACCTGTGTTCGAACAGAGGGTCAGCCGATGTTAACTCCCCGCGGCGCGATGGGTTCACGTTTCCGACAACATTTTCGTGATTTCATGCGTCCATCGTGCGAAAACTGCGCGATATGGACAGGATATTCTCAAATAATATCCTCGCCGGAGTTGCGCGCGGCGGTGTCACATCTGACCCGTGCCGCGGAACAGCAGGAACAGCGCAACGATGATCAGGATGATCGGCAACAGGCCCAGCCCGTTGAAGCGCCCGCCCTGCCCGCCACCATACCAGCCCGAGCGAATACCGTAGCCGCCGCCCCCGATGGCGAAGATGATGAGGATGATCACGAGAAGGGTCAGCATCGGACAACTCCGCAGGAGGGAATCCCGTTAACACTTTATGGTTCGGATTGGATGCGCCGGCGGCGCCGGTTACAGCGCGTGCGCCGCCGGCGTGTCCGCGAACAGCGTGATCATGGCCGAACAGAACGCCTTCAGGTCACCGGGATTGCGTGACGTGACCAGCGTTCCGTCCGTGACGACCGTCTCGTTCACCCATTGGGCGCCCGCATTGGTCAGGTCGGTCCGCAGGGACGGCCATGACGTCATGCGGTGGCCCGCCACGCCGCCTGCGTCGATCAGCGTCCATGGTCCGTGGCATATGGCGGCCATGGGCTTGCCGGACTCCACGAATTCCCGCACGAAGCGCACGGATTCCGCATCGATGCGCAGATGATCCGGATTCGTGGTGCCCCCCGGCAGGACCAGCCCGTCGAATTCCGACGCCGCCGCCTGGGCGACCGGGCGATCGACGTCATAGTGGCCAGCCGGATTGACATCCTCCTTCATGGCCTGGATCCGTCCGGTCTTCGGCGACACCAGGACGGTACGCGCCCCCGCATCGCGCAGCGCCTCGACCGGTTGCGTCAGTTCGACTTCTTCGACGCCGTCCGTGGCCAGTACGGCAATCGTTCTGCCATCCAACATTCCCATTGTCGTGGTCCTTCCTTGATCGGTTCGGTGGGACTTTCACGCCCCGCCCGGCCTGACTGGTGTCAGCGCCTCTCTCGGGGGCCATGTTCCCTCACATCGGTGTGAGAGCGGCACCGATGAAGAGGCGAGGGCCCGCACCGTTCCGAAGAGTACCCCGCACATTCCGGGATAGTGCCGATCATCCTGGCCTGGCCGTTCCGTAGGCCGCGGATCCCCCTCGGGACCGTTCCCCTGGCTGCGCCGTCTGTAATGATGCGATCAAAGCCGGACAAGGTCCTTCTCTTCCTGTCGCTCGTCTCCGAAAAAACAAGAAAATACCGGAGGACGTCATGCTCGCAAGGCAACGCTGGCTGATCTGCAGTCTTCTTTTTGCCGCCACGACCATCAACTATGTGGATCGTCAGGTCCTGAGCCTGCTGAAGCCGCTTCTGGAGAAAACATTCGACTGGACCGAGAAGGATTACAGTTATCTGGTGATTGCCTTCCAGGCCTGCTACATGCTCGGGTTCCTGTCTTTCGGCAAACTGGTCGACAGGATCGGGACACGTCTGGGCTATGCGGTCTGCATGGTGGTGTGGAGCGTGGCCTCGATCGGGCATGCCCTGGTCGGCGGAACGGTCAGCTTCGCGGCGGTACGCGGGCTTCTGGGATTTGGTGAATCCGGAAATTTTCCCTCGGCGCTGAAGGCGATTTCGGAATGGTTTCCCGCACGCGAGCGGACCCTGGCGGTGGGTATCGTGACGGCGGGGACCAGCATCGGGGCGATCATGGCGCCGGCGACGGTGCCCTGGCTGGCGGTGACGTGGGGCTGGAAGGCGACGTTCATTATCACCGGCCTGTCCGGGTTCGTCTGGCTGGCGGTCTGGCTTTGTCTCTATCGCATTCCCGAGGAGAAGGCGTCCCTCTCGCCGGAGGAACTGCGTTATATCCGCCAGGATACGAAACCGGACGCAATGCCGGTATTCGCGGGGCGGTGGATCGACCTGCTCCGGATGAAGGTGACGTGGGCGTTCGCAATCGGAAAGTTCATGACGGACCCGATCTGGTTCTTCATCCTGTTCTGGCTGCCGTCCTATTTTTCCGACCGGTATCACCTCAACCTGCAGCATCTGGGGCTGCCGCTGATGGCCGTTTACCTGTCGACCTCGGTGGGCAGCGTCGGGGGGGGATGGCTGTCGTCCTTTCTGGTCCACAAGGGCTGGTCGGTGGCCCACGCCCGGCGGGCGGTCATGCTGCTGACGGCCCTGCTGGTCGTGCCGCTGGCATTTTCCGCGCAGGTCGGGGCGATGTGGCTGATGATCGGGCTCCTGAGCCTGGCCGCGGCGGCGCATCAGGGATGGTCGGCGAATATCTATTCCCTGCCGGCGGACCATTTCCCCAAGGAGATCATTGCCTCGGTCCAGGGCATCGGCGGCATGGCGGGGTCGATCGGCGGGATGCTGTTCCCGCTGGGGGTCGGTGTCCTGCTCGATCATTACCGGCACCTGCACAGGATCGAGGAAGGCTATGACATCCTGTTCGTCGTCTGCGGCGGTGCGTATCTGACGGCCTGGTGCATCATCCAGGTCCTGACCCGTGATCCGCCCAGGGGCCGGGTTCTGCCCGAACCCGGCAAGGGCCAGTCCCCGCCGTCCCCTTATGTCGGCGCGATCTGAATCTTGAGCACCTCCGGCCGGTCCCTGATCGTGTCGAAGGTCTGCTGGATATCGGCCAGCGGCACGACGGTGCCGATGAAGGGCGCCACGCGGAACCGGTCATGTACCAGAAGCGTCAGCGCGTCATGGACATCCTGCCCCATGCCGGCCACAGATCCGGCCATCGACGTTTCCTTCAGGATCATGTCGACGATGCCCACGGGCACGGTGGCGTCCGGCCCGGTCAGGCCGAACGCCGCCACATGGCCGCCCGGGCGGATCAGGTCGAACGCACGCGCATACAGTGCCGGCACGCCCACGCTTTCGATCACGATATCGGCGCCGCGGCCGCCGGTATGGGCGCGCACGATGTCCTGCATCCGGTCGGGATCGGTCACCACCACGTCGGCCCCGGCCTCCGCCGCCAGCCGCGCGCGCTCGGGCGACAGTTCGACGACGATGATCGGCGCGGCCCCGGCCAGCCGCATCATCTGGACGTGCAGGTTGCCGATCGGCCCGGCCCCCAGGATCACGACCGACTGCCCGAAGGTCGCGCCCGCCTTGCGCGCGGCGCGCACGACACAGGAAACGGGTTCGGTCAGGGCCAGGATTTCAGCCGCCACGCCGGCCGGCGCCGGGACGATCTGCCGCGCCGGAATCGCGACATATTCGGCGAAGGCGCCGTCACGATGGATGCCGACCTGCCACGCCGCCCGGCAATTGAGCACCTCGTTGCGCCGGCAGTAGAAGCAGTGGCCGCATCCCACATTGATGTCGGCCACGACCCGTTGTCCCGGCTCCAGGCCGGTGACGCGCTCGCCCATCCGCGCGATCGTCCCCGTGAATTCGTGACCGGGGACCAGCGGCAGCCGGTCGGCCGCGTAGTGGCCTGCGAAAATATGCAGGTCGGTGCCGCATATACCGCAGCGATCGACCTTGACCAGCACGTCGTCGGGGCCGACCGGGGGAAGCAGCACGGCCCTGACTTCGAACCTGTGGGGGGCGACCAGGACGGCCGCGCGCATCGTATCCATGATATCCTTCGTCACCTATTTGACGACGCGCATCTTCGACCGGTCGATGGTGGTCGCGATGGCGGTGATCAGCACAAGACCGAAGAAAATCTGCTGTCCCGTCGCGGGAATGTTCAGATAGAGCATGCTGGCGCGTACCACCGCCACGATCAGCGCGCCGATCAGCGTGTTCAGCACGCCGCCCACGCCCTCGGTCAGTGGCGTGCCGCCCACCAGCACGGCCACGATCGCCGGCAGCAGAAACCCCTCCGCCAGGGTCGGCGATCCGCCCGACAGCCGGACCGAGAACATCACCCCGGCGATGGCGGCGAACATGCCGGACAGCGCGAAGGCCAGGATCTTGTAGCGGCCGACGCGGATGCCCGACGCGACCGCCACCGGTTCGGCCGTGCCGATCGCCTTGAAGATACGCCCCGCCGTCATCCGCGTCTGGACGAACCAGGCGATGGCGCCAGGGACGAGGGCGACCAGCAATTCGTGCGGCACGCCCGCGCTGCGCCCCACCATCCAGCCGAAGGCATGGCGGCGCATTTCGGCATCCATGTGCAGCGCCCGCTGGCCCGAGGCGAACTGGGCCACCGACAGGGCGATGCCGCCCACCGCCAGTGTCGAAATGAAGGACGGCACCAGCGCCACGACGCTGATTCTGGCGGATATCCTGCAGCAGGCGGGCCTGCCGGCCGGGGTCTATAACGTCGTGACCGGCGCGGGCCGCGTGATCGGCCAGGCGCTGGCCGAACATCCGGATGTGGACATGCTGTCCTTCACGGGCTCGACCGCCGTCGGACGTACCTGCGTGCAGGCGTCGGCGGCCAGCAACCTGAAGAAGCTGGGGCTGGAACTGGGGGGCAAGAACCCCATCGTCGTCTTTGCCGATTCCAACCTGGACGATGCGGCGGGCGGCGCGGCCTTCGGCATCAGCTTCAACACCGGGCAGTGCTGCGTCTCCTCCAGTCGCCTGATCGTCGAACGGTCGGTCGCCCCGGAATTCGAACGCATCCTGGCCCGGAAGATGGCGCAGATCCGGGTCGGCGACCCGCTCGATCCGCGCACGCAGGTCGGTGCCATCACGACCGCCGCGCAGAACGATACCATCCTGGGCTATATCGAAAAAGGCAAGCAGGAAGGGGCGAAGATCGTGTACGGCGGGGGGCCGCTCGATCTGGGACGCGGGCAGTTCATCCAGCCGACGCTGTTCTCGGGCGTCGCGCCGTCCATGTCGATCGCCCGCGATGAAATTTTCGGGCCCGTCCTGTCATCCTTCCATTTCGACACCATCGAGGAAGCTATCACGCTGGCCAACGACACGGTCTACGGGCTGGCCGCCTCGGTCTGGACCAGCAACCTGAACAAGGCCCTGACGGTCACGCGCCGCGTGCGGGCCGGCCGGTTCTGGGTCAACACCATCATGGCGGGCGGCCCGGAAACGCCGGCCGGCGGCTTCAAGCAGTCGGGCTGGGGGCGCGAGACCGGCGTCCTGGGGGTCGAGGAATATACGCAGGTCAAGGCCGTCCACGTGGATATCGGCCCGCGCGCGCACTGGATCGAATCATGACCGAAAGCTGTGACTATCTCGTCATCGGCGGGGGGTCGGCGGGCTGCGTCATGGCGGCGCTGCTGTCGGAAAATCCGGCGGCGCGCGTATGCATGATCGAGGCCGGCGGCCCCGATACCAATCCCCTGATCCACATCCCGATCGGCTTCGCCAAGATGACGACGGGACCGCTGACCTGGGGGCTGGCCACTGCGCCGCAGAAGCACGCCAACAATCGTGAAATCCCTTATGTGCAGGCCAAGGTCCTGGGCGGTGGGTCCTCGATCAATGCCGAAGTCTTCACGCGCGGCGTTCCGTCGGATTATGACCGCTGGGTGGAGGAAGGCGCCGAGGGCTGGGCCTTCAAGGACATCCAGAAATACCTGATCCGGTCCGAGGGCAATACGGCGCTGTCGGGCGAATGGCATGGCACGAACGGCCCGCTGGGCGTGTCCAACCCGACCTCGCCCAATCCGCTCAGCCTCGCCTTCGTGCAGAGCTGCCAGGAATACGGCATTCCGTACAATCCCGACTTCAACGGCCCCAGGCAGGAAGGGGCCGGATTCTACCAGTTGACGGTCCGCAACAGCCGGCGCTGCTCGGCGGCGGTCGGCTATCTGCGTCCGGCGCGCAAGCGCGCCAACCTGCATGTCATCACCAGGGCGCAGGTCCTGCGCATCGCCTTCGAGGGCAAGCGCGCGAAGGGCGTCGTCTATGCGGTGGATGGCCAGGTCCGGGAAGTGCGGGCGGAACAGGAAGTCATCGTCACCTCCGGCGCCATCGGCACGCCGAAACTGCTGATGCTGTCGGGCATCGGGCCGGCCGCGCACCTGCAGGCCCATGACGTTCCGGTGGTGCATGACCTGCCGGGCGTCGGCCAGAACCTGCAGGACCATTTCGGCGTGGATATCGTCGCCGAACTGAAAGATCACGAAAGCTACAACCGGTACAACAAATATCACTGGGCGGCGTGGGCCGGCCTGCAATACGCGCTGTTCCGCTCGGGTCCGCTGGCGTCCAACGTCGTGGAAGGCGGCGCGTTCTGGTATGCGGACCGCAACGCGCGCACGCCCGACCTGCAATTCCACTTCCTGGCCGGCGCGGGGGCGGAAGCCGGGGTGGTCTCGGTGCCGAAGGGCGCGTCCGGCATTACCCTCAACAGCTACACGCTGCGCCCGAAATCGCGTGGCACGGTCACGCTGCGGTCGTCCGACCCCCGGGACAACCCGATCGTCGATCCGAACTTCCTGGCCGACCCCGACGACCTGCGCATCTCGGCCGAAGGCGTGAAGATCAGCGTGGAGATGTTCCGCCAACCGTCGCTGCAGAAATACATCAAGTCGATCAACCTGTTCGACGAGATCCGGCCGACGGCCCGCACCTACGAGGACTACACCCGGCAGAACGGCCGGACATCCTATCACCCCACCTGCACCTGCAAGATGGGCAAGGACCCGATGGCGGTGGTCGATTCGCAGCTTCGCATCCACGGGCTGGACGGCATCCGCATCTGCGACAGCTCGGTCATGCCGTCGCTGATCGGATCGAATACCAACGCGCCGACGATCATGATCGCCGAGCGCGCCGCCGACCTGATCCGGGGCAATGCCTAGGCTCGGTCGGGTCCGGTAAAGTATCTAACCAGATAGTTTTCAAGAGAGACGCACCATGTCGAAAGTCAAGCAGGCCGCGGACGTCGCAACGCTGATCAGGGACGGCGCCGTGATCGCGGTCAATTCGTCCAGCGGGCTCTGCTGCCCGGATGCGGTGCTGGCCGCGATCGGCGCGCAGTACCGCGATCATGGCACGCCCCGGAACGTCACCATGATCCATCCCATCGCGGCGGGCGACATGTTCGGCACCAAGGGCGTCGATCACCTGGCCCAGCCCGGCCTGATCGCGACCATCATCGGCGGGTCCTATCCGTCCGGTCCGTCCAGCGCGGAACCGCCGGTGATCCGCCAGATGATCGCCCGCAACGAGGTCGCGGCCTATAACGTGCCCAGCGGCATCATCTTCGACCTGCTGCGCGAGGGCGCGGCCAGGCGTCCCGGCGTGATGACGCAGGTCGGCATGGATACGTTCGTCGATCCGGACCAGGAGGGCTGCGCGATGAACGACGCGGCGCGCGAGAAGCCGATCGTGCGCCGTATTGCCTTCGAAGGCGAGGACTGGCTGTATTTCCAGGCCATCCATCCCGACGTCGCGGTGATCCGTGCCAGCACCGCCGACGAACGCGGCAACCTGACCTTTGAAAACGAGGGCGCCTATCTGGGTGCGATGGAACTGGCCCTTGCGGCGCACAACAATGGCGGCATGGTGATCGCGCAGGTCAAGCGCGTGGCCCAGTCCGGCACGCTCAAGCCGCACGACGTGCGTGTGCCCGGCATCCTGGTCGATTACGTGATCGAGGCGCCGGACCAGTTGCAGACCACGGCCACCCCGTACGATCCGGCGATTTCCGGCGAAATCTTCCGCCCGCTCGACAGTTTCGAACTGCCGCCCTTCGACGTCGCGAAGGTCATGGCGCGCCGCGTCGCCTGCGAACTGCAAACCGGGTGGGCGGTGAATATCGGCTTCGGCATCTGCGCCGTCGTTCCGCGCGTGCTGCTGGAACAGGGCCGCCACGGCGACGTGACATGGGTCATCGAACAGGGCGCCGTGGGCGGCGTGCCCCTGCTGGACTTCAAGTTCGGATGCTCGTCCAATGCCGAGGCCTTCGTCGCCTCGCCGCACCAGTTCACCTATTTCCAGGCCGGGGGGTTCGATGTCTCGCTGCTGTCCTTCCTGCAGATCGATCGCCATGGCTCGGTCAATGTCTCGAAACTCTCGGCCCGGCCGCACGTGACGGCGGGGTCGGGCGGCTTCGTCGACATCACCTCGCGCGCACGCCGCATCATCTTCACCGGCTATTTCAACGCCGGGGCCAGACTGAGTATCGCCGACGGCAAGGTCTCCATCGACCGCGAGGGAAAGATCGCGAAGATCGTCGAAAAGCTGGAGCAGGTCTCCTTCTCCGGAAAACGCGCCATCGCGCAGGGGCAGGAGGTGATGTACGTCACCGAACGCTGCGTGATGAAGCTGACGCCGGACGGGCTGATGGTCACGGAAATCGCGCCCGGCATCGATCTGCAGACGCAGATCCTCGACCAGGCGGAAATCCCGCTGCTGGTCGCGCCCGACCTGCGCGTGATGGACGCGGCGCTGTTCCGGCCCGACGGCAAGGCGCCGGTGTCCGAACCCGCCAAGCAGGCCGCCGCCTGAACCCGAGGACCGCCCCCGCCGGATGCCCGGCCGGGGCATCTGGCGCGGAGCTATATAAATATCCTGTTACTTCATGAAAAATGATAGGTCTTATGCATCCAGGGTCGGACAACCCGCGATACTGTGGGCGGAATTTTTTGCTCCCGAAAGGAATGCATGGTGCTGATGGAAGGCTGTGTCCCGAGGTGTGGTGTAGGAGCGAGTCTGGCTGCTGAGGCGGCCATCGCCGGTCTTTGATAGGGTTCGGGTGCGAACTGAACCTGAAGGACCTGACGATGACCGACGAGAAGATGGCGCTGCTGGAGCTTGTGGAGCAAGCGTCGGATGGCGATTTTGTTCGTGAGATGCTGGCGTTCGCTGCCGATCGGATGATGGAGATGGAGGTTGAGGCCGGGACCGGTGCGCCGCTTGGCGCGCGTTCGGCCTCCCGCTCGACCCAACGCAACGGCTACCGCGCTCGGAACTGGGACACCCGGGCGGGCACGGTGGAGCTTGCGATCCCGAAGCTACGCAAGGGCAGCTATTTCCCGACCTTCCTGGAGCCGCGGAAAACGGCGGAAAAGGCACTGCTGGCGGTCATCCAGGAAGCCTACGTCCAGGGTATTTCCACGCGATCGGTCGATGATCTCGTCCGCGCGATGGGCGCCGGGGGCATCTCCAAAAGCCAGGTCAGTCGTCTGGTGGGCGAGATCGACGAACGGGTCAACAGCTTCCTGTCTCGGCCGATCGAGGGCGAATGGCCGTATCTCTGGATCGACGCCACCTATCTGAAACTGCGCCAGGGTGGCCGGATTGTCTCGATTGCCGTGATAATCGCCGTGGGCGTAAATACGGACGGCCGTCGTGAGGTGCTCGGCGTGGCGACGGGACCGTCCGAAGCGGAAGCGTTCTGGACGGATTTCCTGCGCTCCCTGGCCGATCGCGGCCTGCGCGGCGTGAAGTTGGTGGTGGCCGACGCGCATGCCGGACTGCGGGCCGCGGCCGGTCGCGTGTTCAATGCGACCCTGCAACGCTGCCGGGTGCACTGGCTGCGCAATGCGCTCGCCCATGCCCATGCGAAGCAGCGTCCTGCCATCTCGGCCCTGTTGCGCACGATCTTCACGCAGGAAACCGCCGAGGATGCGTCACGCCAATGGCGGCACGTCACCGACAAGCTGCGCGAAGGCTTTCCGAAGCTGGCCGAATTTATGAAGCGGACGGAAGTGGACGTGCTTGCCTACATGTTTGGTCCCGGGATTTGGTGGTGCATTATTTTCACATGAGTGGAAGGATGCGCTATGGGCCAGGTTCACCACGGAAGCGCCACGACGACAGCGGCAGTCCGTCGAGCGATACAACATAGTCAAGAGAGCCTGAGGGTTCTGGCGAAACGCTACGGGATCAACCCGAAGACGGTCGCCAAATGGAAGGGGCGGACCGATACGTCGGATCGACGCACCGGTCCGAAGGTCGCATCCTCAACCATCCTGTCGACCGAAGAAGAAGCGATCGTTGTGGCCTTCCGTCGCCATACCCTGCTGCCTCTTGATGATTGCCTTTATGCGCTTCAGGCGACGATCCCGCATCTGACGCGATCTTCCCTGCACCGTTGTTTTCAGCGCCATGGGATCAGCCGCCTGCCCGAGACCGAAGGCGACAAACCAAAACGGTCGAAGTTCAAGAGTTATCCGATCGGCTATTTTCACATCGACATTGCTGAAGTCCGCACTGAAATGGGGCGCCTTTATCTTCTGGTGGCGATCGACCGGACCTCGAAATTCGCTTTTGTCCAATTGCACGAGAAAGCGACACGTCGCGTTGCCGGTGACTTCATGCGTGCTCTGGCCGCTGCGGTTCCCTACCGCATCCATACCGTGCTGACCGATAACGGCACGCATTTTACCGATCCGGCCGGCAATGGATGGACACCCGAAGACATCAAGGCCATGCGGGCGGATGGTGTCCTGTTCCGGTGCCACTCTTTTGAACTGGCATGTGCTGATCTCGATATCGAGCATGCCCCTGTCTGTGGACGAAGACCACACAGAGCGATATCGACCCTGAGCCCGCGCCCGGCAAGTTCTGCGACCAAGCCCCGCAGGGTAAAGCCCCCCGCCTTGCAACGCTCGATCAGCCATTCCCGATGCGCACCCGTCAGCCGTTTCGGCTTGTGGCCGCCCATCTGGCCAGGGGAAACGCTGCCGGTCCGCCGAAAGCTCTGCATCCACCGGATCGCGGTGCTGGGTGCTACACCGTAGCGCTTCGCGGCCTCGTGGCAGGAGAGGCCGTCTGTCTCCACGGCTGCCACAACCCGGTCGCGAAGATCCATCGAATAAGGACGCGCCATCCATGCTGGCCTCCAATCCAGACAGCATGTTGAATCAGATTTTCGGCAATCTGGGTACCCATATTCCGATTCAGACCGAAATCATCACGCTCTAGTCGAGACTTCTACATGTGACGGATACCTGCGGCTTCCTGATCTTTCTCCTCGTTCATGCCGCCGACATCCAGGACCGTGATGGGGCTGTTGATGTCCTGGCAGCGATACGCAGGCGCTTTCCCTGGCTGCGCCACATCTTCGCTGATGGCGGCTATGCTGGCGACAAATTGCGATCCGCGCTCGCCTCCATGGGAAAATGGACCCTTGAAGATCATCAGGCGGTCCGATACGGCGAAGGGCTTTCAGAGCCTGTTTGGAAAGTCATGGATGAGCGTTTCTTCGGGTGAGATTGGCGCCCATGGCGACGAAGATCATGGCCTGTGAGACATCGATGCGACGCTCGTAATCGCGCACGAGGCGTCGCCATCGGGTCATCCATCCGAAGGTTCGCTCCACGCCCCAGCGCCGGGGGAGAACCTCAAAGCCTTTCGCTCCGTCCCTGCGACGGATCACCTCGACGACGAAGTCCAGGTAGGCAGCCTTGTCCATCAACTGGAGCCGGTCATAGGCACCGTCCGCGAATAGATGCTTGACCCACGGGCAGCGCTTGCGGATCGCGTCCAGGATCATCTGCGCTCCGGCGCTGTCGGAGATGTCCGCCGGCGTCAGGTTGACCATCAGCAGGCGTCCGTCCGTATCCACGGCGATATGCCGCTTGCGCCCGACAATCTTCTTTCCAGCGTCGTAACCTCTTGTTTTCGCGTGCGGCGCCTTGATGCTCTGGCTGTCGATCACTCCGGCCGAAGGGCTGGCTTCACGGCCCGAGCGCTCCCGGTCAAGCATCAGTTCCACATCATGAATGGTCTGGAACAGGAACCGCCGGGCCAATTCCCTGAACCAACCATAGACCGTACGCCAATGCCCGAAATGGATCGGCAGCATTCGCCAGTCGCAGCCGGATCGAACCAGGTAACGAACCGCGTTGATCACCTCGCGGAATTCGATCTCGCGCGGACGCCCCGTGCGTCCCGGCTCGGGCATCAGTGGCGCGATGCGCGCCCATTCCTCCTCCGTCATATCAGACGGATAACGCTTCGTCTTGCGGGTAATCCTGGCCATGCGGCCTCTCTGCTCTGGCGTCCACATCCAGAGCTTGAATCACACTTCAGCGACTTTCCAAACAGGCTCTCAGATCCTGCCGCGCCGCTGGGTGGTTGAACGGACATTCGCATGGCTGGGACGGTGCAGGCGGCTCGCCAAAGACTGGGAACAATCCATTGCTTCCTCAACCGCATGGACATGGAGGGATCGAAGAACCGTTGATTGATGTACGTGTCCCGTGATTTCTGGGTTTTGTCGATTTGATTGACGGTTTTTGCGATGCTCTCTGCTCTGCGTTTTGAGCAGATCGGGGCTGTACCCCTCTGGATGACTACGCGCTCGCGCTGATCTTCTGCAGGAAGAGAAAGCGGCGCATATTGTAGACGATATTGGCCAGCCCGATCCTCATGGTGGACCGGGTGATACCGACAGTTCGGATGAACAGTCCCGTCTGCGACTTCTGATCGGCAAAGACATGCTCGACACGGGACCGGATCACGGACTTTCCTGCATTGGACCGCTGGATATGGCGGGGCATGGGTTTGAGATGCGGCTTCTTCCTGTGAACCTTTGAGACAAAGACCTGCTTTTCCATGAAGTCTTCGTTGGCTTTTGAGCGATAGGCTGTGTCAGCCCAGACGTTTGAGGCCGTATTGGTTTTATCCAGCAGCCCCTCTCTCAATCGCGCGCCATCATTGGCGGCGGCATGCGTTGTTTTCCATTTCCGGATGAACCGGTATTTCCGATCGATGGAAACATGCGATTTATAGCCAAAGAACGGGATAGCGAGATCCGTTGTGGGGGTTGTTCCGTCATCCTGACGCTTCGCCTTCGTAAACTTCAGTGTCCAGCGCGCATGACGATCCTTGTGCGACAGCTTTGACGGCTTGTACTGCCAGTTTTCGGGAATACGGCCTGCCCGGAGGTCGGCTTTCTCGGCGTTGGTATTGCGCTGCTTTGGAGCAGCCACCAGTGTGGCATCCAGGATCTGGCCCGACATCGGCAGATAGCCTGCGTGCCGCAGCATTGTATCAAAGCGATTGAACAGACCCTCGATCGCTCCCGCCTGGGTCAGGCGTTCACGGAACAGCCAGATTGTTTTGGCATCCGGAACTCGATCTGAAAGCCCCAGCTCAAGGAAGCGCATGAAGGACAGGCGGTCGTTGATCAGATACTCCGTGCGCTCATCAGACAAATTGTTGAGCGTCTGGATGACCAGGATCTTGAACATTAGCAACGGATCAAATGGCGGTCGCCCGCCTTTGCTTCCATCTGAATAGGCCAGAGCCTTCTCCAGATCAGGACGGAACGCTTCAAAATCTACAGTCCGGGAAAATGCTTCGAGCTGATCGCCAAGCCCGCTTAACCGGGCAAGCCGCTCTTCAACGTCAAAAAATCCCGGCTGCTTCATCTTCCATCATCCTCAATCAACGCAGGACAGATGGAATCACACAGATAGGACCAGAACCAGAGGGTTTTTCGAACCCTCCAATTGATCCGGACAAGGAAGGACTGGTCGAACCGCTTGATCCTTCGGATGTGGATGCGAACCCCCATGCGGATTGAATCAGTCTCCGGAAGGGCTCGTGGCCCTTCCGGCGCACATCCGGGTCAGAGCCGGTGCCAGCGTGGCAGACGACAGGACAATATTTTGGCATGATCTCGCACGGCCTTTGGCAAGGCCGATGTCAGCTGGTTTTCGTGGTCTCCCAACGACCAGCCCAAGGCCTTGGCCATGTGCGTGCGGTCGGCGACAGGCAGGAATTTTCGGACCACGGCGACGGTCGTCGCTTCCGGGTCTGACGCGGTTCTCCAGCGAGAAACCCGATCGTAAATCCGGTGGTCGGCCGCCCGACGCATGAGGCCGTCATATCCCTGGTTTTTTCCTGGTCGTCGAGATAGTCGGCCAGCAGGACCGCCAGCTCTGTACCGATCTGAACGGTCGGAAGCGACATAATTCTGTTCGGCCTGTCCGTGTGAAGAGTCATGATGCAGTCCTCAGGCCGGCGCGCGTGTCGCCCGATGTCAGAGCCGTCGCATCCAGAGGGCTGACGCTCAAGCCCGAAACAGTGGCGGTGACGTCGACATGCACGGACCCGAACAGATGCAGGAGGGCGGCCTGAGGTATATAGGCGCCCTTGACGGCTGCGGAGGTCCGGCCGTCCATAAGGATCGGGTCGACAAGGATCGGGCACCCTGACTGGCGGCCTAATATCTCGATGGCGCGGGCCAGTGGCATGGATGGGATGTTTACCGGCTGCTTTTCTGTCTCGCACGACAGCACATCATGCGGCGCATGAGCCGATGCCGGCGAGGCCATTCCGACCAGCAGCATGAGGACGAGACCGACAGCGACGTGTGGTCTCTCCCTATGCCGAAGGCGCCGAGGTTGCTTGGCCGTCTGTTCCGCTCGCTCCGTCTTTCCCGCGGAATGCGACCAAACTGGCCGCATTGTCCCCCGTGAACGGGGCACGGGGGAATGGTTATTCCAATAGTCCTGAAGCGCCTTCAGGTTGAGAAAATGGATAAAACTCGACATCTCCCTGTTCTCTCTGCTTTCGACCTCACCTTCAGAGACGCGGGGCCTCCGATGGAAGGCCCCGCTCCACCCTCTCATTCCTGCGGTCGTTCCAGAAAAGACGGCGTTTCCGCTCGGAGAAGGCGTTTCTGATCTACCCGGCGCTGTCAGTGCCTTACGCCGCGACCGGAACTGGCGGTGCGGCTCTCGCCCGCACGGAGAGACGGAACGCGAGATCAGAAGCCAGGGGATCACACCCGGCAGGGGCGACCGCGCCCGCCTGGACCAGGCGTTCCAGCGTGGAGCGAAGTCTGATCCCCGGTATACCGGTATGGGCCACCAGAGACGTCAGCGTCACGCCACGTCCGTCATGACCGAGGCGGCGGAGCACGGAGAGGACACGCGGAGCGAGCGGATCGTCTCCGAAAAGGGGGCGCGTTACCATGATACGCCTCCCTCCAGTCGGTTGCGCCATCTCCGGGCGGCTGTGCGCAGGGAGCGGCGATAGCGGGAATAAAGTCCTTTCAGTGTCGACATCCACATCCTCCGATTAAAGCAACATGGACTCCAGTTGTCTGGCTCACAGAGCCTATGCCGGACCCGATGGCGTCCGGCGAAAGCAAGATTGGAAGAGATGCTTGCCTCGTCAAGGGGGCACGAAATGCAGATTCTTTTTCATGAATAATTTTATTATTTATATTTGTATTTATTTTTGTGGCGGTGTTGCGGACGGAAATTACAGGGGTTTTGTTGATATTCGTTAACCATCATGGCGATGATCGCGGAAAATCAATATATTTTCCTTCTATGATGGTGGCCCGGGGTTTTCCGGCCACCACCTGTTTTAGAGAGCGCTTCCAGCGCGTCCGTTTGTCGGGACTTCCGTCCGCGTCTCGACGGCGGGCGTCAGAGCCGTGGAACCAGTCTTTTGACCTCCGGGATCGTCAACTGCCATCGGCGCGGGGAGCGTCGCACAGGACTTGCTTCCGGTGCGTGACACATGAACGATTGGCGCCGCCTGACCGTTTGATGTGATCGTGATCGTCTGCGTACAGGCGCTGGGTCCACCGGTGCTGACCGCCTCGAAACGCTGCCAGGACATGCTCTGTTTCGGGAGGTCATGACCAACAGCCGGAACGGCGCGCAGGACGCCGTCCAGCCGCGAGCCCAATGTCCGATCGACCGCCTCCATGAGAGCCATATTGCGTGCCATCATGCGATCAACGGCCTCGAACATGTCGATATCAGGCATTTCCGCTGTCGTTGCGATGCCCGGGACCGGGACCAGGATACCGACCTGGTGTCCCCGTGCATCAACGACGCGCAACGTATCCTGAGCCTGCGCAGGCAGGGCAGCCGCGCCGCAGGCCAGTGTAGCAACAAAGGTGCCGGCCTGAATCATACGAGAAAAATGCATTTTGGAATCCTCCGTGTCTGTTAAGCAGTGTCGGACGACGCGGAAAATATGGAGCGCCAAGAATTAGCCCGCAAGGAGTTAAATGGTGATATCTAGAGACCTTCCGGTGCTGCTCACGACGGTCGAACTGACGTGGATCGAGATGCAGGTGGAACGCTGGCTGCGCTTCGGGCGACCGGTCGCGGACACGATCCTCGACCGTCAGCGGCGCGTGCTCAGTTTCGCCCCCGGCAGCGTGTTCGCCTTCGTTCGCTGGGCCGCCAACGAGTATGGCACGGTTGAATCGCACATTGACATCGTGCGCACGGTCGGCTCCGGCGAAGACTACCAGACCGTCCCGTACGTGCAGCCGGGTGGCGAGGTATTGCTGCACCAGAGTTCATGGCCGCGCGTCCAGCGTGTGCTGGAAGCGATCGACGCGGTCGAGGCGCAGGACATCGACCCGACAGAGGTCAGTCCCGACTACTGGCGGCATGTGCATCATCGGCTGGAGGCACGGCAACAGCCCGACGCCTATACCAAAGCACGGCATCGGGCATGGCTGCGTCGTCGCGCGTTGCAGTGACCGTTCTGCCCGCGTCTGGCCGACTGAGGTTTTCGCCGTGCTCCTTCTTCTCTTTCCGGCCAGCTTTTCCATCCTCCTGTCGCGTTCGTTTTGTGCCGGGACAACGCGGCGCTTCGCGCCGCGAGCGGAAGGCGTCGGGTGCGCCGCCGCGTGCATTTTTGTCAACTTCGGGCGTGTTTCAGATGCCATTCCGATGAACGACCCCGGCGTTCAGTGACACGAGTTTTCCCGCGTCCTGAACACCATCCGCATGCGCTGAACGGGCGGCCCGGATGCGCGACGAACGCAGGCTGACCGATTGGTCATCGTCGCCGGAAGTGTCGCCAGTTTGACGGTCCCCAGTCATGCGCGGATGTCGATTCCGATCGCGTCCGGCGCATGATTTTGACGTGTTCACGGCACGTCATAAGACACACGGAAGACAGGTCGCGGCGCAGCCTTTCGACGTTCCGTTCGCGTGGTGTCGAGAGGCAATCTGTGGCAGGCTTTACCAGTCCCCCCGGTCAGGCTGGGAGTGGGCATCAGATTCGGAAAAGCCGAATTCAGAGGACGGAAAGAGGAAAAAACGTGAGAGTGCCAGCCGTAATCGGGCCTGAGCGGTCGTCGTCGATTGGCGGTCTCCCGGGCCGGAAAGAAGGTAGAGTTGCCGCGGTGAAACAGCAGCGCGGGAGGCGTGCGATGGAATTCTTTTGCGGTCTCGATGTGTCGATCGACGAAACGGCGGTCTGTGTGGTGGACGAGCAGGGCACCGTGCATCTGGAAACGACGGTGGCCACGGACCCGGCTGCGCTCAGGGATGCCGTGAAGCCGTTCCTGCCGCGCCTGCGCCGTATGGGTCACGAGGCAGGTTCCCTGTCGCCCTGGCTGCATCCGGAGATGCTGGCGCTGGGCCTGCCGGCGGTCTGCCTGGAGACGAAACACGTGCGGGCGGCGATGTCGGCGCAGCGCAACAAGACCGACAAGGCGGACGCGCTGGGGATCGCGCATATCGTGCGCACCGGCTGGTTCCGGACGGCCCATATCAAGAGCGAAGCAAGCTATCGGCTGCGTCTGATCCTGACCCAGCGCAGCACGCTCAAGCGCAAATTCATGGATCTCGAGAATACGATCCGCCATTCGCTCAAGGCGTTCGGTATCCGCCTGGGCACGGTCTCGCGGGCGCGCTTCGACACCGCCGTTCGCGAGGCCGTGGCGCAGACCGCGCTGACCCGCGATCTCATGGAGGCGATGCTGCGGGCGAAGACCGTGCTCTGGGAAGAATATACCCGGCTGCACAAGCTGGTGGTGCGGATCGTCGCGGGTGACGAGGTGTGCCGGCGGTTCATGGCCATTCCGGGGGTGGGGCCGGTGACCGCGCTTGGCGTGATGACGGCGATCGACGATCCGTCGCGCTTCCGGCGCTCGCGCGACGTCGCGGCGTATTTCGGCCTGACGTCGCGGCGCTGGCAGTCGGGTACCAGCATCGATGTGCAGGGACGCATCAGCAAGGCCGGCGATCCGGAGGTGCGGCGGTCCCTCTATGAAGCGGCGTCGGTCCTGCTGACGCGTTTCAAGGGGCGCGACAAGCTGCGGACCTGGGGCCTGGAACTGGCGAAACGGTCCTGCCATCGCAAGGCGGCGGTCGCCGTGGCGCGCAAGATGGCCGTGATCATGCATGCCATGTGGCTCGACGGAACGGTCTATGACGGCGGTCCGGCCGTCGATCCCGAAGAGCGGGCCCGTCATATCGCTTGCAAGAACCGCAAATTGCCGCGGGCGCTCGCGTGAGTGTCCAGCTGCAAAGGAATGTTCCGCCGCGTGTCGGGATGACCGCGGCGTTCTGAACAGGGAGATCCGCCAAGGCGGATGGGGAAGGGTGCAGTCGAGGACGACGGGAAGCACGATATCTTGCCTGGAGCACGCGCAGGTGAACGCCTCGTGGGACTCCGCTCGAGTGCCTGTGATGCTGCCCCGTGAATCCGATGGCAAAATGCGCCACGACGAAAGGCCGGCCGCCCATCCACGGATGGGGCGGCATATCAGTCGTCGCTGAGCGCGGAAGAGTGCACGGCGTGCCACGAACCCTCAGTCAGGGCCGAGATGCCAGTCCAGGAGCAGAACTGTGATCGTGAAAGGAAGCTAAAGGAAAACGAAGAATGAAAAACTTGACCAAAAAACCCGCCCGATTAAGAGTGCGCCACGACGAAAGGCCGGCCGCCCATCCACGGATGGGGCGGCATATCAGTCGTCGCTGAGCGCGGAAGAGTGCACGGCGTGCCACGAACCCTCAGTCAGGGCCGAGATGCCAGTCCAGGAGCAGAACTGTGATCGTGAAAGGAAGCTAAAGGAAAACGAAGAATGAAAAACTTGACCAAAAAACCCGCCCGATTAAGAGGGCAAGATTAAAGGAACCGGCACTCCTGCCGGTCCGGACCTGCGGTTTTCTCTGTCTGCACATGGGGTTAGGGAAAGTTTGAGTAGCACTCTGGATTTCAGGCGTCTGAGCCGTCATTTTTTAGGAGTGATGGTTTCCCGCCGTTTCTGACGGCACTGTCCCCGGAAAAAGCCCGGTTTTGGCGAGGTCTGGCCATGGCGCAGGATGACGACACCGCGTTCCGTCCCCGACCGGGACGCATCCGCTCGAAGGGCGGTGCGGCGCGTGGTCGCACGGACTTCCTGGCGGGCATCCGCACACAGGTCCGCCGGCAATCCCTGTTCCCCGGAAAGAGGGGAGGCGGCGGGTCAGGCGACGGCCAGGGCCGCCGCTCATCTTCCGGGTTGGGTGCGACCTCGCGTGCGGGGAGCGCGTCGCGCTCCGCATCCTACCGTGGCGTGGGACGCGGGCGGGGCGCGTCCTTCGTCCGCGCGCGCGGGATCGCCGGCTGGCGGCATCAGGTTCCTGGTTCCCGGCGTGTGGCCGTGAAGGCGCGTGTGGTGCGTCAGGCCGGGAAGGGAGGTGGGGCCGCCGCCCATCTGCGCTACATCCAGCGCGATGGCACGTCCCGCGACGGCGAGCGTGGCGTCCTCTATGGTGCGGAGACCGACCGCGTCGATGCGAAAGCCTTCCTCGAACGCGGTGCGGACGACCGGCATCAGTTCCGTTTCATCGTCTCACCGGAAGACGCCGACCGGTTGGACGATCTGACGGACTTCACGCGCGACCTGATGACGCGGATGGAAGCCGATCTCGGCACACGGCTGGACTGGGTGGCGGTGAATCATTTCAACACCGCCCATCCCCATGTCCATGTCGTGGTCAATGGCCGCGACGACCAGGGCAAAGACCTCGTCATCGATGGCGGCTACATCACCCACGGCATTCGCGAACGCGCCTCCGAATTCGCGACGCTGGAACTCGGTCCCGTGTCCGAGATCGAGCAGCGGCAGACGCTGGAAGCCGAGATCGACCGTGACCGCTTCACCCGTATCGACCGTGTCCTGCTGGATCAGGCACGAGAAAACCATCTCGACATGCGCCCTGATAGCGACATCGCATCGTCCGATCTGGTGGACCGGCGGCTGCGCCTGTCGCGCCTCGCGAAGCTGGAACGCATGGGACTGGCCAGCCAGATGGAACCGGGCCGATGGACGCTCGATGACCGGCTGGAAGAGCGTCTGCGCAATCTCGGTGAGCGCGACGACATCACGCGGCAGATGCACCGCGCCCTGAAGGCGCGCGACAAGGGAACAGCGCCGACGCGCGACCCGGCGCATTTCCGCCTTCATGGCGAGGTACCAGAGAGGCCGGTGACGGGACGGCTGGTGGACAGGCACCTGACGGAAGAACTGGGGGAGAAGCTGTCGCTGGTGGTCGATGGGATCGACGGGCGGGTGCATCATCTGCGCGGCTTTGATCCTGCCCAGATGGAGGACATCCCCGGTGGCGCGATCGTGGAAATCGCGGCGGCCCCGGTCCCCGACAAGCCGCGCCCATCCGACCGGGCGATCCTCACCCATACCGAGGATGGGATCTATCGCCCTTCCGCCCATCTGGAGCGGATGCAGCTCGACCGCTGGAGCATCAAGGGTAACCCGGAAGACCTGATCAAGGGGCATATCCGCCGTCTGGAGGCTCTACGTCGGGCGGGGATCGTGGAGCGGCTGGAGGCCGACCGCTGGCGCATCCCGGAAGACTTCCAGCAACGCTCCATCGCCTATGACGCCGCCCGTGCGCCGAAGGCGACGGTGCGGCTGCTGTCGGCCTTCGATCTGGAAGCGCAGATCGGCTCAGATGGGGCGTCCTGGCACGACCGGCGTCTGGTGGCCGGGATAAGCCGTGAGGGCGACCGGGTGGAGGCCGGGTTCGGAGGCGAAGTCGGTGACGCGCTGGCGAGACGGCAAAAGGCGCTGCTCGACCGTGGCGATGCCAGCCTTACCCCGGAGGGCATGGTCCGTTATCGGAAGAACCTGCTGGCGACGCTGGAAGGGCGGGAAGTGGAACGGGTCGGGCAGGCTATGGCCGAGAAGCGGGGGAAATTATGGCGACCCCTCGACCGCTTCGAGACCATCCAGGGCACGATGAAAGGCCCGGTCGATCTGGCCAGCGGGCGCTTCGCGGTGCTGGAGAGCGGGCATGAATTCTCGCTGGTGCCCTGGCGGCCGGAGATCGGGAAACAGCGCCAGAAGGAGATGGCGATCTCCATGGACGAGCATGGTGGCATCTCCTGGGAACTGGGCCGGGGCAGGGGGCTTGGCCTATAGCAAGACCACACCACGAGTCGTTGCGGAATGCAGACAAACACCGACAAAAGCCGCCAATTTTACGCCAGGCTACGCCCCGGTACGATGCCGATCCAACAAGGGCTTGCGCAGGAAAAATTTCAGTTCACTCTATCACCATACCCTCAGAAAACCGGGAATATGGCGATGACCAGACGGCAGCGGATGAACGTGTATTGCGAGCCGGGCCTGCTGAAGCAGGTCGAGGCGCTGGCCGAGCGTCGGAAGGTGTCGAAATCGGCGGTGATCGAGGCGGCGGTGCTGTCCCTCGTGTCCGGTGAGGACGATGGACGCCGGGACGCGGCGCTGTCCAAGCGGCTGGACCGGCTTGGGCGGCGGATCGACGATGTGGACGAGGCCGTCGCCGTGCTGGGCGAGGCATTCGCGCTCTATACCCGTGCCTGGATGAGGCACCAGCTTCCCATCCCGGCGAACGAGAACGAGGCTGCCAAGGGTCGGGGCGCGGAGATGTATGCCCGGTTCAATGACGTGCTCGTCCGGCGGTTGGCGAGGGGACAGCGGTTCCTTAACGAGCGGGTGCGGGATGTCGCAGGACAGAAAAGAGAGAACGATATGTAAATTGATATATGTAATCAGGACTCGTCTGCAAAATGATCTCAGGTGAGTTTCGCTACAATTTCAGCGTGAGTTTAGGGGAGATCGTGATCACCGTCGCGAACGACGTGAAAGTGAGCCTTCGGTGAAAGAGACAATAACCGTTCTCTAACGGCAACAGGACTAATGGGGTCATTATCGCCCCAGATCAGGAGCGTGCAAGCCCTGATTGATGTTATCCGGCGTGATAGATATTCTTTAGTTTCTGTGATCCATGCTGCAGCATGCGGATATGTTCGATAATAATCCGTTCTCCATTTTGAGCCACCAAGATCAGAGACCGGAACGAAAGCGTTTAGAGGGTGTTATGTACTTTTGCGGCGCTTGGGTCTAATGGAACTGGATGAGCCCTGTTCTGCCTCGCAAGCCGTATCCGTCTGATGTCAGCGACGAGGAGTGGTCGCTGGTGGTTCCTTATCTCACTCTGATGACTGAGGCTGCGCCGCAGCGAGAGCATTCCCTGCGCGAGTTGTTCAATGCCCTGCGTTACGTGATCCGTTATGGCATTGCCTGGCGCGCCATGCCGAACGACTTCCCGCCGTGGTCGGCGGTGTATCAACAATCGCAGCGCTGGCTGGCGTCGGGCTGTTTCGAGGCCCTGGCACAGGATCTGCGAGCTTTGCTGCGCCTCGCCTCCGGACGGGCGGAAGAACCCACGGCCGCGATCATTGATAGCCGTACGCTGCGCTCCACGCCGGAAAGCGGCACCCGTGCCGGTTATGACGGCGCCAAGCGCAAGCGCGGCTCGAAGGTGCATATGGCGGTGGACACGCTCGGGCACTTGCTCGCTCTTCATGTGACGCCGGCCGATGTCGGCGATCGCGCCGCCGTGGCACGTCTCGCCGCCGACATCCAGGACGCGACCGGCGACAACGTCACACTCGCCTATGTCGATCAGGGCTATACCGGCGAAGTCGCGGCCGACGCCGCTGCCGCCGAAGGCATTGCCCTGCATGTGGTCAAACTGCCAGAAGCCAAGCGCGGCTTTGTCCTGTTGCCGCGTCGCTGGGTCGTGGAGCGATCCTTTGCCTGGGCCACGCGCTGTCGCAGGCTGGTCAAGGACTACGAAAGATACGCGACCACGCTCGCAGGCTTCCACGTCATCGCATTCGTCGGATACATGCTCAAACATGCCGCACAGATGGTCTGACCCTGCCCCGAACGTGCCCTCAGTTTTGAGTTAGGGTCTGTGTATTGTTGTATGCCTTGGTGGCGTGTTGAGCGAAAGCCTCTGGCGTCATGCCATTGAGGCTGGTGTGAGGCCTGACGGCGTTGTAGTCGGCCCGCCAGTCCTCGATGACCGTCCGAGCGTGGGCGATGTTACGGAACAGATGCTCATTGAGGCATTCGTCGCGGAACCGGCCGTTGAAGCTCTCGACGAACCCGTTCTGCTGCGGCTTGCCCGGTGCGATATAGTGCCACAGCACCGATCGCTTCTGCTGCCAGGCCAGGATCGCGTTCGATGTCATCTCGGTGCCATTGTCGCTAACGATCATCAGCGGCCAGCCGCGATGCTCGCCGATCCGGTCGAGTTCACGACCGAGGCGTTCGCCTGATAACGAGGTGTCCGCCACCAGCGCCAGACATTCGCGCGTGTAGTCGTCGACCACCGTCAGCACCCGGAAGCGCCGTCCGTTGTTCAATGCATCCGAGACGAAATCCAGGCTCCAGCGCTGGTTCGGCCCGTCGGGCAGCATCATCGGCGAGCGCGTGCCCAGCGCCCGTTTCCGGCCGCCACGCTTGCGGACCGACAGCCCCTCTTCGCGATACAGCCGGAACAGCTTCTTGTGGTTCATCGTCATTCCTTCCCGGCCGAGCAGGATATGCAGTCGCCGGTAGCCAAATCGCCGTCGCTCCCCAGCCAGTTCGCGCAGCCGCCCGCGCGCTGCGGCATCATCCGGGCGGCGTGACGCATAGCGCCAGGTCTTCGGGTCCATGCCGATCAGCCGGCAGGCCCGTCGCTGCGAATACTCTTTCTCCCGGATCGCCCAGGTCACGGCTTCCCGCCGCAAACCGGGCGTCACGAGTTTTTTGCCAGTAGTTCCTTCAGCGTCGAGACGTCCATCACGCTCTCCGCCAGAAGCCGCTTCAGCTTCGCGTTCTCTTCTTCAAGAGCCTTGAGGCGCCGCGCTTCCGACACCTCCATCCCGCCGTATTTCGACCGCCAGGTGTAGAAGGTCGCGTCACTGATCCCGTGCTTGCGGCACAGATCCGCAGCCGTAGCGCCCGCCTGATGCTCTTTCAGGACCCCGATAATCTGGTCCTGCGTAAATCGCGCTTTCTTCATCGTCTGTCTCCAGTGGACAGACCTTACTTCAATGCGAGGGCATTTCAGGGGGCAAGGTCAGGACATCAACAGCCCCATCACGGTCCTGGATGTCGGCGGCATGAACGAGGAGAAAGATCAGGAAGCCGCAGGTATCCGTCACAATATGGCGCTTGCGGCCCTTGACCTTCTTCCCCGCGTCATAGCCCGAAAGCCCGCCACTTTCCGTGGTTTTCACCGACTGGCTGTCAATCACGCCCGCGCTCGGAGAGGCTTCACGCCCCTCGATCTCGCGCAGGCTCATGACCAGCACCGTATTCATGACTTCGAACACTCCGGCACCACGCCAGGCGTAAAAATAGCGCCTGACGGTCGAGACCGGCGGAAAGCATTTCGGCAGCAGGCGCCACGCACACCCGGCCGAGGCTATGTAGAGCATCGCGTTGACCACCTCGCGCATATCCGTAGTGCGGGGGCGACCGCCCCGTTTCGCCGGGGGTACAAATGGCATGATCAAAGCCCACTCCCCGTCCGTCATATCCGATGGATATCGCAACCCTTCCCGGCTATGTTCACGTCGGGCAATACCAGTCCATGTCACCATTCACTCCATCTCTTCGCAAAGACGGATGAATCACAACAGGCTGGTATTGTTCAAAAACTTTCGGATCGGGCTCTGACGGTTGCCAACATACCGATAAGAAGAATTGGCTCGATACGAATAATACCATGCTGTTTTCCTGTGGACGGCATAATAAATGATCTCTTGAATTCAAGTGCAATTAAAATTGTAAAAAACATTCCAAAAATTGCTTGAAGATTCTCAGGTGTGGTCGAACTTATTCCGCGTTCGGCAAGCATTATACCAAAGGCCGTAGCCACTGACTCGTGTGTGAAGTGACGAACGGCGCCGGCTCTGATTCTCTTGATTTTGGGAGGATCTGGCTGATGACGAGAGCGGTGAAGCTACGGGATGACTATTCGGCCTCTGAGCTGAGGCGACTTGCGGCGCGCAGCCGGCAGGCGAACGCTGCGCGCCGGCTTCTGGCCCTGGCGGCGATCCGTGACGGGGCCAGCCGCACCGATGCGGCCCGCGTAGGCGGCATGGACCGCCAGACGCTGCGGGACTGGGTTCACCGCTTCAATGCTGAAGGGCCGGATGGCCTGCGCGATCATCTGCACGCAGGGCCGGCCTGCCGTCTGAGTGTCGCACAGCAGACCGAATTGAAGGCCCTGGTCGAGGCAGGCCCGGATCGGCAGCGCGATGGCGTGGTGCGCTGGCGCCGGGTCGATCTGCAACGCGTGATCGAAGAGCGCTTCGGCGTCGTCTATCATGAGCGTCATGTGTCCACTCTGCTGAAACGGCTTGGTTTTTCCTATGTCAGCGCCCGGCCACGTCACCCGGGTCAGGACGCTGGCGTCATGGAGGCATTCAAAAAAACTTCCCCCGCATCCTGAATGCCCATACCGGCCATCTGCCCAAGGGCAAGCCGATCGAGATCTGGTTCCAGATGCTATGAGGGCAGACACCGCCGGCAAGAAAGGCTCAATCTCAAGCGTGTCAGCACCAATGACGAGGGAGTTCCTGCCATGTCATCCGAGAACGCCATTCACATTGCCATCGAACTCAGCGTTTCCTCCTGGCTTGTCGCGGTAAAGACTATCTCGGGAGCCACGAAATCCCGATTGCATCGCCTCGAAGGTGGAGACGCCTCAGAGCCCGATCCGAAAGTTTTTGAACAATACCAGCCTGTTGTGATTCATCCGTCTTTGCGAAGAGATGGAGTGAATGGTGACATGGACTGGTATTGCCCAACGTGAACATACCGGAAAGGGTTGCGATATCCATCGGATATGACGGACGGGGAGTGGGCTTTGATCATGCCATTTGTACCCCCGGCGAAACGGGGCGGTCGCCCCCGCACTACGGATATGCGCGAGGTGGTCAACGCGATGCTCTACATAGCCTCGGCCGGGTGTGCGTGGCGCCTGCTGCCGAAATGCTTTCCGCCGGTCTCGACCGTCAGGCGCTATTTTTACGCCTGGCGTGGTGCCGGAGTGTTCGAAGTCATGAATACGGTGCTGGTCATGAGCCTGCGCGAGATCGAGGGGCGTGAAGCCTCTCCGAGCGCGGGCGTGATTGACAGCCAGTCGGTGAAAACCACGGAAAGTGGCGGGCTTTCGGGCTATGACGCGGGGAAGAAGGTCAAGGGCCGCAAGCGCCATATTGTGACGGATACCTGCGGCTTCCTGATCTTTCTCCTCGTTCATGCCGCCGACATCCAGGACCGTGATGGGGCTGTTGATGTCCTGGCAGCGATACGCAGGCGCTTTCCCTGGCTGCGCCACATCTTCGCTGATGGCGGCTATGCTGGCGACAAATTGCGATCCGCGCTCGCCTCCATGGGAAAATGGACCCTTGAAATCATCAGGCGGTCCGATACGGCGAAGGGCTTTCAGATCCTGCCGCGCCGCTGGGTGGTTGAACGGACATTCGCATGGCTGGGACGGTGCAGGCGGCTCGCCAAAGACTGGGAACAATCCATTGCTTCCTCAACCGCATGGACATTGATCGCCTCGATCCGAATGCTCACACGACGGACAGCAAGGCATTGTCACGGTTGAAGAACTTTCGGATCGGGCTCTCAGGGCTGCTGAAATTGATCGCGGAGCTTCAAACGCGCGCGTCGACCCAGCCGGGTGATGTCGCGGAGGTGTCATGCTGTTTCGAGGCCGGCCGCGATGGCTTCTGCCTGTATCGTTTGCTGACAGCGCACGGCATCGCCGCGTATGTGCTTGAGCCCACGAGCATTCTGGTCAATCGTCGCGCACGTCGGGCCAAGACGGACCGTCTCGACGCGGAAGGCATGCTGCGTGTTCTTGCGGCATGGCTCAATGGTGATCGCCAGATATGCAGCATGGTGCGTGTGCCGACGCCCGACGAGGAGGATGCCAAACGTACACACCGCGAACGCGAACACCTTGTTCAGGAAAGGCTGCGTATCGAAAACAGAATAGAGGCGCTGCTGTTTACCCAGGGCATCCGGGGTAGACCGTCGTTACGGTCCTGGGAACGCGACGTCGCCGCGTTGCGCACGGGCGACGGGCGGGAACTGCCGCCGTTCCTTCGTGCTGAACTCGACCGCCTGCGTCGTCGGCTTCTCCTGGCGTTGGAACTGATCCGAGAACTGGAAACTGAACGGGCCAAGACACTGGACGCCGCAGCGATGGATGACCGTGTGACTCAAAAGATCGTCTCGCTGAAACAGATCCGCGGCATCGGCGAGAATTTCGCTGCCGTTCTCGTTCGGGAGGTGTTCTATCGCCGCTTCGACAACCGTCGCCAACTGGCCAGTTACGTCGGCATTACGCCTATGCCTTATCAAAGTGGCAGCATGGATCGTGATCGAAGCATCAGCCGGGCCGGAAACCCGCGAGCGCGGACGGCGATGATCCAACTCGCCTGGCTTTGGCTACGCTATCAGCCCGCAAGCGGGCTCGCCTCATGGTTTCGTGAGCGCGTCGGCACCTTGAAAGGGCGGACACGCCGCATTGCGATCGTGGCCATGGCGAGAAAGCTTCTGATTGCGCTTTGGCGCTATGTGGAGACAGGATCGATACCGGACGGTCTCGCATTCGGCACCGGAACGACCGCAGAATAGATAGACAGAAGTGCCGCGGGCCGATCAGTCGTCGGCGGCGATACGGGGAACGCGACCGTCTTCTTCTTTGGTAGCGCCACGCTACCGCGTTTCAGGTGGGTCGCGCGTCGTCGGGGCAGAGCCTCGTGCAAGAGGCATTATGGTGCGGGTCGCTCGCGCGATCCGACCGCATGTAAGGTGATGCAGCCGCTGCTGCGATACGGAAGGGCCCCGAGCCCATAAAAGCACCTGACTTAAGACCATAGGGACAGGAGACACGCCATCGCGAAAATACGTTGACACCTGAACCCTCATGTAAGGACGAGGCCCGGATCGGCCAGAAGAACGGCATCGTCCGACAATGGGCCCGGCGTGGCACGCGGCCACGCCAGCCGGCTGATCAGCGCTACGAGAATGCCTGGCTGTTCGGCGCGATCTGTCCGGCGCGTGGCAAAGCCGCCGGCCTGGCGCTCCCGTTCATCGGCACCGCCAGCATGCAACTGCACATCGAGGAAATCTCGCGCTGCGTCGTCCGCGGTGCCCACGCCGTCGTGCTGCTCGATCGCGCAGGATGGCATACCACCGACAAGCTGAAGCTGCCCCGCAATATCAGCCTGATCTTCCTGCCGTCCCGCGCGCCCGAACTGAACCCGGTCGAAAATGTCTGGCAGTTCCTGCGCGCCAACTGGCTGTCCAACACCGTCTTCGACGGCATCGATCATATCATCGACGCCGCCTGTTCCGCTTGGAACAAGCTTGCCGCCCTGCCTGACACCATCCGATCCATCGGACTCAGGAAATGGGCACACACGGGTCAGTACCTATAACCGTTGGTATTACTACGACCGACACCGTGAGATGAAGAAGGGAAACGCTCGCGATCAGCATGATGATCGCGCTTAGTATCGTCATCACACATTGTTCGAACAGGTCAAAAATACGTTCTTTGAACATATTGTAAGAAATTCCTCTGGTTTTCGACAGGAATGCCTGGATTTATTCAGATTGAGACAGGTCAAACTTCGCTTTAATTTTATACCATTTTTCCATGCACCTTATTTTTGTCGGTATACCACGCCGCTTCGTACGGCGCGATGGATCATCAGATCCCGATACGGACGCCAAGTTCGACAACTCGATCGAGTGGAATGCGCAGGAAGTCGGTAATAGGCGTTGCGTTTTTTGTCATAAGAAGAAAGAGCGCCATGCGCCAACGCGAGATATGGGACGGCTGCGAACGAACAAGCAATTCGCGAGAGACGAAGTAGGAAGCCTGCGAAACGTCGAAACCGGTACTCTCAAATTGTAGTTGCGCCAGCGCGGACGGCAGGTTGGGCATTTCCATGAAGCCGTAACGAAGAGTGACGCGATAAATATTAGGCGCGACCTCCGCGACTTCCGCGCGCTGATCAGTCATCACCTGCGGAAGATCGAGATTTTTTACCGTCAGAAGAATGACATGCTCATGCAGTACCTTGTTGTGCTTGAGATTATGAAGAAGAGATGTAGGAATAAATTCAGGATTTGCGGTCATGAACACGCCTGTCCCTGGCACGCGGATGATGCTTCGGGAATGAGGGAGGCGTGCCATGAATGCCGCTACGGGCATAGCGTCATGCTGTTGCCGCGCAAGAACGAGACTTCGTCCTTTTTTCCACGTGAACATCATCAGGATAAGCACCGCTGCAAGCAGGACTGGTACCCATCCGCCCTCAATGATTTTCAATGTGTTCGAGGCGAAGAAAATTCCGTCTATGATAAAAAAACCGCCAAACACGGCGATGGTCGCCCAGGGAGACCATTTGTACCGATCCCGATAAACAACTGCCGCCAGAATGCAGGTGCAAAGGAATGTGCCGGTCACGGCGATGCCATAGGCAGACGCCAGAGCTTCGGAACTACGGAACGCGATGACCAGAAGCAACGCGCCCACCATGAGCGAATGGTTGAGACCGGGCAGGTATATCTGGCTCTCTTCCGTTGGGTTTGTATGCATGATTCGCATGCGTGGCACATAACCGAGTTGGATCAATTGCCGGCACAAGGAGAACCCCCCGGATATGCACGCCTGGCTGGCGATGACAGTTGCAATTGTCGATATGATGATCATGGGGACCTGGAGCCATTGCGGTCCCAGCAGAAAGAACGGATTGGAGATCGTTGCCGGATCAGAGATCAGCAATGCCCCCTGACCGAAATAATTGAGTGCCAGACAGGGAAGGACAAAAAATAACCATGCTTCACGAATTGGCCTGCGCCCAAAATGGCTCATATCGGCATAAAGGGCTTCGGCACCGGTCACGGCCAGGACTACGGAACCAAGGGCCAGGAACGACAGATAACCATGTTGGGCGATGAACATGATTGCATAGATGGGAGAAAGTGCGAGCAAAATGCTAGGATGATGAATGATCGCCAGAATACCCAAAATCCCGATCATCAGAAACCAGACCACCATCACCGGACCAAAGATGATGCCAATCCTTCCCGTGCCATGAAACTGGATCGAGAACAGTCCGATCAGAACGGCAATTGATAACGGAACCACAAGATGGCTCGCGGCCGGAAAGGAAACCTCGATGCCCTCGATTGCCGAGATGACCGAAACTGCTGGTGTAATGATGCCATCGCCAAAGAACAGGCAGGCTCCTATGACACCGGTCATGCCGAGAAGAAGCTTGACGGATTTACGCTTCGCGGTCTGCTGCGCCAGAGACATCAGGGCGATAATGCCACCCTCGCCATTATAGTCTGCGCGCATGACGAGAATGACATATTTTACCGTCACAATCAGCATCAGCGTCCAGAACAGGAGGCTTTCGACCCCCAGCACCTCGCTCGCGGCGATGGTTCCATGATCCGATACGACCTGGGCAGTCGTGCGCAACGCATAAAGCGGACTGGTGCCGATATCGCCAAACACGACCCCGAGCGCGCCTAATATTGCGGCAAAGCCGGCAGGACGAGCATCATGTCCCGCTGACCCCTTTCCGACCTGAACGGCGGCCGGTGCTGTTAAAGACACTATCTCATCTCCGGTGATGTTGATTGATCAAGCCGCGTGTTCTGCACATTCTTTCGAGATGTGAGTTGTTGCGTTAAGAATTGCCTGTCCTCAAAAGCCGAGCACTGCGTCCGCGCCGAAGGTGAACTGCCCTGTGTTGCGCAGGTCGTTGAAGGGCGTCGTGCCATTGAGGGAGCGATCGAAGCGTATTTCCGGGCGAATCTCGAACAGCTTGACGTGATGTCCGAGGGTGGGATGCCAGTTCGCGCCGAGCGTGAGCGCGCCATAGGTGGTGGGCGGGGCGGACTGGGTATAGGCACTCTTGCCCAATGTGGCCCGGACATAGGAGGTGTCGCCCAAGAACGAGGTGACGAACAGACCCGTATTGTCGCGATAGATTTCGCCGCGATAGTTCAGTGTCAGGCTTGGTGTGACCTGATAGCTGACATAGCTGACGAAACTGTAGGCATCCGCGCGCAGGCCGTCGTCATGCATGTAGTTGAACTCGGCCGTTACGGAGAGCTTGTCGTTGATCTTATAAGTTCCGTTCAGGTCATTCCAGAACCGCTGGGCGGAATTGGCCTGCTTGCCTAGCGCCCGGATGGCGTCTTCCGGGCCGACGCGACCGAGATAGGTGAAGGAGAATTTCCCGCCCAGCAGGCCGCTGCCGTTGACGCCGAAATAGCCGGCTGCCGCGTGATTGTTGTCGCCGCCGCCAAACGAGACCTGATTGCCAGTATCCACACCGAAAAGCGCGCTGAAATGGTCATCCACATGCCATTGGAACATCGCGCCGACATGCTCGAAGGTGGTGGAATACTGGGTTGTGTAGGACAGCGTGTAGAAGGGCCTCAGGGAGGGGTCATAGGACTCCACACCCATCGGAGAGGTGAGGATACCCGCTTGCATATCCAGCCCGTGCCGGGTCAGCCAGGGCAGGTGCAGGTCGAGATGCGCCTGGGGGAGGATGAACTGGTAGCGGCTGGAAATCGCGCTCGAAGTAATCCCGGCGATCTGGAAATAGCGCGCATCCGAGCCGTACATGCCCTGAAGGAAGAAGCCGATCTGATAGTCATGCGCGGTCGTATCGACAGTGCGGTTGACGGTCAGAAGAATCTGGTCGAGCTGCGGTTGATTGGCACGGTCGCCGAAGAACTGGCCGAAATTGACGCCGTTATCGGGCCGGGCGGGATTGGCGTTGATTCCCCCTTCGATCTGCGCGCCGTAGGTGATGGTCTTCGCCCAGCTTCCGAGATCGTCCGCAAAGGCGCGAGGTATGGTCCAGTGAGAGGTTGCCAGGAACGTCATCGCGGCGAAGCCGAGCCGGCGCACTATGGCGGGGTTTGCCCTGGTTTCAGACGGGCACGGAAGCGTCATGATTTCCACTCCGCCCACCAGGCAGAACGTGCCGCGCAATCGTCGGAGACGCTGCAGAATGTAGGCCACATATTTCATACCAGCGATCATTCCCGGCTTGAGATTTTTCTTAGCCGAGTAGGCATCGGGTCATGAGTCTGACAAGAGCAAGGGCCTTTCTGCCCTGCATTTTCACCTGAATTCCTATGAGATTCATATACTGAGGCCGCGAACACCCTCTCTCTTTCCTATGCGGATGCTGCGATAACATGTCCTGGCAGAAGGAAGGGACTTCTATGCTTGATATTCTTTATTGTGGACTTGGGATCGTGGGATTTTTGATTTCTCTCGGCTTCCTGTCCTTTTGTGAACGGATCTAGCGTCATGACCCTGGATCTCATTCTTGGCGGCGCGGTGACCGTTGGCCTTCTGGCCTATGTCCTTCTCGCGCTGGTACGGCCGGAAAGGTTCTGAAAAAATGACGATCGCTGGCTGGACGCTCATAGCCGCATTCCTGTTCGCGACGGTTTTACTTGCTCCCGTCGCTGGCAATGCCATGACGCGTGTGATGGGCGGAGCCAGGGGAGCCATCGGACGCTTCTTTGGACCGTTTGAGGCAGGCCTCTATCGGCTCGCCGGTATAGATGCGGCTCGCGAGCAAAGCTGGTGGGGCTACGCCGTCGCCATGCTGGTCTTCAAGCTGCTCTGTTTCCTGACTGTTTACGCATTACTGCGCTTTCAGGTGCATCTTCCCCTAAATCCGGTAGGAATGGGCACGATTACACCGGACCTTGCCTACAATACCGCCATCAGTTTCATGACGAACACCAACTGGCAGAGTTACGCCGGCGAGACGACGATGAGTTATCTCAGCCAGATGCTGGCGTTGACGGTGCAGAATTTCACCTCGGCCGCCGCGGGTATCGCGATAGCGTTCGCGGTATTCCGGGGGTTCTCACGGGAGAGCGCGAAGACGATCGGCAATTTCTGGGTCGATCTGACGCGGATCACGCTTTACGTGCTGGTCCCCGGAAGCGTGATCCTGGCCTTGTTCCTCGTCTGGCAGGGCGTGCCGCAGACCTTCTCGAACAGCATTGCGGTCACGACGCTCGAAGGCGCGCGCCAGACCATCGCCGTCGGGCCGGTTGCCTCGCAGGAAGCGATCAAGATGCTGGGAACCAACGGTGGCGGGTTCTTCAACACGAACTCGGCGCATCCGTTCGAGAATCCAACGCCTCTTACGAATCTTGTCGAGATGCTGGCAATTTTCGTGATCGGCGCCGGCCTGACGTCCGCTTTCGGGCGCATGGTGAACGACCGGCGGCAAGGATGGGCGGTATTTTCCGCGATGGCGGTGCTGTTTGTCGTGGGGGTAGCCGTGACCTACTGGTCCGAGGCGCACGCCAACCCCGCATTCGCGGCGCTCGGCGTCGATCCGGGTCTGGGCAACATGGAAGGCAAGGAAACGCGGTTCGGGATCGTGGCGTCCTCGCTTTTCGCCACTGTGACGACTGATGCTTCCTGTGGCGCGGTCAACGCCATGCACGAGAGCTTCCTGCCGCTGGGCGGGATGGTTCCGCTGGTCAATATGATGCTCGGCGAGGTGATCTTTGGAGGGGTCGGCTCGGGAATGTATGGCTTCCTGCTTTTCGCGATCGTCGCCGTCTTCATCGCGGGCCTGATGGTCGGGCGCACGCCGGAATATCTCGGCAAGAAAATCGAGGCGCGCGAGATCAAGATGACCATGCTGGGCATCCTGGTGCCGCCCATGCTGGTTCTCACGCTGACGGCGATCGCAATCGTGGTCTCTTCCGGCACCTCGGCGATGTCGGCCAGCGGGCCGCACGGGTTTACGGAAGTCCTGTACGAATACACCTCGGCTGCCGCCAATAACGGCAGCGCCTTTTCCGGTCTCACGGCGAACAGCTTCTGGAACGTCACGCTCGGGATCGCCATGATGATCGGCCGGTTCTTCGTCATCATTCCGTCGCTGGCTCTGGCCGGCTCGCTTGCCGGCAAGAAGACTGTCGCCCCTTCCGCCGGCACGTTCCCCACGCATGGCGGATTGTTCATTGGCCTCGTGATCGGCGTTATCCTGATCGTCGGTGGCCTGACCTTTTTGCCTGCCCTCGCCCTCGGTCCCATCGTCGAGCATCTCGCGATGGGCGCCGGTAAGCTCTACTGACGGGATAAACATCATCATGACTGTTCAATCCGCAATCCCGGCGCATGGGTCGGGCGGACAAGAGGGCGGCCGCGATCCAGACCGTTCAAGCCTCCTGCGCGCCGATCTGCTGATGCCCGCGATCGGCGAGAGCTTCCGCAAGCTCGATCCGCGCATCATGTGGCATAATCCGGTCATGTTCGTCGTGGAGATTGTTTCCACGCTGACCACGATCCTCCTGATCCGCGACCTCGCGACGGGAGCGCCGCATTCTGGCTTCGCCATCCAGATCAATCTCTGGCTCTGGTTCACGGTGCTGTTCGCGAATTTCGCTGAAGCCGTCGCGGAGGGTCGGGGCAAGGCGCAGGCGGCAAGTCTTCGCCGGGCGCGAACGGACGCGACGGGGAAGCGGCTGTTGCCCACCGATACCAGCAAATGGTCCTATGCGGGTGTCTATGAAGAAGTACCCGCGCCCGAGCTTCAGCCCGGCGACGTGGTGCTTGTCGAGGCGGGCGATTTCGTGCCGAGCGACGGCGAGGTGATCGACGGTGTCGCCTCAATCGACGAGTCTGCGATCACTGGCGAGTCCGCGCCCGTGGTGCGTGAGAGCGGTGGTGACCGTTCCGCCGTTACGGGCGGCACGCGCGTTCTGTCGGACTGGATTATCGTGAAGATCACCGCTGCCCAGGGCTCTACGTTTCTGGACCGGATGATCGGACTCGTCGAGGGCGCCCAGCGGCAGAAGACGCCCAACGAAATCGCCCTCAACATCCTTCTCGCAGGGTTGACGCTCGTTTTCATTTTTGCCGTCGCGACCATTCCCTCGTTCGCTGCCTATGCAGGGGGACAGATTTCCGTTCTTGTGCTGGTCGCTCTGTTCGTGACGCTCATTCCGACCACCATCGGCGCGCTGCTCTCGTCCATTGGTATTGCAGGTATGGATCGGCTGATCCGTTTCAATGTGCTCGCCATGTCCGGTCGCGCTGTGGAGGCGGCGGGAGATGTCGATACGCTGCTGCTGGACAAGACCGGTACCATCACCATCGGCAATCGTCAGGCATCGGATTTTCTTCCGGTTCCGGGTGTGACGGAACAGGAACTCGCGGACGCGGCCCAGCTTGCCTCGCTGGCCGATGAGACGCCGGAGGGGCGCTCGATCGTCGTGCTGGCGAAGGAGCGTTTCAACATCCGCGCCAGGGAAATGGCGCAGGCCGGGATGCAGTTTGTCCCGTTTACCGCCCAGACGCGCATGAGTGGTGTCGACATCGGGGAGCGCTGCATCCGCAAGGGAGCCGTGGACAGTGTGCTGGCCTATCTCGGCAATCCGGCGGACGCCTCCGCCCAGGCGGCGATTGCGAACGCCGACACCGTAGGGCGCGCCGGGGGCACACCGCTGGCTGTGGTGGATGGCGACAGGTTGCTCGGGATCGTGGCGCTCAAGGATGTCGTCAAGGGTGGTATCCGTGAGCGTTTTGCCGAATTACGCCGTATGGGGATCCGCACGGTCATGATAACGGGCGACAATCCCCTGACGGCAGCCGCGATCGCCGCCGAAAGTGGCGTGGACGATTTTCTTGCTCAAGCCACGCCCGAGGCCAAGCTCGCATTGATCCGCAAGGAACAGGCCGAGGGCAAGCTGGTGGCCATGTGCGGCGATGGTACTAACGATGCCCCCGCTCTGGCGCAGGCGGATGTGGGCGTCGCCATGAACACCGGTACAATGGCGGCCCGCGAAGCCGGAAACATGGTCGATCTCGATAGTGATCCGACCAAGCTTATCGAGATCGTGGGAATCGGAAAGCAGCTTCTGATGACACGCGGAGCGCTCACCACGTTCTCGATCGCCAACGACGTGGCGAAATATTTCGCCATTATCCCTGCCATGTTCATCGGCTTTTATCCCCAGCTCTCGGCGCTGAACGTCATGCATCTGGGCACGCCGCAGAGCGCCATCCTGTCGGCGATCATCTTCAACGCCCTCATCATTATATGCCTTATTCCTCTTTCGCTCAGGGGTGTGCGCTATCGTCCCGTCGGCGCGGCCGCGCTCCTGCGGCGCAATCTTCTCGTTTTCGGCGTTGGCGGTGTCGTGGCGCCGTTCGTCGGTATCAAGCTGATCGACCTGCTCGTCAACGCGCTCGGCATAGCCTGAAGGAACAAGCTCCATGCTTCGCGAATTGAGGCCCGCCCTCGTCCTGTTTCTCTTCTTTTCCGTTCTCACCGGCGTGATCTATCCGCTGGCCGTCACGGGGGTCGCTGGCGTGCTGTTCCCGCGACAGGCGGGGGGCAGCCTCGTCCTTGTCGATGGCAAGCCGGTCGGCTCGGAACTGATCGGGCAGAATTTCACCTCGCCGCGCTATTTCCATCCCCGGCCGTCCGCCACCAGCGGCCCCGATCCGGTCGATGCGTCGAAATCGGGGCCGCTGCCCTACAATGCCGCCGCATCCGTGGGCTCCAACCTCGGCCCGACCTCGAAATCTCTCGTGGACAGGGTCACGGCAAGCGTCGCGGCGCTGCGGGCTGAAAATCCGGAGGCCGTCAGGAAAGGACTTGCCATTCCAGTCGATCTGGTGACGACGTCGGGCAGCGGTCTTGACCCGGATATCTCGCCGGAGGGCGCCCGATTTCAGGTTCCTCGCATCGCGGCAGCACGGAGCATTCCCGAGGAAAGGATACATGATCTGATCCTGCGCATGACGCAGGCACCGGTCGCAGGGATACTGGGAGAGGCGCGCATAAATGTGCTGCGGCTGAACCTGGCGCTCGATGCTATGAAATAGGTGATGGAGGACCGTACCGACAGACCCGATCCGGATGCGCTTCTGCGTCAGGCTGCCCATGACATGGGTGGGACGCGCGGCCGGCTGAAGATCTTTGTCGGCGCGGCCCCCGGCGTGGGCAAAACCTTCGAGATGCTCACGACGGCGCACCGGCTTATAAGGGATGGCGTCGACGTCGTGGTGGGCGTCGTTGAGACGCACGGGAGATCCGAGACTGCGGCGCTGCTCGACGGTCTGGAGGTCGTGCCCCGCCGTGTCGTGGCTTATCGGGGCCAGACGCTGACTGAGATGGATCTGGACGCGATCCTCGCCCGTCAGCCCCGGCTGGTGCTGGTCGATGAACTGGCACACACGAACGCGCCGGGCAGCCGTCATCCGAAACGCTGGATGGATGTCGAGGAGCTGCTCGCGGCCGGAATGGACGTCTTCACCACGGTCAATATCCAGCATCTGGAGAGCCTGAACGACATCGTCGCCGGTATTACCAGGATTCGCGTCCGCGAAACCGTGCCCGATACGGTGATCGACCGGGCCGACGAGATCGAGCTGATCGACCTGACGCCGGCCGACCTGCTGCAACGGCTGCGCGAGGGCAAGGTCTATACGGCGCCGGCAGCATCACGGGCGATGCGGAATTATTTCTCGCCGGGAAATCTGACGGCGTTGCGCGAACTCGCGCTGCGACAGACCGCTCGGCAGGTCGATGCTCAGTTGATCGACCATATGCGCTCGAATGCGATCAGCGGTCCATGGGCGGCGGGAGAGCGGATTCTTGTCTGCCTCACGCTCCAGGATGTCGACGGAAGCCTGCTGCGCTACGGACGGCGGCTAGCCGAGCGGTTTCACGCACCCTGGACAGTGCTGCATGTGGAGACCAGCCGGGAAGCCGGCGAGACAATTCGTCAACGCACGGCAAGCCAGATGCATCTCGCGCAGTCGATGGGTGCGGAGACGATCACGATACCGGGTCAGGATGTGGCAACCGAGACGCTGGCCTGGGCGCGGAGCCATAACGTCACGCAGATCGTGGCGGGGCGTCCCGCGCGCAGGCCCTGGACGAGCTGGATGACGCCATGGACGTGGACATCGGTGACGCGGATACTGGCCGACCGGGCCGGTGATATTCCGGTCCATGTCGTGGGCGCGACCAATGGTCATGAGGGAGCGGAAGAAAAGCCGGAGAAGCGCCCGCTCGCCTTCGGCCCCTATATCGCGGCGACCGGCATTGTGGCGGGGGCGCTTGTTCTGTCTCTGGTGCTTCGCCATGGGATGGAAGTCCAGAATGTCTCGCTGACATTCCTGACAGCCGTGCTCGGTGTTGCTCTCGGCTTTGGCTTGTGGCCCTCACTTTACGCCTCGGTCATGGCCGTCCTGTCGTTCAATTTTTTCTTTCTTCCACCGCTTTATACGTTCGTTATTGCGGCTCCAGATAACATTGCCGCTCTTGCATTCTTCTCTATTACCGCCGTCACCGCCAGTCACCTCGGCAACCGTGTCCGCGCGCAGGCGATCGTCGCGCGGCATCGGGCGGAGATTACCGAATCATTATATGAGTTCAGTCGCAAGCTCACAGGCGTCACGTCCATGGACGAGCTTTTGTGGACGACCTGTCAGCAAATCGCCACCATGCTCGACCGACAGGTCGTCATTCTTCTGCCGCAGGACGACAAACTCATTATCCGCGCCAGCGATCCGCCGGAAAAGAGCCTGGATTCCGCTGACCTCGCTGCGGCGACATGGGCGTGGCGACATGATCGTTCAGCGGGACGGGGCTCGGATAATCTTCCGGGCGCACGCCGATTGTTTGTTCCGTTGCGGACGGCGCGAGGACCTATCGGGGTGATCGGCCTGGATTCTGACGGCCCCGGACTCCTGCTCGGGCAGGAGCAGCAGCGTCTCGTCGATGCGCTGGGCGATCAGGCTGCACTCGCGATCGAGCGCATCATCTTGTCGCACGATCTCGATCAGGCGCGTCTGCATGCGGAAACCGAACGTTTGCGCGGGGCGCTCCTTTCATCGATCTCGCACGATCTGCGTACACCGCTTTCCTCGATACTCGGGGCCGCGTCCAGCCTGGACAGTTATGACGCCCTGCTTGATAAGAAGGACCGGAAAGAGCTTCTGACCACCATTCGCGAGGAAGCTGAACGCCTCTCACGCTTCGTCGCCAATCTGCTCGACATGACGAGGCTGGAAGCCGGAGCCCTGACCCCGGCCCGGCAACCATGCGATCTGGGTGAGGTTGCCGGTAGCGCGCTGGCGCGCGCTTCCGTAATTCTCCGGCATCATCGCGTGTCGCTCAAGGTTGCACCCGATCTGCCACTGGTCCCGCTGGATGACGTTCTTGTCGAACAGGCATTATTCAATATTCTCGATAATGCCGCGAAATATACGCCCGAGGGCAGCATGGTGATGATCGAGATCGCACAAAAAGGGGGAAGTCTCCGCCTGCGTCTGACCGACGAAGGGCCTGGTCTGCCTGCCGATAATCCAAACCAGATATTCGACAAGTTCACGCGCATCCAGTTTGCGGATCGGCAGCGACCAGGAACGGGGCTTGGTCTGGCGATCGCCAAAGGATTTGTCGAAACTGCGGGTGGTTCGATCACAGCGGAAAATCGTCCCGATCGCACAGGAGCCGTATTTACGCTAAGTTTTCCGATTGTAGCGGAGGTATCAGGATGAGCGCTCCGCGTGTCCTCGTTGTCGATGACGAACCTGCCATCCGGCGTCTTCTGAGAACCAGTCTTGCGACCCAGGACTGGCGCGTGATCGAGGCCGGAAACGGCATAAGCGCACTGGCTGCAGTGAAAGCTGAAGAGATCGACGTCGTGCTGCTTGATCTGGGGCTGCCAGACATGGACGGCATCGAAGTTATTCGCCAGATACGCCTGGTGTTGCCCACCTTGCCGATTGTCGTACTTTCGGTGCGCGACGATGAACGGGGCAAGGTCGCGGCCCTGGACCTGGGTGCGGATGATTATGTCACCAAACCTTTCGGCATGGCCGAACTGGTCGCCAGGCTGCGCGCAGCACTCAGGCATGCCCTTCAGAAAGAAGGCACGATTCCGCTGTATGTCTCGGGTGACCTCAGTGTGGATCTCGTGCGCCGTATCGTGACCCGCAGCGGTGAGGAAGTGCATCTTTCGCCGCGAGAATGGGATATTCTACGGCTTCTGATCCGCCATGCGGGACGTGTCCTGACTCATAAGCATATATTAGGGCAGCTCTGGGGTGCGAACGGAGATGTCCAGCAGTTAAGGGTGTATATTCGTCAGCTTCGCCAGAAGCTGGAAATTAACCCTGAGAGGCCAAGGCATATTATTACCGAGACTGGGATTGGATACCGCCTGACCCTTGTGGAGTGACGTCACTCCAACGCTGGATCGCTGTCTAAGAGCCCGATCCGAAAGTTTTTGAACAATACCAGCCTGTTGTGATTCATCCGTCTTTGCGAAGAGATGGAGTGAATGGTGACATGGACTGGTATTGCCCGACGTGAACATAGCCGGGAAGGGTTGCGATATCCATCGGATATGACGGACGGGGAGTGGGCTTTGATCATGCCATTTGTACCCCCGGCGAAACGGGGCGGTCGCCCCCGCACTACGGTGTAGAAGTTTGCACTTAATCTGACGGACGGCTTGAAGTGGCCGGCGTGGATGCTACGCGTTCATGTGGTGTTCGACGTGGCGCCCGATATCTTTTTCGCGGGCGTGGTGGGCTGCGTCAAGGAAGGTTTGCATCGGGGTTTTGCCGAAGCAGTATCGTCCCTGGTGGGTGCGATTGCGGTTGAAGTCATCCATCCATTCGTCGAGGTCTGCCTGGAGTTCGTGGATGCTGTCGTAGATCTTGCGGCGAAAAGTGACACGATAGAACTCGTCGAGCATGGTCTTGTGGAAGCGCTCGACGATGCCGTTGGTCTGCGGGCTGCGCGCCTTGGTGCGGGTATGGTCGATGTTCTCCACCGCCAGATAGAGTTCGTATTCATGGCGGTCATGAGAGCCGCAGAATTCGGTGCCCCGGTCGGTCAGCACGCGCTGGAGCGGGAGATCGTGCAGCTCGAAGAAGGGGATGACGCGGTCGTTGAGCAGGTCGGCAGCGGTAACCGGGGTCTTGCGGTCATAGAGCTTGGCGAAGCCGACCTTGCTGTAGGTATCGACGAAGGTCTGCTGGTAGACGCGACCGACGCCCTTCAGGGTGCCGACATAGAAGGTATCCTGAGCGCCGCAATAGCCGGGACATTCGGTCTCGAACTCGCCCCAGGCCTCCTTGTCGGCCTTGGCCTTCTCCAGGGCCGCAAGCTGGCTTTCGGTGAGGATCAGCCGTTCCTGGGCCATCTTGGCTTCGAGCGCCTTGAGGCGGAGCTTCATGGTAGCGAGGTCGTGGCGCAGCCAGATGCTGCGCACCCCGAAAGGAGAGACGGTGACGCCGCGCTTGAGCAGTTCGTTGGCCACGCGGGCCTGGCCCCAGGCCGGTTGTTCGATGGCGATCGCGACCACTGCTTCCTCAACCGCCGGCTCGACGCGGTTTTTCAGCAAGGGTTTGCGGCGGGAGAGTTCCTGGAGCGCGATTTCGCCGCCTTTGTCGTAGAGCTCCTTGAAGCGGTAGAAGCTGTCGCGCGAATACCCCATCATCTTGCAGGCCTGGGAGACGTTGCCCAGTTGCTTCGATAGTTCCAGCAGGCCAACTTTGGCGCGGATGATCTTCTGGTCACGGGTCATGAGGATATCCTCCGATGGCTGCGGCGGGGGCTGCGTCGCCCGGCCACTCCGCCCCCGCCGCAGCCCTGGTTGAGCTTCAGCAGACACCATCCGTCAGATTTAGTCGAGACTTCTACAACTACGGATATGCGCGAGGTGGTCAACGCGATGCTCTACATAGCCTCGGCCGGGTGTGCGTGGCGCCTGCTGCCGAAATGCTTTCCGCCGGTCTCGACCGTCAGGCGCTATTTTTACGCCTGGCGTGGTGCCGGAGTGTTCGAAGTCATGAATACGGTGCTGGTCATGAGCCTGCGCGAGATCGAGGGGCGTGAAGCCTCTCCGAGCGCGGGCGTGATTGACAGCCAGTCGGTGAAAACCACGGAAAGTGGCGGGCTTTCGGGCTATGACGCGGGGAAGAAGGTCAAGGGCCGCAAGCGCCATATTGTGACGGATACCTGCGGCTTCCTGATCTTTCTCCTCGTTCATGCCGCCGACATCCAGGACCGTGATGGGGCTGTTGATGTCCTGGCAGCGATACGCAGGCGCTTTCCCTGGCTGCGCCACATCTTCGCTGATGGCGGCTATGCTGGCGACAAATTGCGATCCGCGCTCGCCTCCATGGGAAAATGGACCCTTGAAATCATCAGGCGGTCCGATACGGCGAAGGGCTTTCAGATCCTGCCGCGCCGCTGGGTGGTTGAACGGACATTCGCATGGCTGGGACGGTGCAGGCGGCTCGCCAAAGACTGGGAACAATCCATTGCTTCCTCAACCGCATGGACATTGATCGCCTCGATCCGAATGCTCACACGACGGACAGCAAGGCATTGTCACGGTTGAAGAACTTTCGGATCGGGCTCACGCTATCCTCATCGTCGATCAGGCAGCGTGGCATACCAGCCCGAAACTCGATATCCCCGCCAACATCACCATCCTGCCGCTCCCGCCACGCTCGCCCGAACTCAATCCGGTGGAAAACGTCTGGCAGTTCATGCGCAATACCTGGCTGTCGAACCGGATCTTCCGCACCTACGACGACATCGTCGATATCTGCTGCCACGCCTGGAACCAGCTCGTCGACCAGCCCTGGCGCATCATGTCCCTCGGGCTACGACAATGGGCACATGGGTTTTAACAAACAGGAGTTGGTATTACGCCTTACGCAAGCAGACCGTCGAACCGGTCTTCGGTATCATCAAGAGCGCCATGGGCTTCACCCGTTTCCATCTCCGTGGCCTCCCCAACGTCGCAACAGAATGGACGCTCGTCGCCCTCGCATATAATTGCCGTAGGATCACGCGACTGACGGCCGCATAAACGCCGTCGTCGCCATCACTCATCACTACGGCAGCGCCCAATCCGACAGCCTGTTAGAGCCTGTTTGGAAAGTCATGGATGAGCGTTTCTTCGGGTGAGATTGGCGCCCATGGCGACGAAGATCATGGCCTGTGAGACATCGATGCGACGCTCGTAATCGCGCACGAGGCGTCGCCATCGGGTCATCCATCCGAAGGTTCGCTCCACGACCCAGCGCCGGGGGAGAACCTCAAAGCCTTTCGCTCCGTCCCTGCGACGGATCACCTCGACGACGAAGTCCAGGTAGGCAGCCTTGTCCATCAACTGGAGCCGGTCATAGGCACCGTCCGCGAATAGATGCTTGACCCACGGCCAGCGCTTGCGGATCGCGTCCAGGATCATCTGCGCTCCGGCGCTGTCGGAGATGTCCGCCGGCGTCAGGTTGACCATCAGCAGGCGTCCGTCCGTATCCACGGCGATATGCCGCTTGCGCCCGACAATCTTCTTTCCAGCGTCGTAACCTCTTGTTTTCGCGTGCGGCGCCTTGATGCTCTGGCTGTCGATCACTCCGGCCGAAGGGCTGGCTTCACGGCCCGAGCGCTCCCGGTCAAGCATCAGTTCCACATCATGAATGGTCTGGAACAGGAACCGCCGGGCCAATTCCCTGAACCAACCATAGACCGTACGCCAATGCCCGAAATGGATCGGCAGCATTCGCCAGCCGCAGCCGGATCGAACCAGGTAACGAACCGCGTTGATCACCTCGCGGAATTCGATCTCGCGCGGACGCCCCGTGCGTCCCGGCTCGGGCATCAGTGGCGCGATGCGCGCCCATTCCTCCTCCGTCATATCAGACGGATAACGCTTCGTCTTGCGGGTAATCCTGGCCATGCGGCCTCTCTGCTCTGGCGTCCACATCCAGAGCTTGAATCACACTTCAGCGACTTTCCAAACAGGCTCTCAGACGCTATCATATTCAGCGTAAGGGTGACAGCATTTTCAAATTCGCATCATATATAATACCCAAATTTCATATTGAGTATTATATATGGTACGTTAAAAAAGATAAAAATAAACTGAGCGTGTCCTGTTTTTTGATTTTTACACGGCGCAGTAAATCGCGTTGGTTTCGACGGAAACCAACGCTCCTATGCTGGTTGCCATGTTCGTATTCAGGATGGGTGGGTAGAGCCTGTTTCATTCAATACTATTCAGGGTGTATCTTCGATATCGGATAAAATATTTTGAAATTCTACTTCTATCTGGACGAAACATTATGTGTAGCAAATCAACTCAGTTTCAATCCATGTCATGGACTGTTGATGAGACAGTGTATGAATTGAGGCACGAAGGAGAGAGGCTGGCTCTTTATGCTGGCAGGTCGCATCTTCTCGCTATGACTTTAGCTGAATGGAAAATTCTCTCCGGGGTTATTGGTGTTTTTGGCCAGGTTAAAGCAGCACAGGCGGATATAACGCACCACGTGCCATCAGGCGTAGCTCATCCCAGTGCTTCGGCGACCACGACGACCAAGCCGGCCAACATGGGTACTCGTTGGACAGAAGCCCATGATAAGGATTTGGCAGCTCTGTGGTTCAAAGGCTCAACCCTTGAGCAGACTGGCGCCGAAATAGGACGAACAGTGCCCAGCGTCGCTTCACGACTAGTGATTCTTGATATCGAACCAGATATTGAGAGCGTTTATGTTGAAAACCGTTCACGTAGAAATAAGAATACGGCCCCGGCTTCCTGAAAGCCGGGGCAGAAAAACACATTATAAACGCCAGACTGGTTTAACCTTCATTTTCCTTTTCACAGGCTATTTCGATCCTGCGCATAAATTCTTCAGGTGTGATGCGTGGCAGATCCTGTTCGGATGCCACGGAAAAATGAGGCAGACCACCCCAGATTACAGGGTCACCAATCATGAAAAATCGGTGCTTTGCTCTAGTTAATGCAACATTCAAAAGATTGGGCTTGCTGGCGGCCCATTGAGCAGCTCCCGCAGTTTCTCCGTCACATCCAAGCACCATAAGAACCGTGCTTTCTTCCTTCCCTTGAAAGGTGTGAACGGTACCAATTCTCTCTCGACACCACTTCGTCAGGGCAGTTTTAGGTAGATAGTCGCTGTTCCCCATTTCCCAATTGTCAAGATTGCCGAGGGTTTCGATAAGAGCGGCCTTGATACGACGGAAGGGTGAGATGATATAAAAATCTGGTAGACCACCGGTAAGGTGTAGAACCTCTCTTACTGCTCTCAGCGTGAAGTGGATCTGCTCTGTCACGACCTGATGGTCTGATGCTGAACCACCAAGGGTGATCCATGAGCTCTGGCCAAGGTCGAAGCTATTTTCAGGAGGAAGCCGACTTTCAGGTTTATTGTATCCGTGAAAAACCATTTTTTCACTATAAGCGATCGTATTTGCAATAGAGAACATCGGGTCAGCACATCGTCTATGAACACGCAAAGGGCAACCGACCCACTGCTCTGTGCCATTGTTTTCTATATAGGCGCCGGTTGCATTGATGCGATCAGCCAGCACCTGTACGGATGTGTGGGATGGTGAAAAAACAGGAACTTCAGGATCTGAAGAACCAAGGCCACTATGTTGCGCAAGCAGACTGACCAGTCTGGGAGGGACGGTAAATACAGGTTCGATCTGCATCGGGTCGCCAACCACAACGGCGTGTTTTGCTCTCCAGAGAGCGCCAACAGCAGCCTGCGGGATAGCCTGCCCCGCTTCATCGACAAAAAGCCATCCTAGATGTTTGGTCCCGGGATTTGGTGGTGCATTATTTTCACATGAGTGGAAGGATGCGCTATGGGCCAGGTTCACCACGGAAGCGCCACGACGACAGCGGCAGTCCGTCGAGCGATACAACATAGTCAAGAGAGCCTGAGGGTTCTGGCGAAACGCTACGGGATCAACCCGAAGACGGTCGCCAAATGGAAGGGGCGGACCGATACGTCGGATCGACGCACCGGTCCGAAGGTCGCATCCTCAACCATCCTGTCGACCGAAGAAGAAGCGATCGTTGTGGCCTTCCGTCGCCATACCCTGCTGCCTCTTGATGATTGCCTTTATGCGCTTCAGGCGACGATCCCGCATCTGACGCGATCTTCCCTGCACCGTTGTTTTCAGCGCCATGGGATCAGCCGCCTGCCCGAGACCGAAGGCGACAAACCAAAACGGTCGAAGTTCAAGAGTTATCCGATCGGCTATTTTCACATCGACATTGCTGAAGTCCGCACTGAAATGGGGCGCCTTTATCTTCTGGTGGCGATCGACCGGACCTCGAAATTCGCTTTTGTCCAATTGCACGAGAAAGCGACACGTCGCGTTGCCGGTGACTTCCTGCGTGCTCTGGCCGCTGCGGTTCCCTACCGCATCCATACCGTGCTGACCGATAACGGCACGCATTTTACCGATCCGGCCGGCAATGGATGGACACCCGAAGACATCAAGGCCATGCGGGCGGATGGTGTCCTGTTCCGGTGCCACTCTTTTGAACTGGCCTGTGCTGATCTCGATATCGAGCATCGACTGACAAAGCCGCGACATCCCTGGACGAATGGCCAGGTCGAGAGGATGAACCGCACGATCAAGGACGCCACCGTCAAGCGCTTCTACTACGAAACACATGACCAGTTGCGTCAACACCTCGCCGACTTCGTTACCGCCTACAATTTCGCCCGCAGGCTCAAGACCCTGCGCGGCCTCACTCCATATGAATTCATTTGTCAGCAGTGGGAAAAAGAACCATCACGGTTCATACATAATCCGCACCACCAAATCCCGGGACAAAACACCTAGAGAGCTTTCGCCAAGATCCCTGAACTGGGTTGCAATCGATGCAAATGTACTGGAAATGACAGGCACAACCATAAAGAGGCTTTGCCATATAGGAAGAGCATCTTCCTTCGGGTTGTTGAGTCTTCCTCCTCCAAGCAGCTTGGTAATGGCCACGAGATTGCCGCCAAATCCACCATTATTTTGTGTTACCTCATAGAGCCATTCTTCGTGCAAGGTCATGGCTGCAGCAAAAAGCTCGGAGCGAAGTCTGTTCAGATTTGCGTCGTACCACAAACCGTCAGTTTGCCAGTTATCCTGCTCAAGGTCTACTTCATCTGAAGGGAAACGAATAGAAGGGAATAGTGCTCGGAGTTTGCAAATTTCGTCTTGTTTTTCTCTCCATGAGATCTGTCCTGCAGCCAGGTTATCACGGGTTGTCGTTACAGAAGACTTGGTGGTTGCGAGTTTTGATTTTGCTTCTTCCAGACTGTTTCGGAGGTCATAAATTTTTTTGAGCTCTCCTTCTTTTAGGTTGCGAATATCCGAAAGTGCTTTGTCACACTTTTTCTTCTCCTCCTTCTTTAAGAGTTTTTCAAAAAATCCTCGTGGAGAGGTGGCTATAATTAACTCTTCTCTTTGTGAAAGAGTATTGAGTTGGGATTCAGCTTGATTAAGTTTGTATTCTATGGAACTGAATTCCATCAAGGCATTTTCATATGTCAGAGTGGCCATATCAAATGCCTGTTGCAAGGAAAGACAGAAGTCTTTTTCAGATAGATTACTTTCGGAAGTATGGAGTTTTTTATAATTTTCCAGATTGGCAATGCGTTCAGCTACTGCTTTATCTGCTTTGATAAAGGCTTTCTTTGCTGATTCAAACGATATGCTCTTGTGTCTTTTCCGCCAGTTCCATATGGATTGCTGAAGATCCGGATCGTAATTCGGTAGGAGTTTGCGTTCCTGGGATTTGCCAGAGGGGGTGCCGTCAAATTGCAGTCCCGACTGAAAGTGGCGCCTGTTCTGGGACCGACCCAGTGCTGCGGCAAATAGCCCCCACGGCACATTATCAGGTTTCAGCTTTTCATATTTTCCGTTGGATCGACGTGAAGCAATATTATGTGCTACCTGCTGAAGATAACTGACGGAAGTATCGTTATCCTGTGCTCTCCAGAATTCTCCTATAGCTGATGCTTTTGGGATATCTTTAGAAAGATTTTCGACCGCTGCATTGTTGGAAGATACAACAACCATCTCGTAACCGGTTAGATCGTCATTGAGAAGATTAAGAGAGCTTGTTTCCTGTCCATTATCAAATTCGATTTTTATTTTTCTAAGAAAAGCATCCTTGGCTTGAGCAAGACGCGATAAAACTCTTGCCCGTCTTGTCATCAGTTCCGAAAAAACATCGCGCAACAGGGTTGTCTTGCCTGTTCCGGGGGGGCCGTTGATGGAAAAAATATCCCCATCATGCAGGGTGCCAAGCAGTGTATTGAGTGCAAACTGCTGCATCAGACTCATGGCATGCAAGGGGTCTGATGGCCAGTGTGCTGAGGGAAGTCTGGAAGGTTCAAGCCCTTCCATGATTTTCTGTAATCCCTCAGGGGTATAGAGATCTACCCGCTTTTGTATGTCCGGTTTTGAGAGATAGGTGCTGACCAGTCCAGCCTTTGATCCTTGTCTGACGGACCTGATGACCCGGGCGATATCCCGTGCATAGAAACTGTTCAGAATGTCGATATCAGCATCTGACTGAGGGTGGATATCAACTTCCTCCTCATCCGTTTCATCACTGTTCTCGAGAACTGTTTTGGCGGAACTCTCTTTGTTCCCAACCTGTGCCTGTTTTCGTGGTTTGGCTGCTTTTGCTTTGATGACGAGCACAGGTCCCTTGGAGAAAGCCTGGCTAACAGGGCCTGGCCATTCTTTAGACCAGGTAACAAAAATTTCAAGGATCCTGAGTAGATCTGAGCCCCTGAGAGGGTTGGGCTGACCACTTTCACTATCGGAAGGCGTGTCATGGTTAAATTCCAGAAGAGACTGTTTTAGCCAGCGCACATCGTCTTCAAAATTATCAATATCCAGTTTGTCCAGACTCAGATTTTCACGACAGCTCCCAAGCGCCCATGAGACTGTCGAGATAGCCACTGAGCTAAAAGTAGGCTCTCCATTGTTATTCACGCCGATCCGGGCCATACAGGTCGGACCTTCAAGCTTTCTGAGTTCGTCTTCTTCGATGGCTTCGAGATCTTCCGATGCACCAAGAACTTTCTGAACACGATCGGCTATCGCGGATTTATCGAAGACACCGATATAGATGTCGAAGCCAACGATTTCCTTTTCAGGAGGTGGTGAAAAATTCCATATAGAGGTGTTGTTCGGGGATAACTCCGATAGCTCAAGACTTTTGATTGACCATTTGTCTTCTTTTTTAACGTCAAGGACGGCGCGTTGTAGGTCAAATGGAAGAAAGAATTCACATTTATGCCAGAAATCGAGAATATCTTCGATGTCAGGATGGCTCTCTTTATCTGAAATCATAGTCATAAAAAATAATCCGCCGTTTAGAAACATTACACCTTTTTTAGAGGGGCTTCGGTAGCTGGACAAGGTTGGAAGCCGGTTTAAGAGGAATCCGTGAAGCGTAATTTATCTCACGATTATGTGATGTTGCGTCTGATCATATGCTACTGACTGGCTGCCGACCATTCTCGATTTAACGAAGTGCTTTTTTGACTTCTTCGGGCACCGTTATACCAACTCCTGTTTGTTAAAACCCATGTGCCCATTGTCGTAGCCCGAGGGACATGATGCGCCAGGGCTGGTCGACGAGCTGGTTCCAGGCGTGGCAGCAGATATCGACGATGTCGTCGTAGGTGCGGAAGATCCGGTTCGACAGCCAGGTATTGCGCATGAACTGCCAGACGTTTTCCACCGGATTGAGTTCGGGCGAGCGTGGCGGGAGCGGCAGGATGGTGATGTTGGCGGGGATATCGAGTTTCGGGCTGGTATGCCACGCTGCCTGATCGACGATGAGGATAGCGTGAGCGCCCGGCGCTACGGCCTGCGAGATCTCGTCGAGATGCCGGTTCATGGCGTGGAGGTTGCACCAGGGCAGGACGAGGGCCGCTCCCTTGCCTAGCGCCGGACAGATCGCTCCGAAGATCCAGGCCGAACGTGTGCGCTGATCGGCAGGCGCGCGTGGACGGGTGCCGCGTCTGGCCCAGCGGCGCGTCAGCTTCGTTTTCTGGCCGACCCTCGCCTCGTCGCCCCACCAGAGTTCGATGGCCTTGCCGGGATGCCGGGCCCGGATCCCGGCCATGACTGTAAATGCTGGATGAAAAGTCCGCAGAAGTGCTGGATGAAAAATCCCCAGTTTCTGGTTTCTGGGGATCAGCCAGGGCCTTGATCGTCGGTTTCTCTCCTGGGTGGCCGTCCACGGCGTTTTGGTAGCGGCGGCGGGGTGAGATTGGCATGGGCCCGGGTGTGTTCCGGCACCAGGTCCGCGTGTTGACGCAACCGGTAACTGGCCCCTTCGATCTGCACGACGATGGCATGGTGGAGGAGACGATCGAGGAGCGCGGTTGCCACCACCGGATCGCCGAACACGTCGCCCCATTCGGCAAAGCCCCTGTTGGAGGTCAGGATCATCGATCCCTTCTCGTATCGGGCGTTGACCAACTGGAAAAACAGATTGGCGCCCCCGCTGGTGATCGGCAGGTATCCGATCTCGTCGACGATCAGCAGCGCGGCACGGGCGTAGAAACGGATCTTCTCCGCGAGGCGGCCTTCGCGCTCGGCGCGAGCGAGCGCCTCGATCAGTTCGGCGAGGGTGCAGCGATAGACGCTGCGTCCCGCCTTGACCGCCGCGACACCGATGGCTGTGGCGAGGTGGCTCTTGCCTGTCCCGGGCGGGCCAAGGAAATGGACGACCTCCGCGCGACCGATGAATTCGAGTTGGGCGATCGCCATGATCCGGTTTCGCTCGAGAGAGGGCTGGAAAGAGAAGTCGAAGCTTTCGAGTGTCTTGATCGGCATGAGGCGCGCGGTTCGCAGGGCGACGCCGATGCGACGCCCCTCTCGCAGGCTCAGTTCCTCGGCCAGCAGTTCGTCGATGGCCTCGATCGCGCTGATGTCGCCGCGCTCCAGGCGGCCGAGGGTCTGGTCGAGGGTTTCCAGGGCCCGCGCCATATGCAGGTGGACCAGGCTCTGGCGGATGCGTTCGGTCACCGGGGTCATGGCCGATCCCCCGCGCCCGTGGTGGCCAGCCTGCGACCGACCGCCTCATAGAAAGCGAGCGGCCGGCGTGCCACATCGGCCCGGTCAGGCGGGGGCCTGATCTGGCGCGTCGCCGGCACGGCCTTGCGGTGCGCAGGATCGACACGGCGCTGGTTGCGCCCGTCCAGCACCGGATGGCGGGCGATCATGACACCCTCCTCGAAGATCCGGACTTCCGTCGGATGGTGCTGGATCTCGAGAATGCGGCGCCGGGCGGTGTCCGGCACGCTGTAGAGATTGCCGCCGACCGAGACCATGCCTTCATGGCTGACGCGGCGCTCGACCGTCAGGACAGCGTCATACGGATGGGCCGGCAGAGCTCGCAAATGAGGCCGCTCGTCGGCGAAGTGTTCCGCGACGATGCGGCCGGTCGTGGCATGACACCTGGCATTGGCGATGGTGCGCAGCCAGTCGTCGAAGCGGGCGTTAAGTTCATCGAGGTCACGAAAACTCTGCCCGAGGAAGAAATCCTGCCGGATATAGCGGAACGGCCGCTCGACCTTGCCCTTTGTCTTGGCACGATACGGCTGGCACGCGCGCGGTGCGCTGCCGTAATGGTCGAGCAGAGCGACCAGCGAGGGATTGTAGGTCACGATGCCCGCGGGGTCTTCGCCGAGAACCGCGGTTTTCATGCGGTCGTAGAGGATCTCGGCGCAACTTCCGCCCATCGCCTCGAAGGCGGCGATATGGCAGCGCAGGACGGTTTCCAGGGTCTGGTTCGGGCAGAACCGGCCCCAGAGCCAGCGGCTGTGTCCCAGTACCATGCTGAAAAGCCAGACCTTGCGGGGCGCCTCCGGTTCGCTCGCGAAGGTCACGGAAAATTCGGCGAAATCCACCTGAGCCTGCGCGCCGGGAGCGGTCTCGAAGCGCCGTTCGAACACCTTGAGCACCGGCGGTCTGACGAGACGCAGATATTCCGTCAGCGTCGAGTAGGCCCCATCATATCCCATCGGCCTGATCTCGCGGTGCAGTCGGCGGGCGGAAAGACCCGGATATGTCTCCAGCCTTTCCAGCAAATAGGTGCGAAAGCGTTCGGCAATGCGCTCGCTCTCCTCGCGGGGGCTGTAGCGTGGGGCTTCAAGGCCCCGGGCCAGATATCTGCGCACCGTCTTGCGGTCCAGGCCCGTCTGTCGCGCGATCGCGCTGACACCCAGTCCCTGTCGTTTCAATTCGTGGATCAACACAGTCTCCCTGACTCCAATCACCTGCTCGCCCTTCCGTCGGCATAGGCAGGTTATTTGGGGAACGACCGTCCTGGCGGGGGCATGCCCCCGCCAGGACGGTCCTCGGTCAAACTGGGGAAATTTCAGCCAGCCGTTTTGAGGAGATTACATCCAGCACTGACACATGACGTCGGGGAAGCTTTTTTAAAAACGTCCTGGGCCTCGGGATCCTGGGCATGGTGCCGGGGGCGTCCCGTCAGAAGGCGGAAGTCGAGGCCCCGGATAACGGCGCTCAGCCGGCTGCGCGAAAGAGAGACGCCGAATTCCTCATAAAGCCATTGCCCCAGATCAGCCTGCCGCCAGCGCACCACCCCATGCACGGCAGCGATCGGGCCGTCCTCGATCCGGCGCATCAGCGCTTCCAACATGGCTGGTGTCAGGCGGGGAACGACACCGCCCCCATGATGATCCCGCACGCCATCCGGGCCCTCGGCGTTGAAACGCACCACCCAGTCCCGCACAATCTGCCGATCCGTCCCAGCCAGTCGTGCCGCGTCTCCGCGTGACGCACCATCGTAGATCGCCGCCAGCGCCAGAAGCCGACGCGCCTGGCCCGCATGCCTCGTTGTCCGCGCCAGAGCACGCAGTCCCGCCGCATCATAATCCTCACGCAACGCTAACGCCCCGCCCATTCGGATGCCTCCCGCCCGGTTCGGCATCCTGTGAATCACAGCTCGTTCCAGAACGATACCGTCAGGCAATCACATATGAGTCAGGGCGGACCGGAGTTGGTATTATGTCTTAAGAACCGAGCCTGTCGCCTTGATATCCAACCAGAACAAAACATGAAATCACCAATTTCCTACGCTATGATCCTTCCACAAGGCCTTGGATATATCAGGTCGAGGTAATGGAACTCTCTCAGGAGGTGGATCATGGTCTCTTCTCGGAAGCGATGCGCGACATTTACGGAATTGGCAGCCCCGTGGACGGGACGCAAAACCGGTATCGATTACGACTTGCGTGAACGCCTTCAGAATATGGATGCCCGTCCTCTCCGCCTTATGAAAGAGGCAGGTCTTGCGATCTATACCAGAACCGAGGCGATGGATCGTGTGGGCGATGTGACCTTAGGGGTTGAGCACCTGCCCGGCATGCGCCTGCGCCGCACGTTGCTCATTCCTTCGCAGGCCTATGGCATCCGGCGGCAGTTAGCAGACGATCTTTTGTATTTTCATACGCTGACCTTCCCGAAAAAACGCTGTGTTTCAAACAGCCGGGATACCAGGAACTGTGCGGGAAAACTTGTTCCTGTCATCCCCCTATGTGTTGGAACATTTACCTCAAAAGAACATGTTGGCGTTTATGGTGATCTTAAAAAAGAGATGAAGCAACTGCGGGCTCGTATCAGTCGAATGCTCTATTGGTATAACACCAGTTTTTATGCGCAGTTTGGCTTTCAAATTCATTTGCTCATGAATGACTTTGCTTTCGCGCACTGTTCCAAACGAGAGGTTAAGGTCAACGGGCATGTCAATTTCTTCTATACGCTCAGCAAGCGCATGCCCAAGGAGATTTGGGCAGGTTTTTGTCAGACCGTAAGAGAGAAATTTAAGCTCGGATTTTATATTGATGGTCCTGTTCGCTCCCATAGCGACACTATGGATTACATGGTCAAGCTGTATAAGGCAGAGCGAACAAAGAAGGACGAACTTCTTTTTTCCGATCTGTCCGATGAGGCGGCAATCTGGTTTCTCGAAGAACTGAACGGGATGCGCAATGTAACCCCGCGAGGGGACTTTGCCGCGTTTCGGAGAAAGCTGAAAGCAAGCGGTGAGAAGGTGGTCCGGAAGAAAGCCGTTCCAACGCCGAAAAACCCGACCCCTGGTCACAAACTGGTCAGAACCAGGAAACTGAGCTCGCGGATCCTGTCCGGCGCGGACAGTTCTCCTTTTCCAAAGGGAAGCGTAAGACCGGGAGCGAAAAAAGCGCCGGTGGAGAATATGATTGTGGCGCGGGAGCGCCCGTCACCGACTGCGGCTGGTATCTGGCAGCCCCATACGCTGGTCAGGAATTTCACGCTGACGCCTGTGACCGAACAGGGGAAGCGTAACCTTGGTCTTCTCCGACGGCATCACCTGCAGGCTCTTGGGTGGGCGCAGAAGAACGGGTGGTCTGGCCGCCCCTCGGGCGCTCTGGCGCGCCTTTTCGCCCCGCAGCATAATCCTGACGATGAGAGAGGGTTTATGTATGCTAACTCTCCCAGACTGGTGGCAGATTGTGCTGATGAGGGGGGCGTAGAGGATGCGTTCTGGCGGGAAATCATGGCGGCAGAGGTGGCTATGCGCGCCCAACAGGGAGGGATGGGGCATCGGATCTGAAATTCCCCCTGTTTCATCGCTATCATTTCAGCGTCTACACCATCTGATGACCCTCCAGAGGGGTATCAGCCTTTGGGAGGACGTCTGGCTTCGTCTTGAACACCTCAGGGAGGGTCTTGGACTCAGGAGCGCTTTGCCTTGCCAGAATGAGCGTGTGTAGGCCTCCTCTGGGCGGGGAAATAAAAAAGGGGAGGCATAAAGTGCTCCCCTCTGGGCTTTGGTTTATTGAGGCTCTCAATCGCGGTATTTTCTCCAGCCTCTTAGAGCCCGATCCGAAAGTTTTTGAACAATACCAGCCTGTTGTGATTCATCCGTCTTTGCGAAGAGATGGAGTGAATGGTGACATGGACTGGTATTGCCCGACGTGAACATAGCCGGGAAGGGTTGCGATATCCATCGGATATGACGGACGGGGAGTGGGCTTTGATCATGCCATTTGTACCCCCGGCGAAACGGGGCGGTCGCCCCCGCACTACGGATATGCGCGAGGTGGTCAACGCGATGCTCTACATAGCCTCGGCCGGGTGTGCGTGGCGCCTGCTGCCGAAATGCTTTCCGCCGGTCTCGACCGTCAGGCGCTATTTTTACGCCTGGCGTGGTGCCGGAGTGTTCGAAGTCATGAATACGGTGCTGGTCATGAGCCTGCGCGAGATCGAGGGGCGTGAAGCCTCTCCGAGCGCGGGCGTGATTGACAGCCAGTCGGTGAAAACCACGGAAAGTGGCGGGCTTTCGGGCTATGACGCGGGGAAGAAGGTCAAGGGCCGCAAGCGCCATATTGTGACGGATACCTGCGGCTTCCTGATCTTTCTCCTCGTTCATGCCGCCGACATCCAGGACCGTGATGGGGCTGTTGATGTCCTGGCAGCGATACGCAGGCGCTTTCCCTGGCTGCGCCACATCTTCGCTGATGGCGGCTATGCTGGCGACAAATTGCGATCCGCGCTCGCCTCCATGGGAAAATGGACCCTTGAAATCATCAGGCGGTCCGATACGGCGAAGGGCTTTCAGATCCTGCCGCGCCGCTGGGTGGTTGAACGGACATTCGCATGGCTGGGACGGTGCAGGCGGCTCGCCAAAGACTGGGAACAATCCATTGCTTCCTCAACCGCATGGACATTGATCGCCTCGATCCGAATGCTCACACGACGGACAGCAAGGCATTGTCACGGTTGAAGAACTTTCGGATCGGGCTCTTACATCTTCAAGGGGAGGAAGGACCAGAAGGGCTCTGAACAGGCGGCTTCCAATCGTCCAGCCTATGATGAGGCGAAGGGTCACAAAAAGCATTGTGCCTGCACCCAGAAGGGCCCAGGGACTGTAGGAGCAAAGTCCCTCTGAGAAATTGCCATCAGAGCCGACAGACCACCCCTCCCATGTTTTTGCCAGCCAGACGCCGAACAGGACAAGCACTGGGCCTATGATCCATTGTGTGATGGCGACGTTCTTCTCTTTCGCGCGTGTCTGCCGCTCCAGGGTCTGTTCGAGAGAGTCTGCGATGCTTCGTGTCAGGGTCTGGGCCAGTTCAGCCTGTCGGGCTGCAAGGCGGGCCTGAGCGGTTGCCTCTGCCTGTGACTGGGCGGTTTCAAATGCATTGAGCGCTCGGGTCGTCGCCTGTTCCAGATTGGCGGAAAGCGCGTTCAGGGTCGTTCTGGTGAATTCCGTCACCAGAAGGCGCACGACCTCAGGGTCATCGGGACTGAGGGCCATGGTTTCCAGAGCGGCCCAGACACGCTGTCGGTCTTCGGGAGCCATCTTCAGGGCTTTGGCAGTATCGTGAAAGATCGTCATGATATTCCCCTTTCTCATGCCAGACCGAGAAGGCCTGCCGCCGGGGCGAGGCCTTTGTGGAAATCCCGCACGAAGTGAGACACGGCACTCCGTTCTGTAATGGTCAGGTCCGGGTGTGTCAGGCATTGGGCATATCGCAGGTTCAGCGCATTGACCTTGGCACGGATGCCGGGCTGAAGGCCGGGCATGGTGATTTCAACACCCCCTTTAGAGATGAGAAGATCACGGGCTTTGCCGTAACGGCGCTGACCTGCGACTTCATGGCCATACCAGTATGGAAAGTCGTCGCGCAGATGTCGGCTTTCCCGGAGGTTGAGGACTGCGACATGGTCGACCAGATCTGTGCCGAAGGTTTCCAGGTGATGGCCGACGGATTGGGCACTCTCGATTTCATTGTCGAGCAGATGCACAAGGGTCAGTCGGACATGGTTCTCTGTCAGGGCAGTCAGAAACCCCTCGACGGTTTTGCCATCACCAGTGTCAATGATCCTCGAAATTTCAAACCGTGATCCACCCGGCAGATCATGCAGGACGATGGCCTTGTCGGTATCGATGGAGTTCAGAAGGGTGTCACGCTCTCCATCCTGTCTGAGGTCGTAAAACTGGACACCCACATCGTGGTAGACCCGTGCGAGGCCACCCACCTGACCATCGGCGTCAAAGAAGGAGGCCTGTATGCTCCGGGAGTGGTAGGTATCGACCAGAAGCCGGGCAAAGGTTGTTTTGCCAACCCCGCCCTTGCCAGAAACGATCATTACAAGGCGTTTGACGGGCTGTTTCATAATCCATCGTCCTCTTCACAGGGAAGGCCTCAGTGCCATTCCTGTGAAGAGTGTAGGGTCGCCTGATGAAAAACTCAGATCGTGACAGGGCTGAAGAGACGACACTGGGAGACCGGGACGACCTCATGCGTCCAGAAGTGGCGGTGGCTGGGAAGTAAAGCTACGCATCGACGGTGGCGGAGGAGGCGGTGTGGCGGAATCGACCTTGGGTGTGCGCGGTGGTTTGGGCTTTATGGTCCGTTTTTCCCGACCAATTTTCTTCATGTATGTGGAGAGTGTTCCGGGGCTGAGGGTGATACCCCGTGTTTTGAGCGTGGTGCAGATTTCCATATCTGACCAGCCATCGGCCTTCATACTGAGAAGGGTTGGATAAATCTGTGTGATGACACCAAGCCGTGGCCGGTTTTCTGGCGGCACGCTCCTTGCGTTCATTTTCCAGATCGGCAATCAGATCTTCAATCGTGCCGGGCATCGTGACCGAAGAAATCTTGTCTTTACGGGGCATGATCGTCCCTCCTGTTATACGACAGAGTGTCAGGACCATGTCAGGTCATGATACGCAGAGTGTATCCTCTCAGCAGATCGTCCTCACATCGTCAGAGATACGGCATGGTTTCATCCGTCTCTTTGTAGAATGAGGTCTTTCCCCTGTTCCCTTTAGAAATTGGCAACACACCACGCATCTTCGATGCTTCCGGGGAGTGGTAAGGCATATTTTCTGGCAGGAAAACGCCGTTTGTATCCCGGAATCCATTGTGAAGAATTGTCGGCTATTCCAGATATCTTTCAGGATGATTCCTATCGTTATGGGGAATTTGTCCGGGTTCTCCGACAGTTCACCGGATGAGGCCTGACCGGAACAGAGGATCCCGTTCAGACGGGGCTATCCTGATCAGACAGTTCAGTCAGGTCAGGATACAAAAGCATGTTTACTTGCACGCCTTTGTCGGATGTCGAATATTATATTGAGTCTATCGATGAGGGGCTCGCGGCGCAAACTGCTTTGACGGGAGAGCGGGAACGTCCCGCACGAGGACATCGCAAGCGGGGGGATTGGTCAGGGCGGGATCGGGCTGCCTATTATGTGGACAATGGCACAGGTGAAAAACCCGGCATCTGGTGGACGAATGTCCTGAAGGCTCCGGTACAGCCTCTTCCGTTTGTCTGTCAGAGTGCCGAGGTCAGTCCATCTGATTTCAGGGCGTTGGCGAGGGGATGCGATCCGCTGACGGGTCAGGCTCTGGTTCAGAGCAAAGGGCAACGTCGTGTTGGGTATGATCTGCAATTTGCAGCCCCCAAATCGGTATCGGTTTTGTGGGCCATGGGAACAGACATTCAGCGTGCCAGAATTGAATCGGCCCAGGCGAAAGCCGTTTTTGCGGCACTTGATTACGCCCTCAGAACAGGTCTGATCGTCACCCGTCGAGGTCACAATGGCGGTCAAAGAGAAACGCCCGCTGAGTTAATGGCCGGCACATTTCTGCACACCACCAGTCGTGCGGGGGATCCCCAGATCCATACGCATGCCGTGTTGATGAATGTGTGTCGCCGTAAGGATGGCTCAACTGGCACAGTGGATAATCGGGAACTTCTTTTACATCAACAGGAAATGGGTGCCGTCTATCGTCTGGCATTGAGTGAGGCGCTGGAACGAGACATTGGTCTGACAACACTCAAGGATGGTCGGAATTTCCGGGTGGCCGGTGTGGCGCCCAGTGTGGAAGAGCGCTTCTCAAAAAGGCGGGCGGCCATTGAACAGGAAGCGCGTAAAAGGGGGATACAGACAGCCCACCATAGGGAAGCGGCCGAACATATTTCCAGGAATACGCGCGCAGCCAAGTCAGACCTCCCGTCACGGGCCGTTTTGCGGGCACGGTGGGAACAGGAGTGTTGATTTCCAGCGAGAACTGACCCTGTAGGGGCGGAAATTTTCATTGAGAATTGACCCGTGTCTGACACTTCCCCGGAGCAACTGTCCGGGGGTTAAAGGAGTGATCAGCATGGAATTGTTGAGTGTGATCCGGCGGTGGCATTACCGGGATCATGTACCGATCCGCGAGATTGAGCGTCGGACGCGATTGTCGCGCAACACGATCCGCAAGTATCTCCGGGCGGAGACGGTTGAGCCGCAGTTCAAGGTTGCCGAGCGTCCGAGCCGGCTGGACCCGTTTGCGGAGAAACTGGCGACCTGGCTTGCTCTGGAGACGTCAAAGTCGCGCAAGCAGCGCCGCACGGGGCGGCGCCTGCATGTGGATCTTGTAGCGCTGGGTTATGACGGATCGTATGGACGGGTTGCGGCCTTTATCCGGAACTGGAAGGCGGAACAGCAAAGGGCGCGGCAGACGACGGGACGCGGCGTGTTCGTTCCGTTGCGCTTTCAACCCGGAGAGGCCTTCCAGTTCGACTGGGGAGAGGACTGGGCGGTGATCGGGGGGCGGCGCGTCAAGCTGCAGGTCGCCCACACCAAGCTGTCCTACAGCCGGGCCTTCATTCTGCGGGCGTATCCGCTCCAGACTCACGAGATGCTGTTCGACGCGCTGACGGAAGCCTTTCGCGTTTTGGGCGGGGTGCCGCGTCGAGGTATTTTTGACAATATGAAAACCGCCGTGGACCGGGTTGGGCCCGGCAAGGTCCGCCAGGTCAATCTGCGTTTTTCGGCCCTGGTGAGCCATTATCTGTTCGAGGCGGAGTTCTGCAATCCGGCAGCGGGTTGGGAGAAAGGTCAAATCGAGAAGACCGTCCAGGACGCCCGGCGGCAGATCTGGCAGGAGATGCCGCATTTTCCTGATCTGGCCTCCCTGAACGTCTGGCTCGAGGCGCGTTGCCGGGAACGTTGGACTATCTTGAGGCATGTCGAATTGCCCGGCAGCCTCGCCGAGGCCCATGCGGCGGAAGTGCCTCACCTGATGGTTCCAGGGCGCCCGTTCGACGGGTTCGTCGAACATACCAAACGGGTTTCGCCGACTTGCCTCGTGCAGTTCGAAAGCAACCGCTACAGTGTGCCCGCCTCTTTTGCCAATCGGCCGGTCAGCCTGCGCGTCTATCCCGACCGGTTGGTGATCGCGGCCGAGGGGCGGATCCTATGCGAACATCCCCGGATCGTCGAGCGGTCCCACGGCGTGCCCGGTCGCACGATCTATGACTGGCGGCATTACTTGGCGGTGCTCCAGCGCAAACCCGGGGCCTTGCGCAATGGCGCACCCTTCTCTGAATTGCCCGAGGCGTTCCGGACGCTGCAGACGCACCTCCTCCGGCGCACGGGCGGCGACCGGGAAATGGTCGAGATCCTCGCCCTGGTGCTGCAGCATGATGAGCAGGCCGTGCTTTGCGCGGTTGAACTCGCGCTCGAGGAGGGAGTAGCCACCAAGACACACGTCCTCAATACGTTGCATCGTCTGACGGACGCCAAGAAAACAGGAGCACCCAGGCTCGACGCGCCGCAGGCATTGGTGCTCGAACGCGAGCCTCAGGCCGATACCGGACGGTATGACGCCCTGCGCGGGGAGGCCCGTCATGCGTCATGATCCCGCGGCCGGTGCCCTCGTCGTCATGCTGCGCGGCCTGCGGATGTATGGCATGGCCCAGGCCACGGCCGAACTGACCGAACAGGGTGCGCCGGCATTCGAGGCCGCCATCCCCGTCCTCTCCCAGCTTTTGAAGGCGGAACTCGCCGAGCGAGAGGTGCGCTCCATCGCCTATCAAACCAAGACTGCCAGGTTCCCGGCCTACAAAGATTTGGCAGGGTTCGATTTCTCGGCCGCCGAGGTCAACGAGGCCATGGTCCGTCAACTCCATGCCGGGGATTTCATCGACCGTGCCGACAACGTCGTCCTCATTGGTGGACCAGGAACCGGCAAGACCCATCTGGCCACCGCACTTGCCGTGCAGGCGATCGAACATCACCGCAAGAAGATACGGTTCTGGTCCACGGTCGACCTCGTCAACGCCCTCGAACAGGAAAAAACCGCCAATCGCGCAGGACAGATCGCGGAACGTCTCCTGCGCCTCGATCTCGTGATCCTGGACGAACTTGGCTATTTGCCGTTCAGCGCATCAGGCGGTGCCCTGCTGTTCCATCTCCTCAGCCGTCTCTACGAGCGCACCAGCGTCATCATCACCACCAATCTGAGCTTCAGCGAATGGGGCGAAGTCTTCGGTGATCCCAAAATGACGACAGCCCTGCTCGATCGCCTTACCCACCACTGTCATATCCTCGAAACCGGAAATGACAGCTACCGGTTCCGCGCAAGCTCCGCCGCCCCCAGGAACCGGAAGGAAAAGGCAACCGCTTGACCAGCCCATAAAACATAGCAGAGATAACCAAAGGCCGGGTCAGTTCTCGATGAAAACCCAGGGTCAAATCTCAGCAGAAATTAACACCCGTGCAAAGGCGTCAATGATGAAGGCCACATAAACAAAGCCCTGCCAGGTGGAAACATACGTGAAATCCGAAACCCACAGTCTGTTGGGGGCTGGTGCATGAAACTGTCGCTGCACCAGATCCTGTGGACAGGGCCGCGCCGGATCGGGCCGTGTGGTTCTGACACCCTTAGAGCCTGTTTGGAAAGTCGCTGAAGTGTGATTCAAGCTCTGGATGTGGACGCCAGAGCAGAGAGGCCGCATGGCCAGGATTACCCGCAAGACGAAGCGTTATCCGTCTGATATGACGGAGGAGGAATGGGCGCGCATCGCGCCACTGATGCCCGAGCCGGGACGCACGGGGCGTCCGCGCGAGATCGAATTCCGCGAGGTGATCAACGCGGTTCGTTACCTGGTTCGATCCGGCTGCGGCTGGCGAATGCTGCCGATCCATTTCGGGCATTGGCGTACGGTCTATGGTTGGTTCAGGGAATTGGCCCGGCGGTTCCTGTTCCAGACCATTCATGATGTGGAACTGATGCTTGACCGGGAGCGCTCGGGCCGTGAAGCCAGCCCTTCGGCCGGAGTGATCGACAGCCAGAGCATCAAGGCGCCGCACGCGAAAACAAGAGGTTACGACGCTGGAAAGAAGATTGTCGGGCGCAAGCGGCATATCGCCGTGGATACGGACGGACGCCTGCTGATGGTCAACCTGACGCCGGCGGACATCTCCGACAGCGCCGGAGCGCAGATGATCCTGGACGCGATCCGCAAGCGCTGGCCGTGGGTCAAGCATCTATTCGCGGACGGTGCCTATGACCGGCTCCAGTTGATGGACAAGGCTGCCTACCTGGACTTCGTCGTCGAGGTGATCCGTCGCAGGGACGGAGCGAAAGGCTTTGAGGTTCTCCCCCGGCGCTGGGTCGTGGAGCGAACCTTCGGATGGATGACCCGATGGCGACGCCTCGTGCGCGATTACGAGCGTCGCATCGATGTCTCACAGGCCATGATCTTCGTCGCCATGGGCGCCAATCTCACCCGAAGAAACGCTCATCCATGACTTTCCAAACAGGCTCTTACCACGAATGACGCCTTTCAGTCCCATCCGGCGCATCAGCCGCTCTACCGTGCAGCGGGCGACATCCAGACCATCACGTCTGAGCTGATGCCAGACCTTGCGCACTCCGTAGACGCAGAAATTATCGTTCCAGACCCTGCGGATTTCATGACATAGCTCTGTGCGGCAATTGGTCTCGCTCGGGGAGGGCTGGCCGTGCGACCATCGGTCGCTGTGATGCGACCATTGGTCGCATGGTGCCGATCCCTTTTGTTCCTCATTCAGGGTCATGAAACCGAGTCAGGCATCTTAGGAATTCACCAGTTTGCGATGTCGTCGGGATAGGTAATGGCCTCCACAACCCGCTGGAGGTTCTGCAGATCAATAGCTGACGTGTATTGGGTTGTGCCCTGACTTTTGTGGGTGGCTTCATGACCCAGCAGATCATCAATCCAGAGTTCCCGGATGTGACTGTCCTGGTTTCTGAGCACTGTCGAAACCAGATGGCGGAAGGAGTGAAAGGTGACGTCCGCTGGCAGGTTCAGACGCCGTTTATGTTTGGAAAAGACCATTTCGAAGTTTGCGCCTCGGACCCCGGAAGCGGAGATGGGCAGTTCGCTGAAGAGATAGGGGCCGGAATTTCTGAATTCCTCAATGATCCCTTTTTCCAGCAGTTTGCTGTGGATGGGAATGATACGGGTGCCGGCTGATGTCTTGGGAGACCATTCCCGGGTTTTGCCGTCGATCTCGACTGTATGGGGCCGGATATGGAAACAGGGAATGCCGTTCAGGGTTTCGATATCCTGATTTCTCAGATTGCAGATCTCACCCAGACGCATGCCGGTATAGAGGGCTATGCGCACAATGCCCCGATAGGTGCGTTCGGGGAAAACCCGGCCCAGCCATTTCGAGTTCAGGAGTGTTCTCAGTTCCTCTTCCAACCAGGCCCGGCGGTTGGTTTTCTGCGTCAGATCGAAAGACCAGTTGGCCCATGGATTTTTGGGGGCGTGGTCACGCCGGACCAGTTCACTCCAGATCGCGGACATGCGCGAGAAATGGTTTTTGACGGTTTTGCCCGATACGGTTTCTCCCTCGCTTTTTTGGGCCTCTCGGACCGCGTCCCGAAGGGGAAGAGTGGTCTTGCCTTTGCCATGTGTTGCCGGGAGGCCTGACAGTAGGTCGTAAAATTCTCCCACGACTTCCCCGGTTACCTGATGAACTGGCATATCGCCGAAGGCTTCGGTGAAGAGGGCTACGGTCTTGCCCGTTCCCTTGATGGTCCCGGCACTTTTGGAGGAAACCGAGAAGACAAATTTCTCAGCCGCCGCCGACAGTTTCATGCTGCGTGGCTGTTTGGGGGAAGGTGTTTGTTCTTCCGGGTTCTCTGAACCTCTATGCAGGCTGGTCTGGATCAGGGTGCTGAGGGTGGTGATCTGGTTCTGCAGTCCCTGTTTTTCAGCGACGTTCCAGACATCCCGTCTGTCGAGCGTGTGCTTCAGTTGCCCCAGTGCCTGAAGAAGGCTGTCCATGTGGGGCTGGACCTTGTTGAGGAAGGTCGACTGTCGTGAGACCAGATCGGCTTTTTCAATGAGATGCTGGGCCCGTTCGGCTTCCAGCACTTTTCTGGCACTCTCCTCCTGAGCCTTCAGAGCGATTTCGTAGTTTTCAATCAATTCGCTGTAGAGGACCAGAAGGTCCTCTCTGGAGGGGTTTTGCATCTTGCCTGCTCTGAAAAGCTGTCCCGTCCTGGCATACAGGGCGGCTGCACGTTCACGGGCGACCAGTTTATCAGAGGTATGGAGGACGAGGGAAATCTCGGTCTTGCCCAGCAGGGGGCGGAGCATTGCCGGGACGATACGGCGGAAGTGATAACGGGGCTGTCCTGTGCGTCGGGACGGGATGGCGCGGAGCATGAAGTTTTCCCATTATGGGAAAATTTCCTCTCGGACAAAATGCCTCTGTTTTTCAACAGTTTATGGTGCGAACTGCGGGACTCGAACCCGCACGCCCTTGCGGGCGCAAGATTTTAAGTCTCGTGCGTCTACCATTCCGCCAAGCTCGCCCGGCCCGTCATCTAGCATACTCGCGGGGCCGGTAAAATCCGGCGGCGCATGTTTGGCGCATGTTTTCTGCCGGGTCACGACGCGCGCAGCAGGGCGGGGCCGTGACGGCGCAGCCAGGCTTCGGCCGTGTGGCGATGGGGGGTCAGGCTGGTAACCAGCATCCAGAAATCGGGCCCGTGATTCAGGTGCCGCAGATGCGCCAGTTCATGGGCGATGACGTAGTGCTGGATTTCTGCCGGGGCCATCAGCAGGCGCCAGCTCAGCATCACCGAGCCGTCGGATGTGCAACTGCCCCAGCGGCTGCTGGTATCCTTGACCGTCAGCCGCCGGGGACGCAGGCCGGACTGGTCGGCCAGCAGCGCCATGCGCGCGCCCAGCCGGCGCCCGGCCTCCTGCCGCAGGAAGGCGGCCAGGCGGCGACGGAGGAACGGGGCCTCGCCGCTGACCATGACGGTATCCCCCTCGATCCACACGCCGCGCCGTCCGTCGGGGCAATGGCGGATCGTATGCGGATGTCCGTCCAGCAGCACCTGGCCGCCGTCATGCCACGGCGATTCCGCCGGCAGGCGGTCCAGCCGCGTCGTTATCCAGATGGCATGGGTCCGCAGCAGGGCCAGTCCGGCCTCGCGCCCCACGCGGGGCGGCAGGGTGACGACGACGGCCGGGCTGCGCGGATCGATCCGCAGCGAAACGCGCCGCGCGCGGGCGGACCGGCGCCAGCGGACGGGAATGTCGCGCCCCGCCAGCCGGATATTCTCCTCCCCCACCTGCTCCGGGCTGGAGAGGCCGGCCATCATGCCGGGCGGCGGATACGCGGGCGGCGCGGACGCGGCATCGTGCCGGGCCAGTCGGCGATGTGATGTTCCAGCGGGCCGGCCCGGCGTTCGCTGACCGCGCGGCCGCGCACCGAAATCCCGGCCTCGTGCACCGTATCGGGCGAGCCGGAGACCAGCGGGTGCCACCAGGCCAGCGTCTGCCCCTCGGCCAGCAGGCGATAGGCGCAGGAGGGCGGCAGCCAGTCGATATCGGCCAGGGCCGCCGGGGTCAGCTGCACGCAGTCGGGCACCTTGCGCCGGCGCTGCGCGTAATCGGAACAGCGGCAGCTTTCCAGGTCCAGCAGGCGGCAGGCGACGTCGGTGTACAGGACCTGATCCGTGACATCCTCGCGCAGTTTATGCAGGCAGCAGCGCCCGCACCCGTCGCAGAGCGATTCCCACTCCTCGGTCGTCATCTCGTCCAGGCTGCGGACTTGCCAGAAAGGGGGCGTATCGGTCATGGCCGAACCTCATACTGAATCCGGCACGGACTGAGAAGGAAAACGACCGCCGGCCCTATCGCCCGCCAGACACACCGGCCAGCACCGCCCCGCCGGCCGCCAGGCCCAGCGCCACCAGGCCGGCCGGCCCCAGCAGCGGCAGCCACAGCCCGCGCGCCCGCGCGCCCGGCCCGGCGCCCAGCCCCGCTGCCGTGCGGGTCAGCCCCGGCGGCAGGCGATCCAGCGCGCGCAACGGCGCAAGCAGGACCAGCGGCACCAGGCAGAATCCCTGCAGCATCGCCCGGACCGCCGGGTCACCGGACACGAGGCCGGGAAGTGCCGCCGCCACCACGCCGGGAATGGCCAGCGCCAGGGCCGCCGCCCGGCCGGCGGACAGCACGCGCCCCCACCCGCCGGCACGCAGCAGCAGGCAGGCCCCGCACACCACGCCCCCGCCCCCTGCCGCTGCGACAAGGCGGATGACCACGGCCGGCCAGGACAGGCCGGCCAGCGACAGGCCGGTCACGGCGTCGCCAGCCAGTCCGCGAACCGCTTGGCCAACCCGGGCAGATGGGCCTGCCAGAACGCGGCGTCCATCGGCATCGGCTGCAGCGACGGATCGTCGGGGCGGGCGTGGTACAGGCCGGCGAAGCGCGCGATCTGCTCGGGCTGGGACATATAATGCAGCAGGGCGCGGGCCCGGTCGCGAACCGTGCTGTCCAGCCCCGGTGCGACACCCCAGGACAGGCCGTCATCCAGGCTCTGCGCCCACTGGAGGCCGACATCGCGGTGGCCGGAACTGGCCGACGCCGCGACCTCGCCCCCCGCGGCGCTGGTCATCAGCACGCTGCCGTCACCTATGATCCGCGCGGATTCCGCGGCGCTGGTCCACCAGACGATATAGGGACGCAACTGGCTGAGCTTGTGGAACGCGCGGTCGACCCCCTCGGGCGTCGCCAGCACGGTATAGACGTCCGACGGCGCCACGCCGTCGGCCATCAGGGCGATTTCCAGCGTCGAGCGCGGGTCCTTGCGCAGGCCGCGCTTGCCGGGATAGCGGACGATGTTCCAGAAATCGCTCCAGTGCGGGGCGGCCGGAATGCGGCCACGGTCCCATGCCAGGGCAATGCCGTCATGCAGCGCGGGCACGCCGCACGCATCCGCGCTGCCGGGGCTGCCGCCCAGGCGCTGCAGGCGGCCCTGCATGCAGGCGATGCGGGCCGTGCTGTCCTCCACCAGGGCCAGGGCCCAGGCATGCCGGCCCGCCGGAGCGGGCAGGCTGCCGCCATCCCACACATAGCGGAGGATTCCGGTCCCCGTACTGGCGGCGAAGGGACGAAAGAAGGCCTGGTCCTGCGCCTTGCCCAGGGCGCCGCCCCAGCCTTCGACAACCAGGGCGTGCGCCCGCCATCCGGCCCGGGCATCGTTCCCGACCAGTACCGTGAGACAGAACAGCACGAAGGTCCCGAACAGGCGCCGGGACGGACGCGGGAACGGACGGAGGGACGGACGGGACGAACCGGACAGGGGGCTGAACTTTCGAAGGGCAGAACGAGGGCGGAACGCTACCCTATTTCAGCACGAAACGGAAAGGCTACGGCATGTGCCGGCTGCCACGCCAGCAGTGCGGGCCGGCCGGGCACCAGGCCCGCCAGGGTCTGTGCCGGCGGGCGCCGGACCAGGACCTCCTGCCCGTCCCCCAGGCGGAACCGCAGGCGGACGTGGTCGCCCATGTGATGCAGCGCGATCAGGGTCGCGGGCAGGTCGCCCTCCTCGCCCTCGGACGGGCGGCCCGTGGGAAACAGGGTGGCGATGCGATCGGGGCGGATGCACAGCGTGCAGAGTGCATCGGCCGCCAGCCCCCCGGCGGCCGCGGCCTCGACCACCGCGCCGCTGGCCAGGCGGACACGGGCCAGGTCGTCCTCCACCCACGCGACGCGGCCGGTCAGGGCATTGGCGTCCCCGAACGCGGTGGCCACCCGGTCGCAGGCGGGGCGGTCGAACAGGTCGGCCGCCTGCCCCACCTGCAATAGCGCGCGGCCGGACAGGATGCCGATCCGCCCGCCCAGCAGCAGCGCGTCCTCGCGGTCGCGGGTGGCCAGAAGCATCGTCAGCCCCCGCGCCCGCATCAGGCGCCCCAGAAGCTGGCGCATCGCCCGCCTGCCTTCGGGCTCCAGGCTTGCGAACGGGTCGTCCAGCAGCAGCATCGGGGGCGCGAAGACCAGAAGCCGGCCCAGGCGCGCACGCCACGAGTCCTCGGGGTCCAGATCGCGGGGATGACGGGCCGCCTGGCCGTCCAGCCCGGTCAGGGCCAGGATTTCATCGACCCGGGCGGCGGCGGCGGCGCGCGAAAGACCGCGTGCGCGCAGCGGGAAGGCCAGGTTCTGCCGCACCGTCAGGTGCGCGAACAGCGGGTCGCGCGCGCTGAACAGCCCCATGCCCCGCCCGCCGGGCACCAGCGCCGACACCTCCCGCCCGTCGACCAGGATATCGCCGGCCGGACACGGCAGGTGGCCGGCCAGCGTGTCCAGCACGCGGGACAGGTCGGCCGCGCGATGGCCCAGCAGCGCCAGGCAGGTGCCGGGATCGATCTGGAAGGTCAGTGCCGGCGTCGATTGCCCCAGCGGGGCACACACAAGTCCGCGAACGTCAAGACGTGGAGAGAAGGGAGACATGCAAAAACCGAAACCTGACGAACGAGCGACGCGTTGGGTAGAGTGTAGACAACCCGGATGAAGGATACGACCTGTGTTCCGAAGCAAGGCCAAAAAACCCACCCAGGAAGCCCTGAAGGCGACCCATGACGAACTGACATCGCTGAAGGAACAGGTCGAGCGCCTGATGAACGCGCACGTGACCCCGGTGCTGGCGGACGCCGCCGATCGGGCGGAGCATGTCGTTGCCAATGCGCGCGAACTGACGGATCATCAGATGAAGGACGTCACGAACCGCGTGCGCGCGAAGCCTCTGGTCGCCATCGCCATTGTCGCCGCGATCGGCTATCTGGCCGGACGCGCGTCCCGGTAAGGCGCGCCCGGCCAAACGCAGCAGAGGGACGAAGCGAGGACCATGAGAATAGCCGAACTTGGAAAGGCCACTGTCCAGGCGGAACTGACCGTACGCCGCCAGATGGCCGTCCGCATAGGCCGGCAGGCGGCTTTCCTGGTCATCGCGGGGGTGTTTGGCCTTCTGGCCGTGCTGTCCGGCCATGCCCTGCTATGGGCCTTCGCCGTCCAGGTGCTGAAGTTCAGCGTGCTGTGGGCGGCGGTGCTGGTCTTCGCCGTCGATGCGGTGATGGCCCTTCTGTTCCTTCTGCTGGGCCGCCGCTCGATCATGACGCCCGCGGAAATCCGCGCGCGCTTCGAGCGCGACCATGCGATCAACGAACTGCGCCAGGCCATGGCCCTGACGGCGGTCACCACCGCCGTCGCCGGGCCTGTCGGCCGCCAGGCCGGGCGGGCAATCTGGCACATCGTCCGCTCCGTCTTCGGCGGCAAGGGACGCGTCTGACAGCCTGCCCACCGGCAGCCTGTCCACGGGCGCGCGCCCGGGCAATCCGCCGCGCGCCCGCATTCCCCCCCGGCATATCGCCAGCATATCGTTAGTCCCCGGTAAGGCGAGAGACGACATTGCCGATTGGGGACCATGCCGAAATTGCATTGGCCCCAGCCCGGCATTTCTGGAAACGTGCACTTGATCCATATCATCGTGAGCATACGAACCATTCGGATGCTCATCAGTGTCAGGGAAATCAGGTAGCATCACGGATGGACGACTCCGAGCGTAGCGTGCGGGAACGGTCCTTTGGACGTCGTCTGGCCCATCTGGGAGCAGCCTGGCGCCGCCAGATCGATCACGATCTGCGGGATTTCGGCCTGACCGAAGCCACGTGGCGCCCCATCCTCTATCTGGGCCAGCTTCCTGCCCCGGTGCGCCAGACCGCCCTGGCGCGGGTGCTGGACATCGAGGCCCCGTCCCTGGCGCGGCTGCTGGACGTGCTGGAACGGCAGGGCCTGATCGTCCGCATCCGCGACGAGGAAGACCGGCGGTCCAATCTGGTGCGCCTGACCCGGCAGGGCCACGCGATCGAACAGCAGGTGCGCCAGGCGGCCGACAGCGTCTCCGCACGGTTGCTGGCCACCGTCACCGACGATGAACTGCAGACCTGCTACGCGGTGTTCGACCGGATCGACTCCGCGCTGGGCGCGCGGCGCGACCCCTCGTCCCGCAGGCCCACGAAGATGGGCGCCGTCGCATGAGGCTGATCCCGCCCGGCGGCTCGTTGTCCCTGTCACGGTCCCTGCTGCGTTTCGGCACCTTCGCCTTTCCGGAATGGACGTCGGTCGCGCCCACGCTGGGCTATTCGGCCCGCGCGCTGCTGGCCGTGGGCCTTGCGCTGTTCCTGGCCTTCTATTTCCAGCTCCAGACCCCGATGTCGTCGGTCACGACGGTCCTGATCGTCGCCAACCCGGTCGTGGGCGCGATGGTGTCCAAGAGCTTCTGGCGCATCTTCGGCACCGTGATCGGCGCGACGGCGGCCATCGTCCTGATGGCGGCCTTTCCGCAGTCGCCCCTGCTGTATTTCATGGGATTGTCGACCATCATCGGCATCGCGTGCTGCGTGTCCACGCTGCTGCGGTTCTACAAGGCGTATGCCGCGGTGCTGACGGGCTATACGATCGTACTGATCTCGGTATCGGCCTTTGCCGCCCCCGACCATATCTTCATGGCGGCCATGTCGCGCCTGTCGGCGGTCACGGTCGGAATCCTCAGCACGGCCGTCGTGTTCCTGGTCACCACCATCAGCCGGCCCGAGACCGTGCTGCGCCAGGTGGACCAGACCCTGCGCAACATCGCCCTGCAGCTTTCGCATTCCGCCGACCATGACGGGGCCGCGGTCGACCACACCCCGATGCCCGACGACAGCGGCCAGCCGCTGTCGTTCCGCGCCATGACGATGACCAGCTACGACGCGCGGGCGCGCCTGCTGTCGCAGGCCAACGCCCTGGTCGAGGCGATCGAATATGCCGCCGCCGACAATTTCGCCATCGGGCGGCGGGCCCGGGGCCTGCGCGCCGGCGTGGCCCGCCTGCTGGGCCTGCTGAGCACCCATCACCCGGTCTGGCGCGAACAGCCGTCCCGCACCCCCCAGGCGGTCCGGGCGCGGCAGATCGTGCAGGACGTCATGGCGGCCTTCGCCGCCACCCCGGCGGAAAACCTGCATCTGGACGACCCCGGCCAGATGCGCGCCGCATCGCGGGCCGCCATCGCCACGCTGGATGAACTGGCCGAGGAAACCGAGGACCTGCCGACGATCGCGTTCATCGACAACGAACGCGACATCCTGGACCAGATGCGCGCCGCGCTGGAGGATTTCGTCGGGCCGCAGCGGCATATCCGCCGCATCCGGCTGAAGGTCTATTTCGACTGGCCGGCGGCGCTGCGCAACGGCGCGCGCGGGGCGTGCGTGACGCTGCTGGGCTGCCTGATGTGGTATGTCTGCCGCTGGTCGAGCGGCGCGAACATGCTGACCTACCTGATCCCGGCATCGTGCCTGCTGGCGACCAGTCCCCTGGCGTCGCGGGCCAGCGTCATGTTCGCCAGCGGCACCCTGGCCGCGATCCCGGCCGCCTTCATCTGCCAGACCTACATGCTGCCCCGCATCGACGGGTATCCGCTGCTGTGGCTGTCGCTGTCGGTCTGCCTGCTGCCGGGAATCTGGATCCAGTTCCATCCCCGCCATGCCATGCGCGGCTTCGGCTATGCGGTGTTCTTCAACGCCATGGTGCAGATCCGCAACCCGATTGCCTATGACGACCTGTCGCTGATGAATCTGTGGCTGTCCTACCTGATCGCGCTGATCGGCCTGGCGCTGGTGTTCCGGGTGATCCTTCCGGCCGATCACCGGCTGGATACCGGACGCCTGGTCATGTCGATCAACCGCGCGACCGAACGGCTGGCCCGCCAGCCGCTTCACCGTCCCGTGGACTGGACGGTATGGGAAAACCTGCAGATGCAGAAAATCCTGCGGATGATCCAGCGCTTTTCCCTGGTCGCCCCCCCGATTCGGGTTTACGAAACCACCGACGCGGCGTTCGTCTGCGTCTCGGTCGGCCGGCTGATCACCCGCCTGCGCCGGCTGGCGCTGCACCCCGCGGTGCATGAACAGGATCGCGCGCGCACCCGCGCCGCGCTGGCGGCATTCCGGCATCTGAGCAGCCATCCGCACCGGACCGCCCTGGCCCTGCGCGCCGCCGCGCTGGACATCATGGCCCATGTCGAAGGACGCGAGGCCGCGTCGCACGTCCCCACCCGACGGATTGCCGCCTGCCTGGAACAGGCGTCGCTTCTGCTGGACGCGACGCCCGGCTTCTTCCACAAACGGGGCCCCCTGCAATTGTCGAGCGACATGCCCGGGGCCAATAACAGGCTGAACATAGCCATCCAACCCGCAACGACTCCGTTCGGAATGAAAGCCGCGTGATGCTGACCGAGTTCAATTTCTTCGGCGTGTTCATGGCGCCGATCGTCGTCTACGCGATCGCCGCCCTGCCGGTGACCATGCTGATCCGCTTCCTGCTGTGGTGGAGCGGCATCATGAAATGGTTCTGGCACCTCGCGCTGTTCGAGGTCGCCTTGTACACCTGCGTGCTCTGCCTGCTGATCCTGTACGTCTGAACGACTATCCCCTGGAAGGTTCGAGATCCTGCAATGCCCCTTCTGCGCACCCTGATCCGCGTGGTCCTGACCCTGAGCGTTGTTGCGCTGGCGATCGTCATGGGCGTGACCCTGTGGGACACGTATATGATTGCCCCCTGGACGCGCGACGGTCGCGTGCGGGTGTATGTGGTGGACGTGGCGCCGGAAGTGCCGGGCACGGTGGTGCAGGTTCCGGTGGTGGACAACCAGTTCGTGCACAAGGGGGACCCGCTGTTCGTGCTGGACCCGGTGCGCTTCCGGCTGGCGATCCGCGAGGCGCAGGCCCGGCTGGACGGGGCGCTGGAGGACCTGAAGCTGAAGCAGAACGACGCGAAGCGCCGCATGGGGCTGGGCGGCATCGTCTCGGCGGAAGAGCAGGAGGTGTTCAACTCGAACGTGGCGACGCAGATCGCGGCGGTGGATGCGGCGCGGGCGGCGCTGGACCTGGCGAAGCTGAACCTGCAGCGCTCGGTGCTGTATTCGCCGGTCAACGGCTACATCACCAACCTGAACCTGCGGGTGGGCGACTACCTGACGGCGGGGCAGCCGCGCCTGGCGGTGATCGACGCCGATTCCTACTGGGTGAACGGGTATTTCGAGGAAACCAAGATGTGGGGCGTGCATGTCGGTGACGTCGCCCGCGTCAAGCTGATGGGCTACAAGCAGATCATCCCCGGCCATGTCGTGTCCATCGCGCGCGGCATCAACGACCAGAACGGCACCCCCGACCGGCTGGGCCTGCAGGACGTCAACCCGATCTTCACCTGGGTGCGGCTGGCGCAGCGCATTCCCGTGCGCGTCCATCTGGACCATGTGCCCGACAGCATCACGCTGGCGGCCGGCATGACCTGCACCGTCACCGTCGGCCCGCAGTCGCGCGGCCAGCGGGGGCGCCTGACCACCTGGCTGCAAGACCATCTATAAGGCCCCCCGCGCGATCATGAGCATGAAGACGAGACGCACATTCCACCGGGCCGGGCTGATGCTGCTGGCCGCCACGATGCTGGCGGGGTGCACGGTGGGGCCGCGCTACCAGCCGGACCGGATGAAGCTGCCGCCGGGCTTTGCCGAGGACGAGCATGCCGCGACGCCGGCGGAAATCGCCCGCACCAATGCCGAGCTGAAGGACTGGTGGCACCGCTTCGGCGACGCCGAGCTGGACCGGCTGGTCGACCGGGCGATCGCGGGCAATTACGACCTGCAGATCGCCGGCCAGCGCATCCTGGCCGAGCGCGCGCTGCGCGACGTCCAGGCCTCCGCCTGGTATCCGCAGGTCGATGCCAACACCACCGACGGTGACAGCCGCTATTCCATCAACGTGGACAACTGGCCGCTGCGCCCGGGCAATCCGGCCAACCGGCCGGGGGCGTCGTACCTGTCCTACGGCGTCAGCGCCAGCTGGCAGATCGACGTGTTCGGCCGCATCCGCCGCGCGGTCGAGGCCTCGGAACACGCGGTCGAGGAGAATGTCGAGGAACGGCGCGCGGTGCTGATGACCATGCTGTCGTCGCTGGTCAGCGACTACATGGTGCTGCGCGACACCCAGCTGCGGCTGGAGATCTCGAACCGCAACATCGGGGTGGCGCAGGAAGCCTACGACCTGACGCGGCGGCTGTATCTGGAGGGCGTGGGCAACACGCTGCAGATCGCCCAGGCGAAGGCCGAGCTGGACGCCCAGCAGGCGGCGCGCGAGCCGCTGCGCACCCATATCGCGCAGATCACCCACGCCATCGACGTGCTGATGGGCCAGGTGCCCGGCACCACCGAGGCCGAACTGAAGGTGGCGCGGCCGCTGCCCCAGGTGCCGGAATTCCCGGCGACGGTGCCCTCGATCGTGCTGGGCAACCGGCCCGACATCCGCCGCGCCGAGCGCGCCTATGCCGAGGCGACGGCGCGGATCGGGGTGGCGGTGGCGCAGATGTATCCGAATTTCGCCATTCCGCTGAACTTCAACCCCAACGCGTCGGCGATGTACCAGGTGTTCGAGGCCGGGGCGCTGAGCTGGCAGTTCTTCATGCTGGCGTCGCTGCCGCTGATGCATGGCGGCAAGCTGACCGGGCAGATCCGCGCCGCCCAGGCGGCGGCGGAAGCCAGCCGCCTGACCTACCGCCAGACGGTGCTGGGCGCGTTCCGCGAGGTCGAGGACGCGATGGCGGCGTGGCATGACGACGTGGAGCACACCGAACTGCTGCACCGCGCCGCCGAGGACAGCCGGCTGGCCAGCGACCGGGCGCGCAAGCTGTATGCCGCCGGGCTGGTGGGCTTCCTGGAGGTGCTGACCACCGAGCGCACCGCCCTGGCCGCCGAGAACGCCGAGGCCGTGGCGCGGCTGGAACGCCTGCAGGATGCCATCGACCTCTATACCGCCATGGGTGCCGGCTGGCAGGGCGTGGGGGTGACCGCCTCCGCCCTGCCGGTGTCGCTGGAGAAGCAGAACGTCCTGGCGCGGGCGTTCCAGGATTGAGGAGGGGCGTTCTTTTTTGAAAAAAAGAACCAAAAAACTTTGATTCGTCTGGGGACCATGTGCCGGAGACATACGACGCCCCAAAACGGATAAAAGTCTTTTTGCTTCTTTTTCTTCAGAAAAAGAAGAGAAGGTCCTTCAACCTTTATTAAGCCCCCCTGCCCCACCCTGACCCCGCCACGGTGGAGCGGGCCATTCATGACACGATCCGGTTTCTACAAAAACGACATCCTGTCATCCGGATTTCTCGACCTGACCCATGCGGAAAGCCTGCCGCCCGGAATCTCGTTCTTCGAACTATCAGGGGTACGAGACGTGCTCCCCCTCGCCCCGAACTTCCTGTTCGGCGACATTCCTGCCCATCTGTGCCGCGAGATGTTCCACAAAACATCCGTACACAGGATCGGCTACTACAGCATCGAACGCTGCCACCTGACCTATGATGGCATTATCCTGCGCGACGGCCGCAAGGTCATGTGCCAGGAAATGAACGTCATGCCGCCCCACTGCCAGGATGTCCTGGCATGGGCCCTGCCCGAGGAGGGTCCCATCCCGGTCAGGCATCTCGACGGCCCCTGCGTCCTGCTCTACGGACCGGGATGGCGAACATGGGGCCACTGGCTGAGCGATTTCCTGCCGCGCATCTTTTCCATTCTCTGCTGCGGCATCGATCCATCCCGCCTCAAATGGATCGTCCCCCGCGACCTGCCGGACTATGCCCTGCGCCTGATCCGGCAGTGCGGCCTGGACGACGCGCATCTTGCGCCATTCGACCACCGCGAGGAGATACTGTCCATCGGCGCCCTGCTCTGCCCGGTCAACCTGACGGCCGCGCCGCTGGTGCATCCGATGTTTTCCGGTTATTGCGACTGGATCAAATCCCGATTTTCCACTTCTGGACCACAGGAAAAACCGGACCGGCGAAAGATCTTCATTTCCAGGACCAGGGTATCGTCCCACAGGGCCCTCCTGAACAGGCCCGAGGTGGAATCGATCGCCGTCGATTTCGGATATGATCTCATCGCTCCCGAACATATGCCGGTCGAGGAACAGATCCGCCTGTTCGCCACCGCGACCCACATTGCCGGAGAATACGGATCGGGGCTCCATACGAGCATCTTCTCGCCCCCACACGCGACCATAACATGCCTGAGAGGAACGCTGACATCACCCGGGTTTTTACAGACCGGGCTTGCAGCCGCCTGCCACCAGAGGATCGGATATGTTTTCGGGACCATGCGCCCCGACCTTGGCCACGAATCCTATGAGGTCGATCCCGCATTCCTGCGATGGGGGCTTGGGAATGCCGATATCCCGTCGTCTTCCTACCAGGTGTGAAGCATCACCCTTTTCCAGACATTCCGTGCCACGCAAACATAATGATAATTCGCATCGTCCGTAAACTGGCCGGGGATACAGGGTGCGGAAGATGAAGCGGGCGTCGTCAATATTTCCCGATACCCTGAGGCTTGTACCGATGCTTTCGTAACGATATTCCCGTCGCTGTCGACCCTGTAGACATACCCGCCCCTGTGCCTGACCGAAAAGGCGTTCCCCTGTATCTGCTGGGACATGAAGCCGTCGCCCATGCCGTAATCCCCGAATGGGGCGACGAGAAAGCCGGCATATTGGCCCTCGCTTGCGATAAACCCCTTGTCCCACCGTCCGCCCGCCACCGCATAACCCACACTGTTTCCATAAGGTCCCTGCGCCCCGACCAGCATGCCGACATTCCGCGGGCTATCGGAAAACCACTTGAATTCGTCGCGTGAAAACGGACGGCCGTTATTGATCAGCGTCATCTCGCTGCCTTCGACCTGACAACTGACGCCGAACAGACAATAGACGCTCCTCGGCATCTCCACGATGCTGTTCGCGCCATACCCGCTATTATTCGCCCCGATGGTCAGGGTCAGGCTGCCGACGCGCCTGCCGTCCGGGTCGATATTGAGCGCCCGGGGGTCGTATCCGACATAGGAAACCGTCAAGGGCGCCACGACGATATTGCACCAGGCATCGACCGCGACCCAGCGCCCGTCCGGGTCCCATGACGTCACGAACGCGCTCCACCCCGTGGAGGTCTGCACGAACATGTTGCGCCTCAGCCGGGCCACCTGCTCCCCCGACAGGGGATTTGCCATCGTGATGACGGTGGCCACGGCCCTACCGGGCATGAGTCCCGCGACGGGCACCGAACCGAATGATGAGAATTTTTCCTGTGAAACTTTCGTATTTTCGTCATTCGCGAAGGAGATATCGCTCGGGCCGTTCGATGCATAGCGCAGGACGGCGACCGGAAGGGCCATGGTGAATTTCTGGCAGAGTCCCACCTGATCGGTCGATGCCACATAGCTCCGGCTTTCCATATGCCGGCCGAATCCACCCAGGGCGCATCCCTCCTCGACCGAGGAGGGCGATTGGTTCGTGTAAATACCCAGCGATTGCGCCTGATTTCCGTAACCATAGGCCGCGTGGGCGATCACACGATCTTCCGCGAAGCCCGGGCGGACCAACGCCGCCAGACCGGTGGCCACCATCGCGGCGAAACGCAGAAGAAAAGATCCCGTACCGGTAAACGGATCGGATGCTGGTTCACCGGGCGGCGGCGACACGCTGCACCTCGACGAAGAAACTGCGCATCTGCGCGGCGTCGAGGGACCAGCCGTTTTCCTCGCGCTGCCCAGGCATGTAGATGATGGGCTGGCCGAATGCCGCACAGAGCCGAGTCTGTTCCACGCCCGGCGCATTCACGACCCCGAACACCGTCTGCGCGGCGCTGAAGACGGAATTATGCAGCGCCGATCCGTATTCCCCGACGACGACCGAGGCCTCGCTGAATGTCCGGACCTGTTCGAGGAAGGACAGGTCCAGCGGGTCGATCAGTTCGAACCCGTTGTTCCACGCCATCGTCTCGAAGGCGTCCCTGTCCAGAAAGGGACGCCCGTCCTCCCTGTCCGTGCGGCGCAGAACGCATATCCTGCGCCCGCCGGGCTGCGGGCGGAAGAAGCTGCGATAGAACATCCTGATGAACCCATGCAGCAGGAAGGGATAGGCATTCGGAAATGTCGGCATGCAGGCGCGCGCGCAGACGAACTCGTCCTCGCCGAACACGAATTTTATGCAATCCTTCCGCCTGATCCCGAAAAATATCTCCAGCAGCGTCAGGGCCCAGTCCGGGGTGTCGGACAGGACAAGAAATTTCAGGTCCCTGAAATGCGGCCCCAGGACCTGCCTGGCGATTCCGATGCGGGGAATGAAATCGATGATCCAGTGCCCGTAGGTCCGATGGCCCGGCCCCGCGACCGCCAGGACCGGATCTGCGATGAACCGCGGGGATATGCCGCTTTTTCCGGGATGATGCGACGGAAAGCTGGACAGCCAGTGCCGCGCGACCAGCGAAAGGTGGGATGGGTCCTCGACCAGCGCGTTCCGATGAAAAGGATAGAGAAATCCGCAATAGGTCACGTCGCGCAGGAAATGGCAGCCGATATCCGGTGCCTGCCCGGTCAGGACATGTTCGTCGAACATATCCGCCCACATCGGCCGCGCCAGCGGCGCGACGTGCAGGTCGGGGGGCAGTGTCGCCTCGCCTTCCCGCAACAGCACGAAGCCGTCCCACATCTCCAGCGCCTGATGCAGCGTACGCCGATCTTCCGGAGACGGTGCCGACAGGATCGTCATGCTTTACATCGAGGCACAAAGGCGCGTGACGCGCACGCGGCCCCGCCCGCATCCGTTATCGTCGCGCACGACATGATCCTGTGCCGTCACGCTCAGATTGGGATTATAGAACGGGTCGCCGCCTTCCAGTATCCGGCCATGCCGGTGCAGCATCCGCTCGGTATCCTCGGGGTGCATGACCTGTCTGGTCTGGCTGCGCGTGGCGCTTTCATGATGGAACAGGACGGTATAGCCGTCATACAGGACCTTCAGCCCCGCCTCGCGAACACGCAGGCAGAAATCGGTATCGTTGAACCCGACCTTCAGGGTTTCGTCGAATCCCCCCACCTGATCGAAGACGGATCTGCGCATCATCATGCAGGCCGCGGTGACGGCGGAAAAATCGCGCACCGATGTCAGGCTGCAATTATAGCCGAAACTCCTCTGGTTTCCGTCGTTCAGATAGACATCCTCGAACTTGAAGGCATGATCGGCCGATCCATTGAATCCCATGATGACGCCCGCATGTTGTACGCGCCGGTCCGGATAGAGCAGCAGGGCACCGACGATCCCGACCTCCGGCCGATGGGCCAGCCGCCGCATCCTGTCCAGCCACCCGTCGGTGATCGCCTCGATATCGTTGTTCAGGAACAGGATGAAATCGGCGTCCCTGCCATGTTTCCGGACGGCCAGGTTGTTCATGCGGGAATAGTTGAATTCGCCGGTATATTTCATGACCGTGCAGCGATCGCGGATCGACTTGAAATAGGCGACCGATTCGGGCTCGGTGGAATCATGATCGACGACGACGATCCGGTAGTCCGCGCCGGCGGATGTCCGCGCGATGGAGTCGATGGCGACACGCACCAGGTCGGCCTTGTTCTTCGTCGGGATGACGATCAGGATTTTCCCTTCCGTCGCCGGCCAGTCGACACGGAACTGGTTGAACCCCAACCCGGCGGACACCATCGCCCCCGGGTGGGCCTGGTCCAGGTGCCGCTGGATGGCGGCGCATGTCGCCTCCATCACCGCTTTCTTCTTCGCATGGCCTGTGCTGCCGCCATGGGTCCGCCAGCGATACAGGATTCGGGGAACATGGGCGATGCTGGCGGCCCGGGCCAGGACGCGCAGCACGAAATCCACGTCGGCGGAAATCGCCATCCGTTCGTCCCATCCGCCGATTTCATGGGCGAGGCGACGCCGGACGCAGAGCATATGCACGAAATACGGGTGCGACAGATAGTAATCATAGGAAAAGGCGGGCCGCGCCTTGACGTCCGCGATGCTGTCGATGTTCTCGTCGGTCGTCGCCTCGTCGGAATAGATGAAATCGGCATCCGTCTCCCGCGCCGTCTTCAGAAGGTGGTAGATCGCATCGGGTTCCAGGACATCGTCATGGTCCAGGAATGTGACATAATCGCCGCGCGCGGCGCGCAGGCCCAGATTGGTCGCAACCGCGATGCCGCCATTGACCTGCGGCGTCAGCACGCGGATGCGCGGGTCCCTGTCCGCGTACGCGCGCAGCACCGCGCCCACATGCGGCGCGGTCGAACAATCGTCGATGCAGATCAGTTCCCACCGTCCGCACCATTGGGCCAGGACGCTTTCGATCGCCTGGACCAGCCAGTCGCGCGGCGTATTGTACACCGGCATGACGATGGATAATCGCAAAGGCCCCACGCGGTGATCCAGTGTCCGGCGCAGGCGCGGCAGCAAGGCCGGATTCATCCCGCGCGCGGGCTTCAGGTAGCGCAGCAGGTTGGGGTTCTGCGTCGCCACCTGCGGCGAACCCGTCAGGACCAGGTCGGGATGGCCGGCGATGCGGACCTGGATCTCCTGCCCCAGCAGATCCAGGATCTGCTTGCCGATGTCGATCTTGTAGGCGCAGAAACCTTCGTTCAGACCCGCATCCAGCAGGTCGCCGCGAAACAGCCGCGCGGTGGCCGTGGCCAGGACCTGGCCGTTGCAGACGGCCTCGACCTGCACGGGCGTTTTCGGGTCCGCCATGTTCAGGGCCCAGCCATGGGCGGACATGCCGTGCAGCCGGTCGAACGCGCCCCGGAACGGCGGCGGCGCGAAGACCATGAGGGGGGAATTGACCAGGTTCAGGCTGCCGCCGGATACGACGACCGAGACATCGGCCGGATTGCGGAACGATCCGTCATGCGGCAGCGTGAAGGAAAACCCGGCGTGACCGTCCCCGATGCCGAGGGCCAGCAGATCCTCGCGGAACCGGTCCGCCAGGACGGTCTGCAGCACCACGCCGTCGCGCACCAGATCGACGGCCACCCGCCGGTCCGGCATGGTCATGTCGCACACCCAGCCGGTGACGCACCCCGGTTCCGGCCGGTCGACATAACCCAGATAGCCCAACGTCTGCATCGTCAGCAGGAAGGGCGGCCCGTCCAGGAACAGGCCGGCGATCCTGAACAGGCAGGCTACCTGCTGCTGCGGAGTCAGCAGGGTGGGGAAAGGAAGATGAAACCGGTAATCCGTCCCCCCGGCACGGGTAGCGAAGCCCCGCGCCAGGACCTGGCCGTTCTCGATACATTCGACCAGGACATGGTCGTCCAGTCCGCGCACCGAGAAATCGCCCACGATGGCGCCGCCGGATACCGTGATCGCACCCGTCGTCAGTTCGTAACAGGGCAGGATGAAGCACGCCGTCTTCAGAAGGCTTCGCCCGTCCCGCAGATCCAGCAGATCGACCTCGCGCGCCAGCAGATGGGTCGGCAGGCCGACAAGGACCCGGCCGGCCTCGCGCCGGACGGACGCCTGCCCCCGATACACGCCATCGAGCAGTACGCCCACATCCCCCTCGGCGCCGGTCCGAAACAGGTCGTCCGACAGTCCGAGGATCATTCCCGGTATCCCGGCCTCGGCATGAACCGAAAATTCCAACCGACTCCTCCCGCACAGCATCGCAGGGGGTGTGTACGGGAATTTGATTAATACTTGCTTTCCAGGTCAGCCAGGTTCCGGAGCGGTCTTAAATTTGCGTAAACCCCTGTGCCACACCATGGCGCACAACAATGAAATGGGGGCGTGACAGTCTTATGGTCGGGTTGTTCCGGATTCTGACGCAGGCAGGCCGCATCATGTGCCATGACACGACGACCGGGCAGATCGTCGCCGGCCGCGCGTCGTCCGACCGTGGGGCGGTGCTGCTCTATCTGCCGCACTGCGCCGCGCGCATCGGCGTCCTGGTTTCCGCGACCGGCACGTTCCCGCCCCTGTTCGTGGCCGGCGATACCACGCCGCATCCGCTGCTGCCCGTGCGCTACCAGGACGGCGCGGAGGCGGGATCGATCGTGCTGTACCACCCGTTCAGCGGCCTGTCCCTGTTCCTCGACGACGCGGCGGACGGCGAGGTGGCCGTGCCGTGCTTCAGCCGCGACGAGGGCGCGGAGCCCTATGCGTTCCGGCTGGAGGAACTGAGTCTGCTGCCCGACATGCCGGCCCTGCTGCCGATCCTGGAAGCCGTGCAGCACTACGCGGCCCTGCCGCCCGACGGGGCGACGTGGCTGGAGGTCCTGCGGGCCGGAATCGGGACCGACAGGGTCATGGCGTTCGATGTCGTCGCGCGCTTCCTGCCCCGCGCGGAAATCGACTGGATGGCACGGCGCATCCTGGACGACCCGGCCCTGCGGCGGACGATGCAGCGGTTCTTTCCCACGGACCTGTTCGCCTGCCACGCCCTGCCCGACCTGGCGGCATGGCTGGAGGCCCGGCCGAAGCTGACGCGGACCGACATTCCCGCCGCCTATGATTCCCTGGCCACCGCAGGGCTGGACGGGACCTGCACCTCGTTCGCGCATCTGTGCGGGGCTGCTGCCCGGCGGATCGTCCGGCCCCGGCGGGACGTCGCCATCGTGGCCACGGCGCGGAACGAGGGGCTGTACCTGCTGGAATGGATCGCCTATCACCGCGCCATCGGCGTGGGCGATATCTTCATCTACAGCAACAACAACGACGACGGGTCCGACGCGCTGCTGGCCGCCCTGTCCGAAGCCGGGCTGATCGGCTGGATTCGCAGCGAACTCGGCCAGGGCCATGCCGCGCAGCCCAAGGCCTATGGCCACGCATTCGGCATGCTGCCGCAGGTCCTGGACAATCGCTGGACGCTGGTGATCGACCTGGACGAATTCTTCGCCTTCGACACGCGGCGCTTCGCCTCCATCGGCGATTTCGTCGCCTGGCAGGATGCCCGCCCGGTCGATGCCATCGCCCTGAACTGGCTGGTCTTCGGTTCCAGCGGCGCCGTGTTCCGCACCGACGAGAAGCTGATCCAGCGGATCGTACACCGGTTGCCCTGGCAGGACCCGCATATCAAGACGATGGTCCGCAGCCACCTGCCGATCCACGCCCACCCCCACCATCCCGCCTTCGACCCGCGCGACCATGTCGTGACGCGCACCGCGTCGGGCGGCCTGCATCGCAGCCCCGACGGCGCGTCGTTTTCCGAAGCCCCGGAGACCGACCTGGCCTGGATCAATCATTACTTTTTGAAATCGGCCGAGGAATTCGTCTGGAAATTCTCGCGCAACCGGGGCGACCACCAGATGCGACAGGACATGGACCCGGAGCGAATCGATCCCGAATTCGCCACCATGTTCCTCAAGCAGCACGGGTCGGACACCATGGTGCACGATACCCGCATCCAGGCCTGGATGCCCGACATGGACCGCGAGCTCGACCGTCTTCATGCGGCCCCCGGGGTCGGCGCGGCGATGCGCGACGTCCGGCTGCGCTACGCGGCGCTGAGCGAGCAGCTTCGCGCACGGATGCGCCACGGTGCGGCGGACCTTGCGCCCGACACCCCCCAGCGCCGGCTGGCCGACCTGTTCGGCGCCGCCTGAAACGGGTGGCGGCCAGGCTTGCCGCCCGCGTCAATGCGGATAGTCTGCCCGGTATCCTGCCCCGCAGCCTGATCGGAAATGCGTTCCATGCCCCCCCATCGTCCGCGCGCCGCCCTTGTATCCGCCATGCTTCTGGCGGCGGCGTCCCCCGCGCATGCCGCGTCCCCGTGGGCGCCGATCGACCCCGGCCGCATGTCGGCCACCATCCGCACGCTGGCGTCCGACGCGTTCGCCGGGCGCGCGCCCGCCACGGCCGGTGAGGCGAAGACCGTGGACTGGCTGATCGCCCAGTATCGCGACATCGGGCTGGAACCCGGTGGCGAGAATGGCGGCTGGACGCAGAGCGTACCGCTGCTGCGGACCCGGATCGGCACCCCGGCCCGGCTGGACGCCACCATCAACGGGGCGCCGATGGCGCTGGAGCTGAAGAAGGACATCTACCTGACCACCCTGTCGCCGGTCACACGCATCAGGGTGGACGCGGCGCCGATGGTCTTCGTGGGGTACGGCGTGAACGCGCCCGAACGCCATTGGGACGATTACAAGGGCGTGGACCTGAAGGGAAAAGTTGCCGTCTTCCTCATCAACGATCCGGATTTCGACGCCAGACCGGGCGAGGCGGTGGCCGGACGGTTCGGCGGCCGGACGATGACCTATTACGGCCGCTGGACCTACAAATACGAGGAAGCGGCCCGACGCGGTGCCATCGCCGCCCTGATCGTGCATGACACGCCGGGCGCGTCCTATCCATGGACCACGGTCATCGCGCCGGGCGGCGAGGCCTTCGACATCGTGCGGCAGGGCGATGCGAACAAGCCGGTGCCGCTGCAAGGCTGGCTGGAGGGCGACGCCGCGCACCGCCTGTTCGCCCGCGCGGGGCTGGACCTTGCGGCGCTGCGCGTGAAGGCGCGCGACCCGGATTTCCATCCGGTCACGCTGCCCGGTACGACCCTGACGGCAGACCTGCCGGTCGAAACCGCGACATTGCAGAGCCGCAACGTGATCGGCAAGCTGACCGGCGCCCGCCATCCCGACGAGACGGTCATGTACGGGGCCCACTGGGACGCATTCGGCGTCGGCACGGACGCACAGGGCCGGCAGGTGATCCGGCACGGCGCCGTGGATGACGGATCGGGAATTGCCGCGATCCTGGAAATTGCCCGCGCGTTCAAGGCCGGGCATCGGCCGGACCGGACGGTCCTGTTCGCCGCCTGGACCGCCGAGGAACGCGGGCTGCTGGGTTCGACGTGGTATGCCGCCCACCCGCTGGCACCACTGGCCAGGACAGCGGCGAACTTCACCATCGACGTCCTGCAGACCGCCGGCCCGGCCCATAATGCCTTCATCATCGGCGCGGGACAGGACACGTTGCAGGACGACCTGACGGAAGCCGCCCGCGCGCAGGGACGCGTCACGCAGCCCGAGGCCAGGCCCGAACGCGGTGCCTTCTACCGCGCCGACCACCTGCCCTTCGCCCATGCCGGCGTGCCCGTCGTGGCCATCATGGGCATGGCCGGCCCCTACGACCTGCTGTCCGGCGGCATCCCGGCCGGCGCGGCATGGCTGAAGGCCTACGCCGCCTGTTATCACCAGCCCTGCGACACCTGGGACCTGCACTGGGACCTGCGCGGCGCGGCGGAAGATGCCGCCCTGGTCTATCAGGTCGGCCGGACCGTCGCGTTCTCGCACACCTGGCCCCAGTGGAAACCCGGATCGGAATTCGCCGGCATTCGCGCGGCGAGCGCGGCCGAGCGAAGCGATCCGTAGAACAAACCCTATCGCCCCGGCTCGGCATACTCCCATCCCCCGCCAAGCGCACGATACAGGGCCACGAGCGTGGTTTCCGAGCGTGTCTGGCTGTCGGCAAGGGCGGACTGGGTGGACAGCAGGGCGGCCTGCGTCGCGACGACGTTCAGGTAATCCGTCGCCCCCTCGCCGTAGCGTTGCCGTGCGGCCGTGTAGGCGGCGCGGTCCTGCAGCAGGGCCTGCTCGGTCAGGGCATGGGTGGATTGGGACTTGGCATAGGCGGTCAGGGCATCATCGGCCTCACGCCAGGCGTTCAGGACGGTATTGCGCCAGGTCAGGACGGCTTCCTGCTGGGCCGCCTTGCGGAACGCCAGCCTGGCGATCAGCCGCCCGCCCTGGAAGACCGGAACGTTCAGGGTGGGGCCGACACTGAACTGCTTGGCGGGAAGAGAAAAGAAATCCGAGGCCGCGAAGGATTCCGTGCCCATGTTTCCGGCAAGCGTGATGTCCGGATAGAAGGCGGCGATGGCAGCGCCCACTTCCGCCGTGGCGGCATGAAGGCGTGCCTCGGCTTCCAGAATATCCGGCCGGCGACGCGTCAGGTCCAGAGGCAGGCCGACGGGAACACTGACGGGAAGGCGTGGCTGGGGCGACCGGTTTTTCAGTTCGCCTTCCAGCGCGCGGGGTGGCTCGGACAGAAGCAGGCCGATGGCGTTGATCAGGGCGGCCTCGGCATTTTCCAGTTCGGGCAGGCCGGATTCCATGCTGGCAAGCTGGGCAGCCGCCTGCGAGACATCGAGGTTCGCCGCGACCCCGTTGGCGAAGCGGTCCCGCACCAGTTGCAGATTGGTCCGGGCGAGAGCGATGTTGGACTGCAGGATGACCTGCTGCGCCTGCACACCGCGAAGCTGCATGTAGCTGGCGGCAAGGTCGCTGACGGCGGCCAGGGCGGCCGCACGGCGGGCGGCAAGGGCGGCGGACTGATCGGCACGCTGGGCCTCGACCCCGCGACGAATGGCGCCGAACAGGTCCAGGTCCCAGCTGGTGCTGAGGACATTGCTGTACAGGTTGAAGTTCAGGCTGGCGCCGGGGCTTGGTTCGGCCAGCGAGAAAATGCCGTGCGTGCTGAGTTGGCGATAGGCGTAGGAACCCGACCAGTTGGCCTGCGGCAGTCCGGCGGCGGCGACGGCCTTCATCTGCGCGCGCGCTTCACGGATTCGCTGGGCCGCGATCTGGAGGTCGAGGTTCTGCCGGCCGAGCCGGTCCACCAGGCCGGTCAGTTCCGCGTCGTCGAAGCTGCGCCACCACCGGGTGTCGATGGCGCCGGCATAGGTCTGGCTTCCGGCCTTCGGTTCGGCGCCCCAGGCCGGCGGGGCGTCGATCCGGGGGCGGTGGAAGGCCGGGCCGACGGTACAGCCTGCCAGGGCGATGGCCAGCGGCAGGGCGAACGCGGCCACACGCGGGACGGCCCGTTTCATGGGCCGGCACCCTCGCGGCCGGTGACGGTCGCGGCCGCATCGTGCCCCTGCGCGCCCACGACATCGGCAAAGCCGGTATCGACCGTCGTTTCGACCGAGAAGCCGAGACGAAGCAGCTTCGCCAGGGGCTGGTTCGGAGCGAGGATGATTTTGACCGGCAGGCGCTGCACGATCTTGGTGAAGTTGCCGGTGGCGTTTTCCGGCGCGATGGGGGCGAAAACCGCGCCGGAGGCCGGGGGAATGCTGTCCACGATCCCGTTCAGGGTGACGTCATAGGCATCGACGTGGATCCGGACGGGCTGCCCGGGGCGCATATGGCGCAGGGCCAGTTCACGGTAGTTGGCGCGGATCCAGATCTGGTCGAGCGGGACAAGCGCCATCAGCGCCGCGCCGGGGGACACGTAGTTGCCGATCTGGACGCTGCGCTCGCCGATCATGCCGTCTTCCAGGGCGCGGATACGGGTGTAGGACAGGTTGAGCTCGGCCTGGCGGACCCTGGCATTATCGAGGTCCACCGTCGCCTGCGCGGCCTTGTGGCGGGCCTGCAGGATGGGAAGCTGCGCCCGGGCGGCGGCGACGCGGGCCTCGAGCGACTGGAGGTTCGCCTCCATGTCCCGCAGCGTTGCGGTGGATTGCTGGTTTTCCTGCGTCGAACCGGCGCCGGTCCGCGCCAGGTTGGCGTAACGCTGGGCGTTCTGGCGGGCAAAGATAAGCTGGGCCCGGACACGGGCGGCGGCCCCGACGCTTTCGTCGATGATCGACGGCTGGCGCGTCACGGCACTGGCGGCGTCCTGCACCAGCGAGCGGTCCCGTTCAAGGGTGGCCCGGGCCTGGTCCAGCGCGGTCCGGTAATCGCGCGGATCCAGTTCCACCAGGACCTGGCCCGCCTTGACAGACTGGTTGTCCGTCACATTCACCGCGACGACCTGCCCGGACACGCGGGGGGCCACGACGGTGTAATGGGCGGTGACGTAGGCGTCATCGGTCCAGACGCGGCGTGTGGGCACGAAAATAATGGCGAGGACGACAGCGATGAAAACGACGACGACCGCACCTCCGCCAATGAAGAGCCCGCGCATGACGGGACTGCCATGCTTCTGCTTGCTGTCCGTGTGACCACGGTTTCCGTTCCGGTCTTCATCCGCCATGCGGCGATGTTTCCTTTCTGCTTCCGACGGGGACAGGCGGGCGTCCGCGGACTATTTCGACTGGAACACGATACGGGGGGGATAGGTTCGGACCGGAAGGACACAAACCCACACCATCAGGCACACCACGATCCCGGCAATGATGAGCCAGTCGTCGCTGTAGGTCAGGGTCGCGGTCTGTCGCGTGACCTGCGCGTGCAGGGCGGTCATGCTGCCGGGAAAGGCCGGCAGCCCGTCCGGCGTCAGCGCGGCGGGTCGCTGGAGCACCGGATTCATGCTCTGGACAAGCTGGAACCGATCCTGGCCGAGCCGGTCGGTGATACGGTCGGAATGCAGCGCGCCGCGCTCGCGATGGACAAGCTGGATCAGCCAGATCCCCACAGCCTCGGCCACGGCGCGGGGCGTGTTGACCATGGCGGAGGCAAAGGGCCCTTCCTCGGGGACAAGGGCATTGGTGGACATCATCAGCAACGGCATGACGATCATGGCGTTGCCGACGCCCTGAAACGCCTGCCACAGATAGAACTGGTCCCGGTTCCAGTTGGACGTCACGAAGAAGTCCCCGATGCAGGCCGTCAGGATGCAGGCCATGCCGATAAGGCTGACGATACGGGAATCCACCCCTTTCCGGTTCAGCAGCACCGCCATCAGCGGCAGCATGACGATCTGGATCGCCGCGATTTCCAGGGTGATGGGATAGGTCTGCTCCGGCCTGTATCCGGCGGCTTCACGCAGGAAATCCGCCGGCAGGGCGGAAGATGACAGCGAGATGATCATGAATGTCAGCAGGGTACTGGCGCCGTAGGCGAAATTCCGTCGTTCCAGAAGCTGGAACTTGAACAGGGGCAACGGATGGAACCATTCGTTCAGCACGAAAAGCGGAATGCAGACCCCACTGAGCAACGCCATGACGCAGATGGCCGGACTGTTGAACCAGTCCATCCAGTCGCCGATTTGCAGCATGGTCGAAAACGCGCCCATTCCGATCAGGACAAGCAGGAACCCCTGCCAGTCGAAACGCCAGAAGCGCTCGTGCCGGGGTTGTTCGACGGGCATTCCATACCAGAGCAGGACGAAGGCGATCGTGCAGAGCGGAATGGACTGCCAGAACACGAAGCGCCAATCGACCAGATCGGTCCACAGGCCCGCAAAGGCCGTGCTCAGGCTGGGAAAAAAGGTGGCGGTCAGGGCATAGGCCGCCAGGCCGTAAAGCCGGATGGGCGGCGGCAGCACCCGCAGGGCCGTCGTCATCAGCAGCGGAACGGTAAACCCACCGGACAGCCCCTGGAAGATACGCAGGATGTAAAGGAGCGTCAGATTGCCGGTCAGCGGAATCAGGCTGGAGGACAGCACGGCCAGCCAGGGGACCGCCAGGGAAAAACGGCGCAACGTCAGGGTGACGGCCAGCCAGGGTGAAACCGACATCCCCACGATCTCAGCCGTGATATACAGGCAGGAAAACCAGCGCTGCGGGTCGCGGCTAAGGCCCAGGGCCCCCGCGATATCCGGCAGCGCCTGTGCCGAAACCTGCTCGTTCATTTCGGTGGCAAACGCAAGGGCGATGATGCCCGCCAGCCCGAACAGGGAACGCTGCCCACTGGTCACCGAGGCGCGCCTGAGGGGGCAAGAGACATCATGCGCCGACTATGAAAGATCGGGAGGCTCCGCTTCAACCTCAGATGCGTCACGTGCGGCATAACAAAAATTTTAGATGCATCTCATGAATATAAAATGGGCTTTTGCCGTTAATTCCATTCTGGATCACAGTTCGTCCGCGTCCAACCTCGAATATCCGGACCACGCGGCACGATTTCCCGCAAAATCGTACACAAATTGCCATCGTTCCGCCGATATGTATTTTTATTATTTCTATCTATATTCCTCGTTTTCATAAGAACTAACAACAAACAATAATCAAGGAACCATTTTCGGACTATGCCTGTCATTACGTTACCTCTTTCGCCTCGCTGCCGCGCGTATGTCCTTGCCGTCCTGACCGCCATCGCTTTCTGGGGGACCGGCCTGCCATCCGCGCTCGCCCAGTCGGAGACATCCAAGAGCGCCTTTACCCCTACCGATGAAGCGGTGAGTTTTCCCCTGGGCGGCGCGGGACAGATCCCGATCGGTCCACTGGTCACGTCGCTCTATGGCAACCCGCATCTGTTGGGCGACTGGGGCGGCATACAGCCCTGGCTGATGAAGCGCGGCATCTTCGTCAATGTCGGGGTGAACGAGGAATTCATGGGCAACATAACCGGCGGCCGGACGCGCGACCACGTCCTGGCCGGACAGGTCGCGGGCGAAGTGGATATCGACTGGCGGAAGCTGGCAGGCATCCCCGATTTCTGGACCCACATGCTGGTCGTCAACGGGCATGGCAACAATTTCAGCCACACGCTGGGTGATTACGTCGCCAATCCGGAACAGATCTATGGCGCGCGCGGCAACGTGGTCGCGCACCTTGTCTCCCTCTACGCCGACAAATCGTTCCTTCATGACAGGATCATTCTCTCGTTCGGGTGGATGCCGACCGGCAGCTTCTTCAATTTCGACTATCTGGCCTGTTCGTTCATGAATGTTGCGATCTGCGGAAATTTCGCACCGGGCAAATATGTGCCCGGCGGGCGCGACTGGCCGTCGGGCAACCTGGGCGGCATCGTGCGTTTCCGGCCGACGGAGCGGACCTATATCATGGCCGGCGCCTTCGGCGTGACGCAGGCCGGCTATAATGGCGGCATATCCGGCTGGTCCTGGGGACAGAAAATGAGCGGGGTCTCGACGCAGGCGGAACTCGGCTGGTCCCCTTCGTTCGGTCGCGACGACCTGCTGGGCCATTACAAGATCGGCGCCTATTACGACAATTCCCGCTATCCGAACCTGTATGAGGACATCAACGGAAATTCGTTCCAGGCCACCGGACTGCCGCGGCGGTACGAATCCGGCCAATGGTCGTCATGGCTGATGTTCGACCAGATGCTGGTGCGGAACGGCAAGGGGGTGGCCAACGGCCTGATCGCGATCGGCGGCCTCGGCTACGCGCAGGGCAATATCGTCGCCATGCGCGACCACGAATGGATCGGCCTGCTGGAAAGCGGCACCCCATGGAACCGCCCGATGGACCAGGCCGGCATCATGTTCCAGAACATCGACATGAGCCACACGCTGCGCCTGCAACAGCAATCCTCCGCCGCCCTCGGCGTGCCCTTCCTCTCGAATCAGTGGGGCACAGTCTACGGCGTGCAGAACTGGGAACGGGTCTACGAAGCCTTCTACAGCGTCCACCTGCTGCGCGCGACCTCGCTCCAGTTCGACTTCCAGTACCTCCAGCACCCCGGCGCTACCACCACCTTCGGCGGCGCGGCAGTCGTGGGCGGCCAGTTCACGACCAACTTCTGAAACCGCGCCCGTTCCCGATCACCGTCCCATCCCTCCGGAGGGCAATCAAAAGCGTCACCGCCCGACTGGAGGTCCGGCTTTCCCGTGCCGACCTCCGATACGTTAAAAAGCAACGCATGGAGCCTGCCGAACGTCCACAGTAAGCGCGTTCCCATTGCGAAGTAAGCGGCGGGAAACAAGCCGACGTATTATGGGTCGAATATACGAAAAGCGGCCATCAGCCAGGGTATCACCTATTACCGCTGACGCCCTCATGTCAGGTATTCCCCCCTTTCGAACCTACGTCCCGCCCGAATCGATGTCCACTTCCAGACTCCGATCACCCCATCTCAATGACGGGTATAAGCGCCAATCCGAAAAGCTTTCAGAAAAACGTATTCCCAAGTAATCGGGGTTAAGGGGTCCGCGACCCCTTGCGGGCCCGGGCAGAGCCCGGCTCTTCTTCCCGCAGGCATCAGTATTTCCACTGATTGGTCGGCAGGATAAAAAAAATGCGTGACGGGATGGACCCGTCACGCACCATTCTTCGTCCGGGGCCGGCGTGGTCTTACGACCAGCGCCAGTCTTCGATTTCCGGCATGTCGCGTCCGTATTCGGCGATGTAGCGGGTGTGGTCCACCAGCTTGTCGCGGATGGCCTGTTTGGCGTAGGCGGCGCGGGTGGCCAGGCCGGGCACGCGGTCGATGACGTTCGAGACGATGTGGAACCGGTCGAGGTGGTTGCGCACCACCATGTCGAACGGGGTGGTGGTCGATCCTTCCTCGCGGAAGCCGTGGACGTGGAAGTTCCGGGCGTTGGCGCGGCGGTAGATCAGCTTGTGGATCAGCTGCGGATAGCCATGGAAGGCGAAGATGACCGGCTTGTCCAGCGTGAACAGCGCGTCGAAGGCGGAATCCGTCAGGCCGTGCGGGTGCTGGCTGGCCGATTCCAGCGTCATCAGGTCCACAACGTTGATGACGCGGATCTTCAGGTCCGGCGCGTGCTCACGCAACAGCTTGACCGCCGCCAGCGTTTCGATGGTGGGTACGTCGCCGGCGCAGGCCATCACCACGTCTGGTTCGCTGCCCTTGTCGTTGCTGGCCCATTCCCAGATACCGATGCCGGCGCTGCAATGGCGGATGGCGTCTTCCATGCTCAGCCATTGCGGTTCCGGCTGCTTGCCGGCCACGATGACGTTGATGCGGTCCCAGCTATGCAGGCAGTGCGCGGCGGTGCAGAGCAGGGTGTTGGCATCGGGCGGCAGGTACACGCGGACGATATCGGCCTTCTTGTTGATCACATGATCGATGAAGCCGGGGTCCTGGTGGCTGAAGCCGTTATGGTCCTGGCGCCAGACATGCGACGTCAGCAGGTAGTTCAGCGAGGAAATCGACCGCCGCCACGGCACTTCGGCCGAGGTCTTCAGCCATTTCGCATGCTGATTCACCATCGAATCGACAATGTGGATGAACGCCTCGTAGCACGACATGAAGCCATGGCGGCCGGTCAGCAGGTAGCCTTCCAGCCAGCCCTGGCAGGTGTGCTCGCTGAGGATTTCCATCACATGGCCGTCGCGCGCCAAGTGGTCGTCATAATCCACCGTTTCCGCGTTCCACGCGCGGTTGGTGACGTCCAGCACCGCGTTCAGGCGGTTGGAATTGTTTTCGTCCGGGGCCAGGACACGGAAATTGCGCGAGGGCAGGTTTTCCTTCATCACGTCGCGCAGCCACGTGCCCAGCACGCGCGTGCCCTCGCCCGTCACGCTGCCCGGCGTGGTGACCGGCACGGCGTAGTTCGCGATGTCCGGCAGTTTCAGCGGGTGGCGCAACTGTCCGCCATTGGCATGGGGGTTGTCGCTCATGCGCCGTGCGCCGGACGGGGCCAGGGCCGCGATGTCGGCGAACAGGCGGCCGGATTCGTCGAACAGGTCCTCGGGCTTGTAGCTGCGCAGCCAGGTTTCCAGCGCCTGCAGGTGCCCGGGCTTGGTCAGGTCCGAGAACGGCACCTGATGCGACCGCCAGTAGCCTTCGGTCCGCAGGCCGTCGATTTCCTTCGGCCCGGTCCAGCCCTTGGGGCTGCGCATGACGATCATCGGCCAGGTGGGGCGTTCGGTCTGCCCGCCCTCGCGCGCCGCCTTCTGGATCGCGGCGATCCGGTCGAAGGCCAGGTCCATGGCCGTCGCCATCTTCTGGTGCATTGGGTCGGGGTCGTGGCCTTCGACGAAGATCGGATCGTACCCGTAGCCCCGCAGCAGCGCTTCCAGTTCGGGCTGCGGAATGCGGGCCAGGATGGTGGGGTTCGCGATCTTGTAGCCGTTCAGGTGCAGGATCGGCAGCACGGCGCCGTCGGTCTGCGGGTCGAGGAACTTGTTGCTGTGCCACGACGTGGCCAGCGGACCGGTCTCGGCCTCGCCATCGCCGATGACGCAGGCCACGATCAGGTCGGGATTGTCGAACACCGCGCCATAGGCGTGCGAGAGCGAGTAGCCCAGCTCGCCACCCTCATGAATCGAGCCCGGGGTCGTCGCCGCCGCGTGGCTGGGAATGCCGCCGGGGAAGGAAAACTGCTTCAGCAGTCGGCCCAGCCCGTTTTCGTCCTGCGACACCTCGGGGAAATATTCGCTGTACGTGCCTTCGAGGTACGTATTGGCCACGACGCCCGGCGCGCCATGCCCGGGACCGGCGATGAAGAGGATGTTGGCGTCCCGCGCGCGGATGATGCGGTTGAGGTGCAGGTAGAGGAAGTTCAGCCCCGGGGTCGTGCCCCAGTGGCCCAGCAGGCGCGGCTTGGTATGTTCCAGCTTCAGCGGTTCACGCAGCAGCGGGTTGGCCAGCAGGTAGATCTGGCCCACCGACAGATAGTTCGCCGCATGCCACCACCGGTTGAACAGGCCGAGTTCCGCCGCCGACAGCGGCGTGGCCGTCAGGGGCGCGGTGGACAGGGGGGACATCTCGTTCATCTTCGTTCCTTCCGAAACTGACATGCGGGGGGCGGACGTCATTCCCCCGCCAGGCAATCCGCGACGTGGCGGCGGATCATGCTTTCCTCGTCCGTGGGAATGACGCGGACCTCCACCGCGCTGTCCGGCGTGCTGATCACCGGGGCGTGGGCCGCGTTGGCGGCAGCGTCCAGGCGGAGCCCCAGCCAGGACAGGCGCGCGCACGCCGCCGCCCGGATCGGGGCGTCATGCTCGCCGATGCCGGCGGTAAAGACCAGTCCGTCCAGTCCACCCAGCACCGCGACCATCGAACCCGCCTGCTGGACCAGGCGGTATGTGAACATCTCCAGCGCCTGGCGGGCGCCGTCATTCCCGGCCGCGCGTTCCTGCAGGTCGCGCATGTCGCTGGAAACGCCCGACAGGCCCAGCAGGCCCGACTGGCGGTACAGCACGTCCTCGATCCCCGCCACGTCCAGTTTTTCCGCGCGCAGCATGTACAGGATGACGCCGGGATCGAGCTGGCCGCAGCGCGTGCCCATCACCAGCCCGTCCAGTACCGAGAACCCCATCGTGGTCTCGATGCTGCGCCCCGCCTGCATCGCGCACAGGCTGGCCCCATTGCCCAGATGCGCCACCAGCGTGCGCCCGGCCGCCAGCCGGGGCGACAGGCCGGGCAGGCAGGAGGCGATATATTCGTAGGACAGGCCGTGGAACCCATACCGCCGCACCCCCTTGCGCCCATAGGCGTCCGGCAGCGCCAGCCGCGTGGCCGTGGCGGGCATGGTGTGGTGGAAGGCGGTATCGAAGCAGGCGACCTGCGGCAGGTCGGGATGCAGGGCCGTCAGGGCGCGGATCGGCCCCAGGCTGGCCGGCTGGTGCAACGGCGCGAACGGTGTCAGCGCGTCCAGCCGCGCCAGGACATCGGGCGTGATCCGCACCGGGGCGATGAAGTCGGGACCGCCATGCACCACCCGGTGCCCTACCCCGACCAGCGGAACGTCCCCCAGGTGCGAGGCCACCCAGTCAATCAGGCTGCCGACCGGGCCCTGATGGGGATCGGCCCCTGTGTCGGGCCTGGGCCATGTCCGGTCGACCAGCACCGTACCGTCGGCGGCGGTGGCGCAAAAATGCGGATGGGTGGTGATGCCTTCCAGCTCGCCATGCGCGATGCGCTGCGCGCCGGATGCATCCTGCTGGTGGAACAGGGCGAACTTGATGCTGGAGGAGCCGGCATTGAGCGCGAGAATCGCCGTCGCCATGGAAGAACCTCCCCTGTTGATCCGCGGTACTCGTTTATCCTGTTACCGCCTGGGACGCGGGACGGCATTGACGCGTGTCAATGCCGGATGAGCAGACTGTAAGGCCGGGGCCTTGGCCACCAGTTCTTTACGGTTATCGGGGCCGGGGGTCGAGACCCGCCGCGAACCGGTCCCGCAGGATTTCGGTCGCTTTCGCGCGCGCGCGCGCCGCATCGCGGCCCAGCGCGATCAGGGCCGGAATCTGCGTCGGGCGGCGCAGGACACTGGCCAGGATGCGGCCCATTCCGATTCCGCCATCCGGCCCCAGGGCCAGCACCGCCGCGGGTGGCAGGCTGCGTTCCGCCGGATCGCAGACCACGCGCAGGACCGCGAACGGCACCCCGGCCCGCGCCGCGCCGTCGGCCACGAAACCGCTTTCCATGTCCAGCCCGGCACAGCCGGTACGGCGGAAACACGCCCCCTTGCGCCCCGCCGTCACAATCACGTCATCGCTGTGCAGCAGGTCGGCGGGGACGACATCCGGCCGGCCATGGCCCAGCCAGTCCAGCAATGCGGGATCGGCGGCCAGCCGCTGCCCGTCGGGCAGCAGGACATGGCCCGGCACCAGCACCGCCCCGGGGCGCAGGGCGGGGTCCAGCCCCGCCGCCAGCCCGAAGGACAGCAGCGCGCCCACCCCCTGGCGCAGCAGGTCGGCCACGGCGGCACGCGCGCCCGGCGCCGTGGCACCGCTGATGCCGACGTGCGCCTGCGGGGCCGCCGCGCGGATCAGCGCGGCCTCGGCCTCCATCCCGACCACGACGCCCAGCGTGCCCGCCAAGGGCGCGCCGGAGGGGGAGAGGCGCGCCTGCGCGGGTGCCGAACCGTCGGGTGCCATCCGCCTGTCCTTCAGAAGCCGAACGCGACGTGGCGGCTGTTGCTGGACGCCAGGTTGCGGTAGCGCGACAGGGCCAGCAGCGGAAAGAACTGACGGTATCCGTGATAGCGCAGGTAGAAGACCTTGGGGAAACCGACGGCGTTATAGGGTTCTTCGTCCCATTCGCCGTCATCCTTCTGCGTGCGGGTCAGGTAGGCCATGCCGCGCATCACCGCCGGGTCGTCGCGCAGGCCCACCGCCATCAGGCCCAGCACCGCCCAGGCGGTCTGCGACGGCAGGCTTTCGGTATAGATGCCCGGCGTGGCGCCTTCGTACGACGCGCAATCCTCGCCCCAGCCGCCATCCTCGCGCTGGACCGAACGCAGCCAGTCCACCGCGCGCACGACCGACGGGTCGTCATGCGCCACGCCGGCGGCGTTATAGGCGCACAGCACCGACCAGGTGCCGTAGATGTAATTGGTGCCCCAGCGGCCGAACCAGCACCCTTCCCGTTCCTGGTCCGTGCGCAGGTAGGCGATGCCGCGTTCGATCACCGGCCGGTCCTCGGGATGGCCGAGCTGCGCCAGGAACGAGATGCAGCGCGCCGTCACGTCGGCCGTCGGCGGGTCCAGCAGCGCACCGTGGTCGGCGAAGGGAATATGGTTCAGGAAATCGAGGTTGTTGTCGATATCGAACGCGCCCCAGCCGCCATTGCTGCTCTGCATCCCGATGATCCACTGGCGCGCGCGCTCCAGCGCCTCGTCATTCGCGGGGTCGCCCTCGCGGTGCAGCACATGCCGACCACTGCCGTGTCGTCCACGTCGGGGTAGTAATCGTTGTTGTACTGGAAGGCCCAGCCGCCGGGGGGCACGTCGGGGCAGTTGATCGCCCAGTCGCCCTTCCCCGTTCAGGATCTGGCGCTCGCGCAGCCATTCGGCGGCGGCGGCCAGCTTCTTCTTCGTGTCCTCGGGGCGGATGCCCTTGGGGCCGGACGCGGCCTCGATCATCGCATGGCCGGCCAGGCCGGTGTCCCAGATCGGCGAGACGCAGGGCTGGCAATAGGCCTCGCCGTCCAGTTCGACCAGCAGCCTGCGCACGGCCTCCCACGCCGTGGCGGCGCGCGGGTCGCTGTCGGGCACGCCCAGGGCGCGATACATCATCACCGTGTTGGCCATGGCGGGATAGATCGCGCCCAGCCCGTCCTCGCCATTCAGGCGGGGTTCGATGAAATCGACCGCCGCCTTGATCGCGCGCTGCCGCGTGGCGTCGGGGATCAGCCGTTCGGCCGGGCGCAGGGCGATGTCCACATATTTGAACAGGCGCCCAAGCTGCGACCGGTAGGGGCCGCGAATCCAGTCCCGCACCTGGTCCGGCGGGGTGACGAACAGTTCGGGCACATGCACGTCGCGCGGATTGATCGCGCGCGGGCGCAGCGCGGCCAGCACCAGCAGCGGCGCGATGACCGTCCGCGACCAGTAGGACATGTTCCAGACCGAAAACAGCGCCTTGCGCGGCAGCAGCATCAGTTCCACCGGCATCACCGGCGTCGCATGCCACGGGACCTCGCCGAACAGGGCAAGCTGGAAGCGGGTGAAGACGTTGCTGCGCTCGGCCCCGCCATGATCCAGGATCGCCGCGCGGGCGCGCGCCATGTGCGGGGCGTCGATATCGTCGCCGATCGCCTTCAGCGCGAAATAGGCCTTGACCGTGGCCGAGACGTCGAACTTGCCGCCGTGATAGAGCGGCCAGCCGCCATGGTCGCCCTGGATGCGGCGCAGATAGACGCCGATCCGCTCCTCCAGCGCCGGGTCGATCCGGTCCAGGTAATGTTCCAGCAAGACATATTCCGCCGGGATGGTGGCATCGGCCTCCAGCTCGAACACCCAGTGCCCGTCATCCTGCTGCCGGCGGCCGAGTGCCGCATGCGCCGCATCGACCGCCTGGTCGATGTCGGTCATCGGCACGATCCGGTCCGCCGCGCGGGACGGGGGGAGTTCGATTGTATCGGTCGCGTTCGCCATCATTTCCTGTTCCCCGCCGGGCGGGACCTGTCCAAAAATTCCTGTATACGGATGTTTCGCACCCGGCGCGATCACCCCGCCGGCATCCCCGCCATGTCGCGCGCGCGAAAGGCACGCACGGCAGCGGCGCCCGACCTGATGGCACCTTCGATTGTCGCGGGCAATCCCGTCGCCGTCCAGTCCCCGGCCAGGAACAGGTTGTCCAGCACCGTGCGCGTGCCCGGGCGCAGCCGTTCCTGCGCCGGTGTCGCGGCGAAGGTCGCCCGCCGCTCCCGCACCACGCGCATGGGGGGCATGTCCGCCGGCAGGGGATGGGCCAGGGCCGGATCGATTGCGGCCCGGACCTCGTCCCAGATCCGCGCCGCCAGGTCGTCATTGCCGCGATCGGCATAGCGGTTGGCGGCGCTGACCGTGACCGACAGGATGTCGCCCTTGACGAATACCCATTCGCTGATCCCGCCGACGACGCCGATGAAGCGCGCCTGCGCCAGCGTGCCCAGCGCCACGGGCGCCTGGGGCAGGCGGAAATGGACGTTCAGGATGCTTTCGAACGCATCGGGCACCGGCAGGCCCGGCACGGCATCGGACAGCAGGTCGGCGGCCACCGGGGCGGGAGCCGCCATGATCACCGCATCGTCCGGCCCGACCGGAACCGCGCCCTCGGGCAGGCGCAGCGATGCGATGCGGCCACCCGTCACTTCGATACCGGACACCCGGCACCCGGTGCGGATTTCGGCCTTCAGCAGCGCCAGATGGTCCAGCGCGGGATCGACGAAGCTTTCGGACAGGCCGACGGCCGGGAAGCACGGAATGCAGGCCTGCCCGCCCTTGGCCAGGCTGTCGCGGATCACCGCGCCCAGCAGGGCCGCGCTGCCGGTTTCGCACGGCGTATTCAGCGCCGAGACCGCGAACGGTGCCAGCAGCCGCGCCGACAGCATGCCCGGCAGCAGGCAGTCGGACACGGTCTGGTCCGCCCCCGCCTGCATCAGCCGCGTCAGCGACCGGATTTCGCCCAGCCGCATGCCCGGCACCCGCCGCCGCCTGGACAGCAGCCAGAACGGCAGGCGGCCCCGCGACAGGTCCAGGGTCCAGCGCGACCGGTCGCCCAGGTCCACGAACGGGAAAATCGGCCGGCCGGGACCGACCAGGCTGCGTTCCGCGCCGATCAGGCCCAGATAGCGGAACACGGCGTCGTTCGCCGACAGCAGCAGATGGTTGCCATTGTCGATCCGGCAGTCGAGCTGCCGGTCGTAATAGGACCGCGCCCGCCCGCCGCAGGCCGGACCGGCCTCGTACACCGACACCCGCACGCCGCTGCCGGCCAGTTCGACCGCCGCCGACAGGCCGGCCAGGCCGCCGCCGACGATATGGACATGTCCCGCCATGCGCCTAGCCCACCAGGGCGCGGGCGGCGATCAGCAGTTTGCGCGGCCGCGACAGCGAAACCCGCCGTTCCGGGTGGCGCCAGCCCTGCTTTTCCTGCGCGGTCAGGATGGCGGAATAGGTGGCGCCCATCAGCCGCGCCGGCCGCATCGCGTGGCGGTCGCAGCGGGCCATCGCCCGGTGGGCGGCACGGAAATGATCGCGCGCCCGGCCGGCCAGCACGCGGCCCACGCCCTCCAGCCCCCGCGCGCGGACCGCGCGGGCGGCGTCCAGCGGCACGTCGAAGCGGGTCAGCAATTCGCGCGGCAGGTACAGCCGGCCGCGCTGGGCGTCCTCGGCCACGTCGCGCAGGATGTTCGTGATCTGCAGGGCGCGGCCCAGATGGAAGGCCACGCGGTCGGCCTCGGCCGACGCATCGCCGAACACCCGCACCGACAGGCGCCCCACCGCCGAGGCCACGCGGTCGCAATACAGGTCGAAGGTCGCTTCGTCGGGGGCGACGATGGGGCCCTGGGCGTCCATCATCATGCCGTCGATCACCGCGTCGAAATCGGCCTGCCGCAGGTCGAACCGGGCGATGACCACCGACAGCACGCGGTCCAGCGCGTCCGTCGCGCGCCCGGCATACAGGCCGGCGATCCGTTCGTGCCACGCACGCAGCAGCGCGCTCTTGTCCTCGGGCGTGCCGTCATCGTCCGCCACGTCGTCGACTAGGCGGCAGAAGGCGTAGACGGCATACATCCCGTAGCGCCGGTCGGGCGCCAGGATGCGCATGCCCTTGCCGAACGACGTGCCCGACGCGACGACCACGGATTCGACCTGCGCCAGATCGGCCGGATCACACCCAAGGGGGGCTGGCTCCGCCGTCCGTGCCCGCGCCGTGCGTATCCGTGTCAATCCCATTCCCGCCTTCCTGTTCCCGTCATGCATCCGCCGACGCAGGCTGTGTAGGGCGGAATCGCGTTCGTGACAAAGCCTGGCCCCTCATGGCAGTACGCGCAGCGCCCCCAGCCCCGCCCGGAGCACGTCGCCGCGCGACAGTTTCACGCGCCCGGCCAGCGGGTCCTCGCGCCGCAGGCGCGCGGTCAGGCGCCGGGCCAGCCCCACGATCACCGCCGCCTCCAGCCGCATGCGCCGGTCGCGGACCAGGCCCGGCAGGCGGGCGGCTTCGTCGTTCAGGTCGTCCACCCGGTCCAGCAGGGCGTCGATCACCCGGCGCAGCCCCGGCGACGCCCGGCAGGCCCCCAGATCGTCCAGCGACGCGCCCTCGCGCGCCAGCCACGGCAGGGGCAGGTAGCACCGGTCCAGCGCCCGCAGGTCGGCAGCACAGTCCTGCAGATGGTTCAGCACCTGCAACGACGTGCACAGCGCGTCCGAAGGCGCGAAGGTGGCCGGGTCCTCGCCATGCAGGCACAGCAGGAAGCGGCCGACCGGATTGGCGGAATAGCGGCAATATTCGACCAGTTCGTCCCACGATTCGTACCGGTTCTTCACGGCGTCCTGGCGAAAGGCCACGATCAGGTCGGTCGCCGTCGTCACCGGCACGCCGGTCACGGCCAGCGCGTGGGCCACGCGCGCCGCCGTCTGCGCGTCGCGGCGCGGGGGCGCGGCCCGGCGGCCCAGCACCACGTCCTCCATCGCATTCAGCCGTGCGATCTTGGCGTCGGGCGCCAGCCGGTCGGTATCGACGATATCGTCGATCACCCGGGCGAAATCGTAATAGGCATGGACATGCGGACGCAGCCGGCGGCTGATCAGCAGCGAGCCCACGGGAAAATTCTCGTCCTCCGCCCCCTTGCCGGACGAGACGTCCTCGGTCCCCCACACGCCCCCGTCGGTCGAGGGGGAGGAAGCTTCTTTCTGGCCCTGGATGGCGTTCACGTCATGTCCTGTCATCTGGCACGGGCCCGCCGGCCCCGGTCGGTTCGAGATAGGCACGGCTCTTCCACACCACGCCACGGCCGCGATGGTGGTCGATGGCCGAGCCAAGGGTCGCGGCGGTATAGAAGACCGCGACCAGCGGCAACAGCATCGCCCAGCCCGGCGACAGGCGGAAGCGCCGCAGGGTCGGCACGAAGCACGCCATCGACGCGACCCAGGCCGCCACCCCCAGCAGGCGGGGCGCCCCGTGCCCGAACAGGGCCAGCAGCATCGGCGCGATCCAGACCAGGACCATGCCCAGCACCGTGCCCAGCAGGACCAGCGGCGAATAGCGCAATTGCACATAGGCGGTGCGCGCCACCATGCGCCACACGTCGGCCGGATGCGGATAGGGGCGGATCGAGCGGGCCAGTCGGCTGTGGCCCAGATACAGGCCGCCGCCGCTGCGCTTGACATGCGCGGCCAGGGTGCAATCGTCGATCAGCGCGCCCCGCAGGGATTCGATCCCGCCGATCCGGGTCAGCGCGGTGCGGCGGATCAGGATCGACCCGCCCGCGGCCCCGGCGACGCGGCTGCGCGGATCGTTGACCCGCGCGAACGGATACAGCAGCGCGAAGAAGAAGACGAAGGCCGGCACCAGCATGTGTTCGGCCACGCTGGCGACGTTCAGTTCCACCATTTCCGACACCATGTCCAGCCCGTCCCCCTCGGCCTTGGCCACCAGGGTGGCGACATGGGCCGGGTCATGGGTGATGTCGGCATCGGTCAGGAATACGTACCCGACATCCTCCGGCACCTGGCGCCGGGCCTCGGCCACGCCCTGGGACACGGCCCAGAGCTTGCCGCTCCATCCCGGGGGGCGCTCCCGGCCGGTGATCACCGTCAGCCGCGCCAGGGGGTCGGGCACCGCACGCGCCAGCGCGCCGGTGCCGTCGGTGCTGTTGTCGTCCACCAGGATCAGGTGCAGCGCCCCCGGATAATCCTGGCCGATCAGCGAGGCGACGCAGGCCTGCACCGATTCGGCCTCGTCCCGGGCGGGAACGACGATGCAGACCGCCGGCCATTCCCCCTGCCCCGCCATGCCGGCGGAGGGCCGGGCCGGGGCCAGGATCGGCCCGCCCTGCCAGAAGCGTCCATGGAAACCGATCAGCACGATCCAGATCGCGGCACACAGCAGCGAGACGGCCAGCAGGAGCATTGCCATCGCGCTCCTAGCCCAGCATGCCGTTCTGGCGGAACCAGGCCACGGCATCCGCCACCGCGTCGCGCGCCGGGCGCGGGGCATAGCCCAGCTCCCGTTCGGCCTTGGCCGAGGAAAAGAACATCTTCTTGTGCGACATGGCCAGCATCTCGCGCGTGACGCGCGGGGCGATGCCGAAGCCGCGCGACAGCCATTCCGACACCACCGCCACCGGCCAGATCACCGATTGCGGCAGGCTGACGCGCGGCGGCCGCACGCCCGCGATGTCCGCCGTCATGGCGAACAGGTCGCGCAGCAGGAAATTCTGGCCGCCCAGGATGTATTTCTCACCCGCCCGGCCGCGTTCCAGCGCCAGGACGTGGCCCTCGGCCACGTCGTCGACATGGACGATGTTCACCCCGGTATCGACATAGGCCGGCATGCGCCCCGCCGCGCAATCCAGGATCATCTGGCCCGTCGGCGTCGGCTTGATGTCGCGCGGGCCCACGGGGGTGGACGGGTTGACGATCACCGCCGGCAGGCCGCGTTCGCGGACCAGGCGCAGGACCTCCTGCTCCGCCCGGTATTTGGACCGCTTGTAGATCCCGATCACCGCGTGCTCGTGAACCGGCGTGTCCTCGTCCGACACGGTGCCGTCGCCGATCAGCCCCAGCGCCGCGACCGACGAGCAATAGACGATCCGTTCCACCCCCGCGTCCTGCGCCGCCAGCATCAGGCGGCGCGTTCCCTCGACATTCGCGGTCATCATGGGCGCGGGGTCGGGCACCCACAGCCGATAGTCGGCGGCGACATGGAAGACGTAGCGACACCCCCGCACCGCGTCGGCGAAGGTGGCGGGCGCGGACAGGTCGCCTTCGACCAGTTCCGCCGGCAGGTCGCGGATATTGGTCAGGTCCGCCCCCTTGCGCGCCATCAGGCGCAGCGAATGCCCCCGCTGGAGAAGCGTACGGGCAACGGCCGAACCGACAAAACCGGTCGCGCCGGTAACAAGCGTGGGGGCAGTCATGATCCGATCGGATGCTCCGGTATATGTCAGCAGGCGGACGTCCCGGGGGAAACCCCCATGGGGCGGCCGGTTGGCGGCGAAACGATGCGGCACCATTTATCCCGACACCTCATGGTGGCGCCAGACCCTCCTCTGGTGTAAGTCAGGCCCAACCCATGCGCTGGAACGCCCTGCCCAGGACGTCCCACGGCGCGGCAGACGAAGTGCGGTCCATCCTTGAAAAAACTTACGATCCTGCTGGCCTTCCTGGGACTTGCCCTGATCACCGGTTGCACCGCCTGGCTGGGCGCGGGTTCGGTCCTGAAGGCGATCCTGTCGATCGGCATCGTCGGATTCGGCGCCACCGTACTGGCGCAGCTTGCGGTGGACGCAGTACTGGGTCTTGCCTGGCACGCGGCTTGCCGCGAGATCGGGCTGGTCCACCTGACGGCCGCGCGCATGGTGCGCGACGCGGCGGCGACGTGCCTGCCGTTCTCGCAACTGGGGGGCATCCTGGTCGGCATCCGCGCGACCGGCGCCCCGCCGTCGCCCCGGACCGGCGGCCGCGCCATCGAATGGCCGGAAGCCGCCAGCGCCAATATCGTCGACCTGACGACCGAGGTCATCGGCCAGGTCGTGTTCGTGCTGATCGCGGTGGTGTTCCTGGTCGCGCACCAGCAATCCAGCCCGTTCGCCAAGCCCGTCATCATCGGGACCGTGCTGCTGGCCATGGGAATCGGCGGGTTCATCTGGACCCAGCAGCATGGCGGCACCATCCTGAAGCGCCTGGCCAGCGGGCTGAGCCGCAACATCGCCACGCAATGGCACAGCGCGATGCTGAGCAGCGCCGACACCCTGCAGCAGAACCTGGACGCGGTCTGGTCCCATCCCGGCCGCATCGCCGAAGCCGCGGCGACGCACCTGATCGCCTGGATCGGCAGCGCGGGCGCGGTCTGGGTCGCCTATTATTTCCTCGGCGCGCACCTCAGCCTGGGCGACGCCATCGCGATCGAGGGCGTGGCCTGCGGCATCATGTCGGCCTCCTTCCTGGTGCCGGCGGGGCTGGGGGTGCAGGAAGCGGCCTATATAGCCCTGGGGTCGGCCTTCGGCATCGACCCGTCGATCTCGCTGGGCCTGTCGCTGCTGCGCCGGGGGCGCGACCTGGCGATCGGCATTCCCGTGCTGCTGCTGTGGCAGGCATCGGAAATGCGGGTGCTGCGCCGGCAGCGCAAGGCGCTGGGACCGGCCACGGCGCTGGCCCAGACCAAGGCATTGGCCCAGGACCCGGACGGCGGTGCCTATGCCGCGTCCGAACGGTCGCGCTGACCGGATACGCCATGACCGATCCCTCGCCCGCCGCGCCGCAGCCCCTGTTCCGCACGCTTGCCGTCATCGGGCCGGGCCTGATCGGATCGTCCATCCTGCGCCGCGCGCGGCAGGACGGCACGATCGCGGCCGAACTGGTGGCGTGCGACGTCGAGCCCGACGTCTGCCGCCGGGTGCGCGACCTGGACCTGGCCGACCGGGTGGAGCAGGACGCGCTGCGTGCGGTGGCGGATGCCGACTGCGTCATCCTGTGCGTGCCGGTGGGCGCGATCGCCACCGTGGGCGCCATGGTGCTGCCGGCCATGAAGCCCGGCGCGATCCTCAGCGAGGTCGGATCGACCAAGCAGTCGATCATCGGCGCCATCGCCCCCGCACTGCGCGCCGACATCGCGTTCGTGCCGACCCATCCGATGGCGGGCACGGAATATTCGGGCCCCGACGCGGGATTCGCCACCCTGTTCGACGACCGGTGGTGCCTGCTGACGCCGCTGGAGGACACGGACCCGGCCGCGATCGCGACCATCGAGACGCTGTGGCACCGCATGGGCGCGCGCACTCGGATCATTGACCCGGCCCATCACGACCGGGTCTGCGCCATCGTCAGCCACCTGCCGCACCTGCTGGCCTTCACCATCTGCGGCACCGCCGACGACCTGGCCGACGAAACGCGGTCCGAGGTCCTGGATTTCGCGGCGTCGGGCTTTCGCGACTTTACCCGCATCGCCGCGTCCGACCCGGTGATGTGGCGCGACATCTTCCTGAACAACCGCGAGGCGCTGCTGGAAATGCTGGCCCGCTTCATGGAGGACGCCCAGGCCATGGCCCGGGCGATCCGATGGGGCGACGAGGCGTTCATCGTGGACCGGATCGAACGCGGCCGCCACATCCGGCGCAGCCTGCTGGAAAACCGCCAGGCCTGAAACGAACAGGGGTCAAGGGGTCCGCGACCCCTTGCGGGTTCGGGCAGAGCCCGACCTTCCTCCCCCCTCAGGCGTCCGGCGCGTAGGTCGGGCTGTAGGTCATGCCCTCGATCCAAGACCGGATATCGTCCGGACGCGGCACGGTGGCCAGCCCGGCATCGAAGAGATATTCCGCAAGGCGGCAGGCCGACGTGACCTGGACCTCGAGAATCTGGTTCTGCGGCGGATACAGCATGCCGCGCGCCTGCGCCGTCACGTCGACCTGGTCGGCCAGGGCGTGTGCGGCCTCGATGATCAGCGCGTCGGGGATCAGGCGCGGACGCGTCGCATAGACCGCCAGCCCCAGCCCGGGGAAGATGTAGAAATTATTGGCCTGCCCGGGGCGGAAGACATGGTCGTCGCGCATGACCTGCGGGAACTGGACCCCGGCCGCGTACAGCGCCCGGCCGTCGGACCAGGCATAGGCCTGTTCGGCCGAGCATTCCGAATGCGGGATCGACAGCGGAAAGATGATCGGCCGCGCATTGATCGCGGCCATCAGTTCGACGACCGGCTGCGTGAAGGCGCCGCCCACGGTGGACACGCCGATCAGCACGCTGGGCCGCACGCGGCGGATGGTGGCCATCAGGTCGCGCGTGGGCTCCGCCGCATGGGCGTAACGCCGCTGTTCCTCGGACAGGTCGGTGCGCGAGGGTTCGACCAGCCCCTTGACGTCCATCATGGTGATGCGGGCGCGGGCGTCGGCCTGCGACAGGCCTTCGGCCTGCATCGCCTTGACCAGAAGGTCCGACGTGCCCAGCGCGGACGACCCGGCACCCAGGAACAGCACCGTCTGGTCGGACAGTTTTTCGCCCTTGATCCGCAGCGCCGTGACCAGCCCGGCCAGCGTCACCGACGCCGTGCCCTGGATGTCGTCGTTGTAGCACAGCACCCGCTCCCGGTAGCGCTCCAGGTAGCGGATCGCGTCCGTGCCCTTCCAGTCCTCGAAATGGATGCAGCAGGCGGGAAAGACCTCCTGCACCGCCGTCACGAATTCCTCGACGAAGGCGTCGAGTTCGGCCTGCGGCGGGGGTTCGTGCCGCAGGCCCAGATAGAGCGGATCGGCCCGCAGCGCCGCGTTGGTGGTGCCGATATCCAGCTGGATCGGCAGCGTGACCTGCGGCGGCACGGCGCCACAGGCGGTGTAGAGCTGCAGCTTGCCGATGGGAATGCCCATGCCGTTGGCGCCGATATCGCCCAGGCCCAGGATGCGCCCGCCGGTGGTGACGCAGATGAAGCGCACGTCGGACACCGGCCAGTTGCGCAGGATGTCCGCGATGCGGCCCTTCATCTCCAGGCTGATATACATGCCCCGGGGGCGGCGATAGATGTGGCTGAATGCCTTGCAGGCCTCGCCCAGCGTGGGGGCGTAGACGATCGGCACGAAGCGCGCCGGGTCGGACATCAGCACCTTGTAGAACAGGGTCTCGTTCCGGTCGACCAGGGCCGCGAGGTAGATATAGCGTTCCAGATCCGTCGGCTTGGCGTCCAGGTGACGCAGAGCCCGCTCGGCCTGCCGTTCCAGCGTTTCGATCTGCGGCGGCAGCAGGCCTTCCAGCCCGTAGGTCTGCCGTTCCGCGGCCGTAAAGGCGGTTCCCCGGTTGAAGGCCGGGTCGTTCAGCAGTGCCGTGCCCCGCAGGGTATGTCGGGCGGGTCGGTTCATGGTCGCTTTACTCCATAAAAAGCGGGCGTCAGATCCCCGGCAGTTCGTTGACGGCGACGATGCGCCATGCCTCGGGGAAGCGCTCGACGATCGTCAGGGACAGGTTCTGGATCGAGAAATGCAGGGCTGTCTCCGCATGCACGCGCAGCGCATGGGCCAGCCCCGCCCGGATCGCGCCGCCATGGCTGACGACGACCATGTCCCGGCCCGGATGGGCACGGACCATGCGATCCATGGTTTCGCCCACGCGGGCGCAGACCGCAAGCATGCTTTCGCCCCCGGGCGGGCATTCGGTGGCGGCCACCGACCAGAACAGATGCGGCGCAAGCGTCAACTGGTCGGGCAGTTCATGATGGCGCAGCCCGTGCCAGTCGCCCATCGACTGCTCGGTGAAGCCGGGTTCCACCGTCCAGTCCGCCGGGCCGTATCCGGCCTCCTGGATCGCGCGCGCGGTGTGCTGGGTGCGGCTGAGCGGCGAGGTGAACCACAGTGCGTTCCGCGGCAGCCGGGCGGCCAGGGCCTGGTACATGCCCCGCTGGGCGATCAGGCTTTCGGGGCATAGCGGCACGTCCAGCGCGCCGTAGAGCTTCATGCGGGCATTTTCCTCGACCAGTGCGTGGCGGATCATCCAGAAGCGGGTGACGCCGTCCTGCAGCTTCGGAGTGTCGAGGAAATGGCCGTGATTCTGGTTCATGTACGCCGATCCGGTCAGGGTCAGGGGGCAACGTGTCAGGGACGGGACCGAGACACCCCTGTATCCATAGCCGGAAGTGGAGCGTAGGTCTGTACCGGGTCGGCCGCCGCCAGCACCGCCCAGTGCCGCAGGATCAGTCCGATCTTGGCCAGGACCCGCAATCCATCGCGGATTTCGCAATCCATGCGCCGATCGGGCACCAGCCCACCATGCGACGGCTCGCCCGAGATCAGCCGCGCGCCGGCCGACAGGCGCAGCGCCCCGGCCGGCCCGTCCGCGCGCGCGGGGTGCGGCAGCGGCACCGGCTGGCCCACATGGCACAGCAGGCCCCCCAGCCCCCCATCCGCCCCACCATCCAGCGCCGGGCCGGGCAGAAGGCGCGACAGGTCGGTATTCAGCCAGCGATAGAGCGCGCGCGCCGCATCCAGCCCCAGCGGGACGAAGGATTCCACTCCCTTCGCCGCGTGCGGATCGCGCACGAAGAAGGACATAATGGTCGTGCGGTCGTCCCAGGCATCGGCCAATGGCGGCCGTGCCGGTGCCGGCACCACCAGGCGGCACAGGTCGGGATCGGCGTCGATGGCGCCTTCCAGCGCGTCGAGGAACCGGTCCAGCCGGTCGCGCACCACGGCCCGCGGAATGTCCTGCAGCGCGGTCATTTCCGCCAGCGCCGCATACCAGCGCAGCACCAGGCCCAGATTCTCGCCCGGCAGCAGGATGCCGGCGGCCGCGCAGGGCGGCCACGCCCCGCGATGGCTGTAATCCGCCAGCCCCACGGGCAGGCTGCCATGGTCCAGCCGCGCCGCCACGCCGGCCGGCAGCAGCAGCGCGCCGCAGAAGGGCGGGCCGGTGAAGAATTTGGACCCGGTGATCATCACCATCCAGCCCCGGTCCAGATAGGCCCGCACCCGCGCCGGGTCCAGCCGCGCCTGGCAGGCATCGACGACCACATCGGGCAAGGGCACATCCGGCGGGGGCACATCCGGCGACGAACCATCCTCCGCCAGCCCGTCCAGCATCTCCAGCCCCGGGGCCAGCAGCCCGGTCTTGGACAGGTCCAGCCGGTGCATCAGCACATGCCGACCCGCCGCCCGCGCCCGCCGTGCCAGGTCGTCGCAGGCCCGGTCGATGTCGGCGGGCGCGCGCAGCGCGCCGTCCGGCAGGCGCAGGGGAACGGACAGCAATTGCGTGTCGTCGGGAAAGCCCGCGATCCGCTGGCCTTTCGTCACCTGCGCCCCCAGGGCGGTGTCGTTGGCGAAATGGCAACCTTTTGCCGCTAGCGGTACGCCACTCCCGGTTTCCTCGGGGGCCAGAAGGATGTTGCTGACGGGATGCCCAGCGGAACCCAGCGTCGCCATGGCCAGGGCCTGCAATTCGCAATCGGTGCCCGAGGGCGCCAGGACGACGCATTCCGCGTCCGTCATCCGGTAATGGCACGCGATCTGCCGGCGCACGTCCTCGACCATCTCGGCCCGCACCCGGGCGCCGTCACCGGACAGTTCGCCCCGGATCAGGCGCAGGCGCGCGGCCTCGGCCCCGGCGAAGCCGCGTTCGGACAGCGACGAGGCGGTCGAGGACGCGAACGTGACCGCCCACGGCCGGGGCCGGTGCGAACAGCCGTAATGGTTGAGCCCGGTCGCCGGATCGATCGCCAGGCGGGCATCGCCGCCCTCGGCCATCAGGGATTCGGCCGGACCCAGCAGGGACCACAGCAGGGTCAGGCGCGCGCGCAGGCCGCCGAACCCGACAGCCCCGTCCGCCGGGGGCGTGACGGGCGGCTGCAACGGGGACAGGGTGGACCACACATCCGCCAGCCGGGCCGGTTCGGGCGGCACATCCGCCGCCATGTCGGCATGCCAGGCGGGGCGGCTGCGCCCGGCGGCGGGACCGTCCAGCCCGGCGAACAGCGCGGCGGTACGCGCGGCGCACAACCCGGCCAGGACCGGTTCGCCGGGCGCGACCTCCAGCAGCCGGACCAGTTCCAGCGCGTGCCGCAGCAGGACCGGCGCCGCCGCCGGCATGGCCAGGCACGGCGCGCCCAGCACGATCATGCCGTCGGCGCCGACGCGAAACGGCAATGGCAGCGCCGGGTCCAGGCCGATACGCCGCTCCCCCGCGATCACGCGCAGGTCGGGACGGTCGAGGACGGACGCCAGGTCCTGGGTCAGATGATCGGCGAGCACATAAAAATCCCTATTTCCATCATCAGTATGCGCGAACGCGGCAGGGCCATCAATCACACCGCCCCGCATGGGTCCCCCCGCGACGGCGCGAGCCAGCAGCAACGGAACGCAGCATGTGGAAGTCGATGAACGCGCCTGTATCCCGAACCGCCCTATCCGGCACCGCCGCCCCGCCCGCGATGAAGGGCATCCTGCTGGCCGGCGGGTCGGGCACGCGGCTGCACCCGATGACGCTGGCGACCAGCAAGCAGTTGCTGCCGGTCTATGACAAGCCGATGATCTACTACCCGCTTTCGACGCTGATGCTGGCGGGCATCCGGGACATCATGATCATCTCGACGCCCGACGACCTGCCGCAGTTCCGCCGCCTGCTGGGCGACGGGACGCAGTATGGGGTGCGCTTCACCTATCGCGTCCAGCCTTCGCCGGACGGCATCGCCCAGGCCTTCCTGATCGCGGAGGACTGGCTGCAGGGCGCGGCCTGCGCGCTGGCGCTGGGCGACAACCTGATCTTCGCCGACCATCTGAGCGTGCTGCTGCAGGCGGCGGCGCGGCGCGATGTCGGCGCCACGGTGTTCGCCTACCAGGTGCAGGACCCCGAACGCTATGGCGTGGTGAGCTTCGACGCCGACGGCCGCGCCCGGGACCTGGTGGAAAAGCCCGCCCAGCCGACGTCGCGCTGGGCGGTGACGGGGCTGTATTTCTACGACTCCCGCGTCAGCGCCTTCGCCCGCGCGATCCGCCCCTCGGCCCGGGGCGAGCTGGAGATCACGGACCTGAACCGGATCTATCTGGAAGAAGGCTCGCTGCAGGTGGAAAAGCTGGGCCGGGGCTGCGCCTGGCTGGATGCCGGGGTACCCGACGCGCTGATGCAGGCCGGGATGTTCGTGCAGACCATCCAGTCCCGCCAGGGCATGCTGGTCGGATCGCCCGCCGAGGTCGCCTTCCGCATGGGCTTCATCGACGCCGCGCAACTGCGCGACGTCGCGGGCGCGATCCGCAAGACCGATCTGGGCCGCCTGCTGCGCGACATGGCGGAGGACGCCGCATAGACGATCAAAATTTTGACAATCCAGTCCTCGGCATTTACCAACGCGAGAGTCGAGAACAAGGCACCCCGCTGCCACCATGGCCCGCGTCCTGCATCCTGCGAAACGACCCGCGATACGCCCTGGGACACACCCTGCCCTGGGCGCGTGGCTGATCGTCGCGTTCACGCTGCTGGGTTTTCTGGGCCAGTTGCTGGTCCAGAACCAGGCACGGCCCGACGAGGCGCCGCGCGCCACGATCGAGCGGCTGACCGGCATCGACATCGCCCCCGAAGACTGCGCCGGCACCTGCGCCATGCCGGCCATGCACATGGCCATGCCGGGCATGATGCAGGCGGGTATGACGCAGGCGGCGCCCCTTCCGTCACATGCGCCCCGGCACCATCATGACGGGTCGTGCCCGCTCTGCCCGCTGCTGCATATTCCGGCCATCATCCTCACCGGCCTGGCCTTTCTACCGCTTCCGCCCACGGGGTGGATGCGGCCCCAGTGCCGGCCCGCGCAACCCCGGGCGCCCCCGGCATCCGGCAGCCGTCTTCTTCCCCCCTCGCGCGCACCGCCTGCCACGGCCTGAACGGCGTCCCGCCCGGATGAACCATCCGCGCGGATGACGCCGCTCCGACGCCGGCAGGCCGCCCCGATTCCCCCATGGATTTCCCGCATGCCCCTGGATGACGACCAGGGCGCCGTGCGGACAATCCACGAGGCCCGATGACCGCCCCCCTGCCGGCTTTTTCCAGGTCAGCCCAGGACAGACATCATGTCAGGTCATCCACGGCCCGCGCGCCCAACGCACAGGGCCGGTCCGCGCCGCGTAGCGCTAGCCGTTTTCGTGCTTTCCATGCATGGCGCGGCCGTACCCGCCCAATCGGCGGCCACGCCCCTCCCCTCCAACCGCACCTCCAGCAGGACACCGGTCGCGCCGGCACAGAAGATCGATCCGCGAACGCACGCCGCCGCGCCGCCCGCGCCCGCGCCCAAGGCCGAGACGCTGGTCGTGACCCGGCAGGCCACGGCGCCGGACGCCAGGCGCTTCGCGCTGCCGCAGACCAGCGCGGGCATCGACCGGCGGACGATCGAGGCGACCGTCAACATCGTCGATACCGAAGACGCGCTGAAATACCTGCCCAGCCTGCTGCTGCGCAAACGCAACAACGGCGACACGCAGGCCACGCTCGAAACCCGGACCTGGGGCGTCAATTCCAGTGCCCGCAGCCTGGTCTATGTCGACGATGCCCCGATCTCGGCCCTGATTTCCAACAACAACACGAACGGCGCGCCGCGCTGGGGCATGGTGACACCCGAGCAGATCGAACGGATCGACATGCTCTACGGCCCGTTCGCGGCGGAATATCCCGGCAATTCCATGGGCGGCGTCGTGCTGGTCACCACGCGGATGCCCGACCGTTTCACGGCCACGGTCAAGCAGACCGGCAGCGTGCAGACCTATGATGCCTACCGGACCAGGGGGAACTACGGCACCGCGAACAGTGCGGTGACGATCGGCGACCGGATCGGCCGCCTGTCCTGGCTGTTCAGCGCCAACCGGGAGGAAAGCCTGGGCCAGCCGCTGTTCTTCGTCACCAGTTCCGGCATGCCGGCCGGCACGACGGGCGGGATCGCGGCGCTGAGCAAGACGGGGTCGGTCGCAAACGTCATGGGAGCGGGCGGGCTGCAGCACAGCACGACCGATAACGTGACGCTGCGCCTTGCCTATGATTTCACGCCATGGCTGCGCCTGAACTATACGGTCGGATACTGGGACAACCAGACCCGCGCCCGGTCGCAATCCTACCTGACCAATGCCGCCGGTGCCGCCACCTTCGGCGGTGTCGCGGGCTTCGCCAACGACACCTACACGTATGACGAACAGCACCTGATGAACGCGGTCTCGCTGAAGACCAGGACGCAGGGCCATTGGGACGGGGAAGCCATCTTCACGGACTATGACTACCTGAAGGACATCCAGCGCAATCCGGCCGGCGTGCTGGGCGGCACGAACTTCACGCCGAACGGCTATATCGCGCGCATGGACGGGTCCGGCTGGATGACGGCGGACGTCAAGGGAATCTGGCGCCCCAGCGGCGTCGGCGGCGCGCATGAACTCAGCTTCGGCGGCCATCGGGACCAGTACGACCTGGAAAACCCGACCTACAACACCGGCAACTGGGCGTCCTCGCCCGCGGCAGGAAACGGCACGCTCCATTCCAGCGGGCGTGGAACGACGACGACCTATGCCCTCTGGGCGCAGGAGGCATGGAAGTTCGCGCCGGGCTTTACGCTGACGGTCGGCGGAAGGCTGGAATTCTGGCGGGCCTCCAACGGCTTCAACCAGGCCGGCGCCGTCGCCGCCAGCCAGCCGCCGGAACATTCGACCAATTTTTCGCCCAAGGCGACGCTGGCGTGGCGGATCAACCCGGACTGGACCGCCAAACTGTCCTTCGGCGAGGCCTGGCGCTACCCGACGGTGTCCGAGCTGTACCAGATCGTCTCGACCGGCGGAACATATGCCGTCCCCAACGCCACCCTGCGGCCCGAACAGGTGTTCTCCAGCGAGGCCATGATCGAACGCCGCACGCACAGCGGCAGCCTGCGCCTGTCGCTGTTCCAGGAAAACACGCACAACGCACTGATCTCGCAAAGCACGTTGCTGAACAACATCTATACGACGACGTTCCAGAACGTGACCGAGGTGCGCAATCGCGGCGTGGAATTCGTGGCGGAACGGCGCGACCTTCTGATCAAGGGCTTCGACCTGTCAAACAGCTTGACCTATGTCGATTCCCGCATTCTCTCCGACCCCGGCTTCCAGAGTTCGACCGGCACCACCGCCGCCGGCAAGCATGTGCCCTATGTGCCGGACTGGCGCGACACGGTACAGGCCACGTGGCACGCGACGAAGCGCCTCGATCTGTCGGCGGCGCTTCGCTACCAGGGCCGGATGTATTCCACGCTGGACAATACCGACCGTGTCGGCCACGTCTTCGGCGCGTTCGATAAATTCCTTGTTGCGGACGTGCATGTTCACTGGCACGTCACGGGACCGCTGACGTTCGATGCCGGCATCGATAATATCAACAATGCCCGGTATTACGAATATCATCCGTTTCCGATGCGGACGTATGTTGCGGATCTGAAGGCCAGTTTTTAAGTTCTTTTTTGAAAAAAAGAACCAAAAAACTTTTGATCTGTTCAGGGGCATTGTGCCGGGCGCGTACGATGTCCCGAAACAGATCAAAAGTCTTTTTGCTTCTTTTTCTTCAGAAAAAGAAGACCCTTCCGCACCAAACCAGCGCTGACCCGCCCAGGCCACCCCGACATGTCCTGCCGAACCTTGGCCGCCGCATGACCGGCAACGTCGCGGTCGAACGCGCCGACAGTGCCGCGCCTGCGCCAGACCTGCCGCCCCAGGCCGCTTTCCTCCAGCCAGTCGCCAAAAGCCCACATCACAGGCACGCGCCACCGGCCCAGGGCCGGAATGCGCCACAGATCGACCGGCGGGGCACAAAACGGATTCCCGCGTTCGTACGCCCAGACCTCGACCCGCATACCGGCGTCCCGGGCGGCCCCGCGCGCATGAAAGCCACCCGTATCCGCGACGATCAGCGTATTCGCCGGCAGCGGAAAGGAGCGCGGCGGCGGGTAGCCCATGGCGGAAATGGTGTCTTCATCGACACGGAAAGATCCCCGGCCGGTCAGACGGTTTTCCGATCCGGATGCCTCGATGCTCATTCGTTTTTCCCAGGCCCGGCGCGCTGGGGTGATGATGTGCGAACCAGGGACATAGATGAACGGGCTGCTGTCTTCCGCGACGTCGGTCAGGGTGAACCACGCCTTGACCGTCGGATGGAAGGTATCGGCATGAAGCTGAAGCTGCGGGTCGGGGTCGCCCGTGACGGCATGCGGAAGAATGGTCTGGATATAATAAAGCGGTTCGCAATCGCGGCCACCGGCCAGCCGTGTCAGCTTGCCCAGCAGCCGCCTGTCCAGCAGGCGCCGCATGCCGGGCATCCCGGCCAGCACCCTGGGATCGAGCGCGATGCGGCGGGTGACCGTGTCGCCCTGTATGGTCTCGCGCGCCGGCCCGCGATAGCGCGTGACGTCATCAAGAAGCTGGCTGAATGCTTCGGCCGGCAGGAAATCCGGGACGACGACGAAACCATCCCGCGCGAACGCGGCCGCCAGAGGAGCGGGAACGCCGCGCCCCAGCCGCCGCCGCCGCCAGGCGGTGGCCCGATGCGCCATGGCCTGGCGCAGGACATGCAGCCCCCGTTCATTCAGCGCCCGGCTGCCGATCAGCGGATTGTCACGGAATGATTTCGCGCCGGTAAAAAGCTGAAGCGCCCAGATGGGACAGGACAGTATCCACGTGAACGTCTTGAACATGCCACTCGATCGTCGCGAAAGGGTGAAGACAAGCACCCCCCGCGCGATCTTTTTTATCGCCGCGCCGCGAGCGTACACGAAGTGAAACAATACACGCCGACCAGGACTTTTCCAGCATTCTGAATGCTCTAGCAGGCTGTCGGATTGGGCGCTGCCGTAGTGATGAGTGATGGCGACGACGGCGTTTATGCGGCCGTCAGTCGCGTGATCCTACGGCAATTATATGCGAGGGCGACGAGCGTCCATTCTGTTGCGACGTTGGGGAGGCCACGGAGATGGAAACGGGTGAAGCCCATGGCGCTCTTGATGATACCGAAGACCGGTTCGACGGTCTGCTTGCGTAAGGCGTAAAGGGCTTTTGCCGGGTTCTGTTGCAGCCTGGCCTTCATTTCCAGGCGCCAGGGCTCGGTGATCCGGCGCGGCTCCCTGGGTGGCGGTTCTGGCCGGAAGTCATAAGGGCGCCGATTCACAGGGCGTCCGATGGCGACCAGCGGGTCCACGCCGCTGGCCTGCAACGTTTCGACGGCTTTGCCGCTGGCGAAACCCGTGTCGGCGAGGACGGTTCGTGGCAGGCCGATCCTCTCCTCCATACCCAGGATGGTGGCGGCGAAGCTGGGCGCGTCCGCCGTCGTCGAACGACGCCATTTTCCAAGATCAACTGGCGCCCTCGGGCACAAACCACGGCCTGGGCATTGTAGGCTTGCCGGTATTCATGCGCGTCGGAGCGGCGCATCAGCTTGTCTGTCCGGATCGGTCAGGTTGATCTGCCGGTCTGGTGGCGGTTCATCGTCCGGTTCTTTCGGCGCCCGACCGCGCCGTCCCCGCTTCGCATCAAAAGCTGCCTTCTTGCGCTCATATTCTGGTCGGGCGGTCTTGGCCTGCTCGCGGGCTTCCGCCTCCAGTCGCGCACAGGCTTCATCCAGCTTTGCCTTCAGAGCCTCCCGCCGGGCCAGTTCCTCCGGCAACGCCTGATGATCCACATCGGTTGTATCCGCCGCCTCTGCCCGTTCCATCAGGGTGGAGATATCGGTGGCCAGTTTCTCGCGCAGCTCTTTCGCGCGATCATAACGAATGGAACGGTATTTCGAGGCATTGGCATCGATCTTCGTGCCGTCGATCGACACCGTGCCAAGCCGCACCAGTCCCGTCTCGCGTGCCAGCAGGAGTACATGCATGAACGCTGCCTCGATCGCCGTGCGGTTGCCGCGCCGGAACGTCGCGATCGTGTCATGGTCAGGATGCAGGTTCGCCGCCACAAAGCGCATACCGATATCACGATATGTCGCCCGTTCGATCCGACGCGATGAGAACACGCCGTTCGCATAGGCGTAAATCAGCAGCGCCAGCATCAGGCGCGGATGATACTGCGCCTTGCCGCCAGTCCGCACAGGAACGGAAAATGCCCTCAACGGCACCCGCTCTACCGCCGCCACGATGAAATGCGCCACATCGTCCGACGGCAGCCATGACTTCAGATCCGGCGGCAGAAGATACGGCTGCGATCGATCAAACGGAATGAAGCTGCTCATCCTGAAAGCTTACCGCAGATCGCCAGAGCCAGGTACCCCAACCCGACAGCCTGCTAGCTTAAAAATAAATGATCAAGAGAACGACGATACCTTTCATCGTACCAATATTACAGAGATGGTCATTACGCCGGAAGGCGAATTCTATGCCTACAATGTGAAGTTTGTCAGCCAGTTCGAGCGGGCCGAAAACCAGCCGAATGGTAGTTAGCCATGTGCGCTGCTTCATTCAGAAGTTATACCAAAGGCCGTAGCCACTGACTCGTGTGTGAAGTGACGAACGGCGCCGGCTCTGATTCTCTTGATTTTGGGAGGATCTGGCAGATGACGAGAGCGGTGAAGCTACGGGATGACTATTCGGCCTCTGATCTGAGGCGACTTGCGGCGCGCAGCCGGCAGGCGAACGCTGCGCGCCGGCTTCTGGCCCTGGCGGCGATCCGTGACGGGGCCAGCCGCACCGATGCGGCCCGCGTAGGCGGCATGGACCGCCAGACGCTGCGGGACTGGGTTCACCGCTTCAATGCTGAAGGGCCGGATGGCCTGCGCGATCATCTGCACGCAGGGCCGGCCTGCCGCCTGAGCGGGGCACAGCAGGCCGAATTGAAGGCCCTGGTCGAGGCGGGGCCGGATCGGCAGCGTGATGGCGTGGTGCGCTGGCGCCGGGTCGATCTGCAACGCGTGATCGAAGAGCGCTTCGGCGTCGTCTATCATGAGCGTCATGTGTCCACTCTACTGAAACGGCTTGGTTTTTCCTATGTCAGCGCCCGGCCACGTCACCCGGGTCAGGACGCTGGCGTCATGGAGGCATTCAAAAAAACTTCCCCCGCATCCTGAATGCCCATACCGGCCATCTGCCCAAGGGCAAGCCGATCGAGATCTGGTTCCAGATGCTATGAGGGCAGACACCGCCGGCAAGAAAGGCTCAATCTCAAGCGTGTCAGCACCAATGACGAGGGAGTTCCTGCCATGTCATCCGAGAACGCCATTCACATTGCCATCGAACTCAGCGTTTCCTCCTGGCTTGTCGCGGTAAAGACTATCTCGGGAGCCACGAAATCCCGATTGCATCGCCTCGAAGGTGGAGACGCCTCAGGGCTGCTGAAATTGATCGCGGAGCTTCAAACGCGCGCGTCGACCCAGCCGGGTGATGTCGCGGAGGTGTCATGCTGTTTCGAGGCCGGCCGCGATGGCTTCTGGCTGTATCGTTTGCTGACAGCGCACGGCATCGCCGCGTATGTGCTTGAGCCCACGAGCATTCTGGTCAATCGTCGCGCACGTCGGGCCAAGACGGACCGTCTCGACGCGGAAGGCATGCTGCGTGTTCTTGCGGCATGGCTTAATGGTGATCGCCAGATATGCAGCATGGTGCGTGTGCCGACGCCCGACGAGGAGGATGCCAAACGTACACACCGCGAACGCGAACACCTTGTTCAGGAAAGGCTGCGTATCGAAAACAGAATAGAGGCGCTGCTGTTTACCCAGGGCATCCGGGGTAGACCGTCGTTACGGTCCTGGGAACGCGACGTCGCCGCGTTGCGCACGGGCGACGGGCGGGAACTGCCGCCGTTCCTTCGTGCTGAACTCGACCGCCTGCGTCGTCGGCTTCTCCTGGCGTTGGAACTGATCCGAGAACTGGAAACTGAACGGGCCAAGACACTGGACGCCGCAGCGATGGATGACCGTGTGACTCAAAAGATCGTCTCGCTGAAACAGCACGGCCAGCGCTTGCGGATCGCGTCCAGGATCATCTGCGCTCCGGCGCTGTCGGAGATGTCCCCCGGCGTCAGGTTGACCATCAGCAGGCGTCCGTCCGTATCCACGGCGATATGCCGCTTGCGCCCGACAATCTTCTTTCCAGCGTCGTAACCTCTTGTTTTCGCGTGCGGCGCCTTGATGCTCTGGCTGTCGATCACTCCGGCCGAAGGGCTGGCTTCACGGCCCGAGCGCTCCCGGTCAAGCATCAGTTCCACATCATGAATGGTCTGGAACAGGAACCGCCGGGCCAATTCCCTGAACCAACCATAGACCGTACGCCAATGCCCGAAATGGATCGGCAGCATTCGCCAGTCGCAGCCGGATCGAACCAGGTAACGAACCGCGTTGATCACCTCGCGGAATTCGATCTCGCGCGGACGCCCCGTGCGTCCCGGCTCGGGCATCAGTGGCGCGATGCGCGCCCATTCCTCCTCCGTCATATCAGACGGAAGTAACGCTTCGTCTTGCGGGTAATCCTGGCCATGCGGCCTCTCTGCTCTGGCGTCCACATCCAGAGCTTGAATCACACTTCAGCGACTTTCCAAACAGGCTCTTAACCCACCACCCCATTCCCCGGCTGCAACAGTTCGCCCATGAACAGCGCGATCTTGTGCGAATGCACGGTACTGACGGTATGGATGGCATAGAAGGTAGCCGGGTCAGGCTCCCAGTCCTCCATCACCGTCACCAGTTGCCCAGCCCGCAGATGCGCCTCGACCTCCCATAATGATTTCTGCGCCAGGCCCAGCCCGGCCAGCGCCCACACCACCGGCAGTTCGGAATGGCTGGAGGCCAGCCGTCCTTCCACCCGGTGAATGCGGGCCTTCTCGCCCCGGCCGAAGCGCCAGGTTCCCCGGCACTGGCCGGTCATGTTGGCCACCAGGCAGGCATGGCGGGCCAGGTCGGCGGGGGTCTCCGGCCGGCCGTGACGCGACAGATAGGCGGGACTGGCCACCAGCACGCGCCGGCTTTCCATCAGCCGCCGGCCGGTCAGGGCGGTGTCCACCACGGGCGCGGCACGAATGGCGATGTCGTATCCTTCGCCGACAATATCCACCATCCGGTCCTCCAGCGTCAGATGGATGCGGATGTCGGGATGGCGGCTGATGAAGCCCGCGACGAAGGGCGCCAGCCGGACCCGGCCGAAGGGCATGGGGGCGGTGATGCGCAACATGCCGCCGGGCGCGTTCACCGTCTCGCGCACCCGGGTTTCCATGGCGTCGGTGGCGGCCAGGATGGCGGTGGCCTCGTCCAGGTAGATCCGCCCGGCTTCGGTCAGGGTCTGGCGCCGCGTGGTGCGCACCAGCAGGCGGGTGCCCAGGCGCTGCTCCAGCCGGGCCAGCCGGTCGCTGACCACCGACGGCGCCAGCCCCAGATGGCGCGCCGCCGCCGACAGGCCCCCCTGGCGGACGATTTCGACGACAATCCGCATTTCGTCCGCGTCGCGCATCGTTCCTTCGCCCTTTCCGGAAACTGTTTTCCGGATTCGACGGTTATCATTCCCCGGTGCGGGCGCCCATAGTTCCGCGCAATCAATCTGACGGGAGACAGTCCATGCACTATCGCCAGCTCGGCCGTTCCGGCTTGCGCGTATCCGTCTTCACTCTCGGCACGATGACGTTCGGCGGCAAGGGTGCCTTCGCCAAGACGGGCAGCACCGATGTCGCCGGCGCGAAGCGGCAGATCGACATGTGCATCGAAGCCGGCATCAACATGTTCGATACCGCCGACGTCTATTCCTCCGGCGTGTCCGAGGAAATCCTGGGCGAGGCGCTGAAGGGCCGGGCGGGGGAAATCCTGGTGGGCACCAAGGCGCGCTTTCCCATGGGCAAGGGACAGAACGACGCCGGCTCGTCCCGCTATCACCTGATATCGGCGGCGGAAGCCAGCCTGCGCCGCCTCGGCCGCGACCATATCGACCTGTTCTACCTGCATGAATGGGACGGCCAGACCCCGCTGGACGAAACGCTGGAGGCGCTGGACACCCTGACCCGCGCGGGCAAGATCCGCTATGCCGGCGTGTCCAATTTCTCCGCCTGGCACATCATGAAGGCGCTCAGCACGGCGGAACGCCATCGCCTGATCGCCCCGGTGTCGCAGCAGATCTATTATTCGCTGCAGGCGCGCGAGGCCGAATACGAACTCCTGCCGCTCGCGCTCGACCAGGGGATCGGCGTGCAGGTCTGGAGCCCGATGGCCGGAGGCCTGCTGTCCGGCAAGCACCGGCGCGGCAAGCCCGAACCCGAGGGCACGCGCCAGCTCGCGCAATGGAACGAACCGCCGGTCTATGACGTGGAAAAGCTCTACGATGTCGTCGAAGTCCTGGTGGCGATCGGCGCGGAACGCGGCGTGTCCGCCGCCCAGGTCGCGCTGGCCTGGGTCGCGCATCGTCCTGCGATCACCTCGGTGGTGATCGGGGCGCGGACCGACGCGCAACTGGCCGATAACCTCAAGGCGGCGGAACTCAGCCTGTCGGCCGAGGAAATGGCCCGGCTGGACGAGGCCAGCGCGCCGCCGCTGCTCTATCCGTACTGGCATCAGGCCAGCACGGCGTCGGACCGCCTGTCGCCGGCCGACCTGCTGCTGCTCGGCCCCGCGATCGACAGGAAGAAGGGCTGATCGCGCGTGGCGCGGCGCCAGGTCGCGGTGGCGGCATGCGCCGTCCTGCTGGCCGTTTCCCCGGCCCGGGCCGGGGAAACCGGTATTATCACCACCCAGAAACTGTCCTGGGACCTGGCGGACCGGCTGGCCGCGGCGGCGGTGCGGATCTGCGCCGCGCGCGGCTGGTCGGTGACGGCGGCGGTGGTCGACCCGTCGGGGCATGAACAGGTGATCATCAAGGGGGACACCGTGCCCCTGCAATCGCTGTCGGTGTCCTATCGCAAGGCCTATACCGCCTACGCCTACGGCATGACCTTCGACAAGGATACGATCAGCGCGCTGATCGCGGCCAAGGTCACGGGTCCGCCCAACGGCGCGCTGAACACGATCCCGCAGGTCCTGTTCGTGCCGGGCGGCGTGCTGCTGCGCCGGGCGGACCGCTCCGTCCTCGGGGGGCTGGGAGTCTCGGGCGCCCCCGGCGGCGACCTGGACGAAGCCTGCGCCGTCGCGGCGGTGAAAGAGGTCTCGCCCCGGTTCCACTGACCGGGCGGCCGACCAGGGCTGTCCGTTCCGGGGGGCAGCCATGCCCCTGCCGGGCCGGACGCCTCCGGGGGCAGGCCCTTGTCATAACGTCCCATTATCCCCATCTCGGATCTGTCGCCGGGTCTGCCATTGCCTCTTCAGGGATGGCGTTTCCCGGCCTTCAGGTCGCCTGAGTGAAAGGGACATGGGATTATGAATATCGAAAAATTCACCGAACGGTCGCGCGGCTTTCTTCAGGCCGCCCAGACGATCGCGGTGCGTGACTATCATCAGCAACTGACGCCGGAACATCTGCTGAAGGCGCTGCTGGACGACCCGGAAGGGGCGGCGTCCTCGCTGATCCGTGCCGCCGGTGGGCAGGCACCGGCGGTCCAGGCGGCGGTCGAGGCCGCGCTGGCCAAGGTGCCGCGCGTACAGGGTGGCGGGGCCGGGCAGCCGCAGGCCACGCCCGACCTCGTCCGCCTGTTGGATGCCGCGCAGACCGCGGCGCAGAAGGCCGGTGACGAATATGTGGCGCAGGACCGGCTGCTGGTCGCCATCGCCGCGTCGGACACGCCGGCCGGCCGCGCCCTGCGCGACGGCGGTGCCACGGCGCAGGCGCTGGACAAGGCGGTGGCCGCCATCCGCAAGGGCCGCACCGTGACCAGCGAGAACGCCGAGGCCAGCTTCGACGCGCTGAAGAAATACGCCCGCGACGTAACGGAAATCGCCCAGCAGGGCAAGCTGGACCCGGTCATCGGCCGCGACGAGGAAATCCGTCGCGCGATCCAGGTCCTGGCCCGGCGCAGCAAGAACAACCCGGTGCTGATCGGCGAGCCCGGCGTGGGCAAGACCGCGATCGTCGAAGGGCTGGCCCTGCGCATCGTCAACGGCGACGTACCCGAGGCGCTGAAGAACAAGAAGCTGCTGTCGCTTGATCTCGGGGCGCTGGTGGCCGGCGCGAAGTTCCGCGGCGAGTTCGAGGAACGGCTGAAAGCCGTGCTGAAGGAGATCGAAAGCGCCGAGGGGCAGGTCATCCTGTTCATCGACGAGATGCACACCCTCGTCGGCGCCGGCCGCACGGACGGCGCGATGGATGCCTCCAACCTGATCAAGCCGGAACTGGCGCGCGGCACCCTGCACTGCATCGGCGCCACGACGTTGGACGAATACCGCAAATATATCGAAAAGGACGCGGCCCTCGCCCGGCGCTTCCAGCCGGTCTATGTCGGCGAGCCCTCGGTGCCCGACACGATTTCGATCCTGCGCGGCATCAAGGAGAAGTACGAGCTCCATCACGGCGTGCGCATCACCGACAACGCGCTGGTGGCGGCGGCGACGCTGTCCAACCGCTACATCACCGACCGCTTCCTGCCGGACAAGGCGATCGACCTGGTGGACGAAGCTGCCAGCCGCCTGCGCATGCAGATCGACAGCAAGCCCGAGGAACTGGACGAACTCGACCGCCGCCTGATCCAGCTCAAGATCGAGCGCGAGGCGATTCGCAAGGAAGACGACTCCGCCAGTCGGGAACGGCTGGTGAAGCTGGAAGCCGAACTGGCGGACATCGAGGAAAAATCGAACGCCATGTCTGCGGCGTGGCACGCCGAGAAGGACCGGGTGAACGCAGTCCAGAAGCTGAAGGAACAGCTCGACCAGGCGCGCTCGGACGTCGAGGTGGCGCAGCGGCGCGGCGATCTGGGGCGGGCGTCGGAACTGATGTACGGCGTCATCCCGAACCTGCAGGAGAAGATCGCCCAGGCGCAAGATGAAAACGAAAGCGCGGCCCGCGGGGCCGGCTTGGTCAGCGAGGCCGTGACCGAAGGCGCATCGCCTCCGTCGTGTCACGCTGGACCGGCGTGCCCGTTGGTGTTGATGCTGGGGGCGAGCGGGCGAAGCTGC